>SVPN01000011.1 GCA_015065805.1 Oscillospiraceae bacterium | reverse complement strand
CATGATCGTATTCAGCTAAAAACAAAACTGACTCCGCTCGAACAACGAAGTCAGTTTGCTTGTTAAAACTTAATATTACCTGCCATAGGGGTGTTTTTGTACTGTCCGCACAAATTGGGGCAGTTCAAACCGACAGAGGGGTTCGTTTTTTTCAGAGCCCGAACAGCACCTGCATCACCAGAAGTGTTGCCACTCCGGGGATGCCGAGCACACAGCTGACCGCCAGCGAAAAGGTCGTCACGCCGAGCGTGACACCGCTGAACACACTGAATACATTCACCGCCGCCAACGCGCAGATGCCCTCCAGCGCACTGCCGCACAGGGAACGGACGGGACGGCGCGTCAGGCACGCCCCGACAAGCACCGCCGCCGCGATGATACCGCCGATCACCCACAAACCCGTCATCACGCCGCACTCCCTCCCTGTGCCGTATATTGCAGCATCCCGCACGCGATCGAAAAGCCGAGCTGTCGCTGATACGTGTCATCCTTGAGCATTTCCAACTCCTGCGGATTGGACAAAAACCCGCATTCCACCAGTATCGCAGGGACGGTGGTTTTGTGAAGCAGGAAAATCTCCTTGTTACCCGCTTTGAGCTCCCGCGTGTTATCGGGCTGAAGCTGAGAAAGCACCTTTTCGCGCACGCAGGTCGCCAATACCTTTGAACGGGGATGGTTCGGGGAATAAAACACCTGTGTACCGCGACAATTCTGTGCGGCAAACATATTCTGATGGATGCTGATCACCGCCTGCGCCTCCTCATACAACGACAGCCGCGCCTGCATATCGCTGACCTTTTTTGCACGGATGGTGGCATCGTCGGTATGTTGCAAGCCCTCATCGGTGTCTCTTGTCATCACGACCTCATACCCGCACACCCTCAGCATCGCCGCCGCTGATCGCGCAATACACAGATTCAGTGTCTTTTCCTCGGTGCCGTCGGGCGCTTTGGCACCGCCGTCAAAACCGCCGTGACCTGCGTCCACCACCACGCGGACACGCGTCCCCCGCGACTCGCCGTCGGTGAACACCACCTGCTCGGACAACGCCGCCAAAAGCAATACCGCGCAGAATACGCAGGTTATGGCAATTCCTAACCGCTGTTGCCGCTTCATCCCCATCACCTCGGTGCATTGTATGTACCGTTCAAAACAAATATACCCCGAACACGACTGCGTTCGGGGTATATAGGATTCTTCCGCTCAGATCAGCAATGCATTCTGCAGCTTTGCCGCCATCAGGGTGTTTTTCATCAGCATTGCGATCGTCATCGGACCGACACCGCCCGGAACCGGCGTGATGTAACCCGCGATCGGCTCCACCGACGCGTAATCGACATCGCCGCACAGCTTGCCGTTTTCATCGCGGTTCATACCGACATCGATGACCGCCGCACCGGGCTTGACCATATCGGCGGTGACGAATTTTGCCTTGCCGACAGCCGCCACCAAAATATCCGCCTCGCGGCAGATCGCGGCAAGCTCCTGCGTGCGGGAATGACAAACAGTGACCGTGCCGTTTTCGTGCAGAAGAAGCATGGCCATCGGCTTGCCGACGATGTTGCTTCTGCCGATCACGACACAGCGCTTGCCTGCCACTTCCACACCCGCGCGGTGCAGAAGCTCCATCACGCCTGCGGGCGTGCACGGCAGGAAGCGGTAATCGCCGATCATAATATTGCCCACGTTCTGTGCGTGGAACGCATCCACGTCTTTCACAGGCGAGATCGCCTCGATCACGTCCTTGTCGGAAAGCCCCTTCGGAAGCGGCAGCTGGCAGAGAATGCCGTTGATATCGCTTCTGCCGTTGAGGCTTGCCACCAACGCTAACAGCTCCTCCTGCGTGGTGTCGGCGGGAAGTGCAAACTCCTCGGAATACATTCCGACCTCGCTGCACGCCTTTTTCTTATTGTTGACATACACGCGCGAGGCGGGGTCATCGCCGACGATGATCACCGCTAAACCCGGGGTGATGCCCTTTGCTTTCAATTGTTCGACCTCAGCGGCAACCTCGGCGCGAACCGCCGCGCTGACCGCTTTTCCGTCAATAATCACTGCCATTCTCTTCATCCTCCTGTAAAATAAGACCTTCCTCTGTTGCCGTTTCCTCCTGTGCGGATCGCTTCTTATCGTAGCGCGGCAACCACACAAGCAATGTGGCGCCCACGGCAATCGCCGCAATCGCCGCCAACTGCGATACGCGCACGGGGCCGAGCATCAGGCTATCCGCACGCAGACCCTCCACGAAAAACCGTTCCGCGCCGTACCAGATCAGGTACGAGGCAAAGATCTGTCCGCGGAAGCGGTAACATTTGGTGAACATCAGATGCATCACCAGCACCCCGAGCAGGCACCACAGCGATTCATACAAAAACGTCGGATGCACGGGTGCCGTCTGATCGGCAACCGCACCGTTGACACCGCTTTGAATGATGTCACCCGTCATCCCCCACGGCAGATCCGTATTCGCGCCGTACGCCTCCTGATTAAAGAAATTACCCCAGCGTCCGATGCCCTGTCCCATCAGGAAGCCGACCGCGGCAAGATCGTACATCGTGCGCACCGACACCTTTCGGATACGGCACATCACATAGCCGCAGGTGAACGCACCGATAATGCCGCCGTAGATCCCCAGTCCGCCGTCCCAGATGGCAAGAATTTTTTCGGGATGTGCAAAATAATACGCGGGATCGGAAAACAGCACGTAATACAGCCGTGTGCACAGCACCGCCACCACGACGGTCACCAGCACCACATCCATCATACGGTCACGGTCCATATTCAGCTTCGGTGCGCGCACGTGCGCATACAGCAACGCACACGCAAAGCCGATCGCAATAAGCAGACCGTACCAGCGGATGTTGATATCGATGCCGAACAGTGAAAATTCCGCCACCGACTGCGGCACAGAGAATTCCAGCCCGAGCTTCGGGAACGCGACCCAATGCTCCATCAGACTTCCTCCTTACCGCGCACCACCGACAGCGTACTGCACTCAGGCACCATCCATTCGGTGAGGATGCGGTCGAGGTCGGCCTTTTCAAGCGATGCCGCAATCTCGGAATACACAAACGGCTCAAAGCCGTGGAAATAGTCATCCATCAATGCCGTTGCCGACGATTCCACACTGTTGAAGCGACAGAGCAGACGACCGTAAAACGATGCCTTGAGCTCTTCAAAACGGGTTTCGTCCACGCCGTTTTTCTGCAGACGTACGATCTCCGCCTGCACCGCCTCCTGCACCGCCTTCGGGTCACGGCTCACACCGCCGATGAGCATCAGGGCAAATCCGCGTCCCTCGAAGAGCTCGCCGCCGAAGCTGTCATTGATCAGGCCGTCCCGCATCAGCGATGCGTACAACTCGGAACCGTGTCCGCACAGCAGTTCGATCGCCATTTCCGCCGTCAGCAGGGTTTTCGGATCCGGGTGCAGTCCCTCCACGGGACATTTGTATCCGATATAGAACAGCGGTACCGCAACGGGCATCACCTGTTCGATCTCCTTTTCAAAGGTTTCGCGCGGCTCTGCGGGAAGCGAGCTGTCCAGCGACAGCGGCTTTGCGGGGATCAGCACACGGTCGGCAACCTCGAGCACTTCCTCAACGGTCGCATTGCCGCACACGGTCAGCACCATATTGTGCAGATTGTAGAAGGTGTAGTAACAATCATAAAGCAGCTCAGGCGTGATGTGAGAGATGGATTCCACCGTGCCCGCAATGTCGATGCGCACGGGGTGCTCCTTATACATCGCACGGAGCAGATTGAACATCACGCGGCGAGTGGGAGAATCCTCACACATACGGATCTCCTGCCCGATGATGCCCTGCTCCTTCTGCACGGTTGCCTCGGTGAAATACGGCTTTTGCACAAAATCCAGCAGGATCTCCAGCGATTCCGAAAAACGGTCCGAACACTCAAACAGATAGGCCGTCACATCAAAGCTCGTGAACGCATTGGCAGATGCGCCCGTTTTCGCGTACCGCTCAAACGCGTCACAGTCCTCGTTTTCAAACAGCTTATGCTCCAGATAATGCGCAATGCCCGCAGGCACCTCAATGCGCTTGCCGTCTTTAATAAACGCCGTGTCAACCGAGCCGTAGCGCGTGCCGAACATCGCATAGGTGGAGCGGTAGCCCTTTTTCGGGTACACAAAGATCGTCAGTCCCGACGCGTGGTCGATGCGGTGCAGTGTCTCACCCGTCACCAATGTATAGGTCTTGGTCATGCCGTCTCCTCCTTTCTGTCCGGGGTCAGCGTAAACACACAATCGTGCGCGATCGTCTTCGCCGCTTCGATCACCTGCTCGCGCGTAACCGCACGGATGCCGTCCATCACCTGCTCGGGAGAGCGAAGGCGGTCAGGCCCCTGCGAGCTGTACCATTCCTCGATCATACCCGAAGAATCCTGTATTCCCATCAACGCATCCAGCTGAGAAAGGCGGGCGTTTTCCAGCTCTTCGTCGGTGAATTTTCCGTTTTTCAGATCCTCTAACTGGCGAAGGATCTCTTCCTCCGCTTTGACAAGCGACGCTTCCTCAACGCCGCTCTCCACCAGCACAATTCCTTTGCGGCGGTCATAGCGGGACACGCAATAATAGCACAGGCTGTGCTCCTCACGCACGTGGCGGAACAACAGCGAATGCGGTGTTGCGCCGAACACGGCGTTTGCCACACGCAGGGCATCGCACAGCGGATGATCGCCGCTGACCTCGGTGCGGAAGCCTAAAACGAGCTGACACTGATTGACATCCATCTGCTCGTTTTCACGCGCAATCTCCGCCTTGGCGGGGTTCTGCACGACCGCAGGCATGGTATTCGCTCTGCGCTCACCCAAACGGTTGACGAATGCATCCAGCACCGCCTTGCCGTCACCGCTTCCCTGATACACGACCCGCATCGGTGCCGTGCGAAGCAGCTCACGCCACGCGGCGGTCAGCTCTTCGGGAGTCAGTGCCTCCACGCGCTCCTTGGTGCCGAATCTCGACACCGCATACGGCTCACCCTTACAAAGCACTTCTTTTCCGCGGTTCGCCGCATAACGGCGCTTGTTGTTGATTTCCGCCGCAATGCTTTCCAGCGTACAACGGCGTTCCTCCTCCACATCCTGCGCGCGGAACACGCCGTTTTCCAGCGGCGGATCAAACAGCACATCTAAAAGCAGCTCGGCACATTCCGCCGACACCGCTTCCCCTTTGAGTGCAAAGCGGTCATCCAGGCACGACATATACAGCTGCAGGATCTGCGTTTCACCCGACACATCCAGAGAGCCGTTGACCGTTGCGCCGTAAAGGCGATCCAGCTCACGGTGGAATGCCGTCACGCTGTCAAAGCGGCGGCATCCGCGACTGAGCAAAAACGGCAACGTTGCATACAGACCCGCTGTCTGCTCGGCAAGCGGTACATACAGGCTGACCGAGATGCGGGCAGTGGTGAAGCGGTCATCGGTTATTGTCAGAAATGTCACGCCGTCAAGCGGCTTTTGAACAATCGGTTCCATTCCGATCCCTCCGTAGAACAAGTATAGATATCAGCAGTATACCATAGTTTTCCCGGAATGGAAACCGTTTTTTGATAAATATTTTGCAAACATTCACTTGAAAACGGCAAATACACGTTGTATACTGGATTTACCGACATTTGGCGACAAATTCCATATCGTCTTTAGGAGGCTTGTTCTTATGAAAACAATTCTGTCCGTTCTGAGTGCCGCTGTGCTGATGATCGCCCTGACCGTCTCTATGTCGGGTTGTATCGAACCCCATCCCATTGTCGGCACCTGGGAAACTACCTACACCTACGCCGAAGTAGCATTGGGCGACACCTCTCAGATTTCGGAATTCGTTTCGCTGGACGGCTTTGAAAACGTGATTATGAAAGAAACCTATACCTTTGAAAACGGCAGTCGCTACACCTGCACTCTGGATGTGGATGCCTACGAAAAAGCGTACAGGGAAGTCATGACCGAAACCATCACCGATGCTTATACCGCTCTTCTGGAAGAATACGGCCTGGATATGACCATCGACGAAGCGATGGAACTGGACGGTCTGACCTGGGATGAGCTGATGGACAAGGAATATTTCGACAGTTTGCGTGAGGAAGCCGTCACACAGGGTCGCTTTAAAATCACCGAAGACAAGATCTATCTCTCGGCGGGATTGGATTACGGCGTGGACGAGAATGTGTACATCACCTATACGCTGGAAGATGACAAGCTGACCTTCAAGCAGCAGGTCGGCGGCGAAGATACGGAAAATGTAAACAGCATTCTTCCCCGCGTTTACACAAAAATCGCTTCTTAACAACAAAACCCCCGATTCCCACTTGCATTTTGCAGACGGCTTCGGTATAATGAAACAAGACGGGGATTCCCGTCCCACTTCAGAATGAAAGGAACGATATCGTTATGATGACAATCGGTACCTGCGTGTCCTTTGACGCCACCCCCATTGCGGAAAAATTCAAGAACCTCACCGCCCTCGGTCTGCACCACTGCCAGCTGATGAGCTGGGATCAGTCACAGCGCACCGACGAGCGCGTGCAGGAAGTCCTCGACGCCTGCAAGGAATATGATGTGACCATCACCGCGCTGTGGTGCGGTTGGGAAGGCCCCGTGCAGTGGAACTTCTACGGCGGTCAGGAGACCCTCGGTCTGGTTCCCGAAGCCTACCGCTATGCACGCCTGCAAAATCTTCTGCAGGGCGCACAGTTCGCTAAGAAGATCGGTGTCACCGATATCGTGACCCATATGGGCTATGTCCCCGAAAACCCCTATGACCCGCATTATTCGGGCTTTGTCGCTGTGGTGACCTACCTGGCAGAGGTGCTCAAGTTCAACGGTCAGTACCTGCTGTTCGAGACGGGTCAGGAGACCCCCGTCACCCTGCTGCGTCTGTTTGAGGATGTCGGCTTTGATAACCTCGGTGTCAACCTTGACCCCGCTAACCTCATTCTCTACGGCAAGGGCAACCCCGTGGATGCACTGGATGTCATCGGCAAATATGTCCGCGGCGTGCACGGCAAGGACGGCAAATATCCCACCAGCGGCCGTGAATTAGGCTGGGAGACCCCGATGGGTCAGGGCAAGGTGGACTTCCCCGCACTGATCAAGGGTCTGCACGAGCTCGGCTACGACGGTTGCATCACCATCGAGCGCGAGATCGAAGGCGATCAGCAGACCGCCGACATCGTTATGGCACGCGATATGCTCCAGGGCATTATCGACAGCCTGTAAAGCATTGAAAACAGGATACACGGGAAAATGTATGCTTTTCCCGTGTATCCTGTTTCTTTTCTTGCATTCCGCCGAAAGATATGGTATAATAAACAAAATATGTACATTTGGAGGCGATCCACTTGGCACAATCCGTTAAAAAAGCCGTGATCCCTGCGGCGGGTCTCGGCACCCGCGTTCTCCCCATTTCCAAGGCGTGTCCCAAGGAAATGCTCCCCATTGTAGATAAGCCTGCCATCCAATACATCGTGGAGGAAGCCGTCGCTTCGGGCATCACGGACATCCTCATCATCACCAACCGCGGCAAAGGTATCATCGAGGATCATTTTGATCACGCCATTGAGCTTGAGGAGCGTCTCGAAGCCGCGGGTCGCACCGCCGAGCTTGAGGAAGTGCGCCGCATCACCGATATGGCGAACATCTACTTCCTGCGCCAGAAGGAAACAAAGGGTCTCGGACACGCGGTCAACTGCGCGCGCTCCTTTGTCGGAGACGAGCCGTTTGCCGTGCTGTACGGCGACGATGTCATCATCGGTGAGGACCCCGCCTGCGCCCAGCTTTGCCGCGCTTACGAGCAACACGGCAAGGGCGTTGTCGGCATCAAGGAGGTCACCCCCGAGCAAATCGTGAAATATTGCTCCCTGGCGGTCGATCCGCTCGGCGAGCGCACCTATTCCGTGACCGATATGATCGAAAAGCCGAAGCCCGACCAGATCATGTCGCTGTTCTCCATCCTCGGCCGTTGTGTGTTACCGCCGTCCATCTTCGACATCCTCGACAACACGCCGCCCGGAGCAGGCGGTGAGATTCAGCTGACCGACGCGATGCGCACCCTTGCCGTGCGCGAAGGAATGGTCGGTGTGGATTACACGGGCACGCGCTACGATATGGGCAACAAGTTAGGCATCCTGCAGGCGACCTGCGAGGTGGCGCTGTCGCGTCCCGACCTTGGTCCCGCCTTTGCAGACTATCTGAAGGAACTGGTGAAAACGCTGTGAAACAAACCGTATTGATCACGGGTGCTTCGGGCGGACTGGGACTCAGCCTTGCGCACCGCTTCGCAAAAGCGGGGTATGACCTGATCCTCACTGCCCGCAGTGCCGATAAACTCGATGCCGCCAAAGCGGCGATCGAAGCCGCCCACGCGGTCACCGTCACCCCCATCCCCTGCGACCTCGGAAAGCCTCACGCCGCCGAGGAGCTGATGACGACGGTTCACGGGCAGGGATTGTCGGTGGACATCCTTGTCAACAACGCAGGCTTCGGCGATTTCGGCGACTTTGCCGACAGCGACATTCAAAAGCAATCGGCGATGGTCGATCTCAACGTCAAAGCCCTGATGGAGCTGACCCACGCAGTATTGCCCGCCATGCGTCGCAACCGCCGCGGCAAAATTCTGAACGTTGCCTCCATTGCGGCGTTCCAGCAAGGCCCGTATATGTCGGTGTATTACGCCACGAAAGCCTTTGTGGTATCCTTCTCGCAGGCGATCGCCCACGAGCTGAAGGACAGCGGTATCACCGTCACGGCGCTTTGCCCGGGCCCCATCGACACGGGCTTTTCCGACGCGGCGGAGCTGGCAAACTCGAAGCTGTTCCGCTCGTTGCACGTATCCACGCCCGATGAGGTGGCGGACTACGGCTACACCGCCCTGATGAAAGGGAAAACGGTGGCGGTGCACCGTTTCTCCAACAAGCTGTTGGTATTCGGCACCCGCTTTGCCCCGCGCAAGCTGATCGGGCATATGGTCTGTAAGATCCAAGGAAAAATCAACTAACCCCTAAAAGGAGTGACTGTTTTATGAGCAAGCTGAAAATCGGTATCGTGGGCGCGGGCAACATCGCTGTCAACGCGCATCTGCCCGCCTATGCGGCGTGTGACAACATAGAGGTCGTTGCGATCTGCGATCTGAACCTTGACCGCGCCAAAGCGGCGGCAGAGCAATATCACATCCCCGCCTATTTCGGCTCGGTGGAAGAGATGCTGGAAAACGCCGACATTGAAGCGGTGGATATCTGCACGTGGAACAACGGACACGCACCCGTGTGCATTGCCGCCGCCAAGGCGGGCAAGCACGTTGTGTGCGAAAAGCCGATGGCAAAATCGCTTGCCGATGCCAAGGCGATGGAAGCCGCCGTCAAGGAAGCGGGCGTCACCTTTATGCTCGCGGTTCCCGGTCGCTTCAACACACAGAATATGTATGTCCGCGAAATGCTCGAAGCGGGCGAGCTCGGTGATGTGTATTACGCGAAGGTTGCCAATGTCCGCCGTCGCGGCACTCCCACCGGTTGGTTTACCGATAAAAAGACCTCGGGCGGCGGTCCCGTCATCGACATCGGCGTGCACAGCATCGATGCCGCGTGGTATCTGATGGGCAACCCGAAGCCGACCCGCGTCAGCGCGCAGGTATTCGCCCCGCACGGCGATTATCAGACAAAGGGTGTCGGTCGCTGGCAGGGTACGCCCTGCCCCGACAATCAGTTCGACTGCGAGGATTCCGGCGTCGGCGTGATCCACTTTGAAAACGGCGCGGCAATGCTGTTCGAAGCCACGTGGGCATTCAACGGCCCGAACCACACCGATGTGCAGATCGTCGGCAGTAAATCGGGTGTGACACTCGATCCGCTGACCGTCTACGGCGAGCGCCTTGACTATCTGTCGGACGATGTCATCACCGTCGGTGACAACGACCGCTTTGCCGAAGAGCTCAAGCACTTTGCCGACTGTGTCCTCGGCGGCAAGACCCCGAAATACCCCTTGGAGCAGGCGGTGCAGATGCAACAAATGCTCGAAGCGATCTACGACTCCGCCGCACAAGGCAAGGAGATCGTGCTGTAATAAACATGAAAAAGCATCGAAGCAATGGGAGTTGTCCTTAGCGGAGAATTATAAAAGAGAACGTAGGGCGGGGGCTGCGGCTATCGAAGCAAACAAATAAAAATGAGTCCTCCTCGTTATTCTTGAGGAGGACTCATTTTTATACAAATATGTCCTTATTGCATTTGAGGCACAAATATATCGGGTGAACCTGAACCCTTATTCTTTGGAATACAACTTATCCAACTCCCATTGTTTCGGGTTGTTGATAATGTATTCTGCAATTTCTTCATAATCTTCCCGCCCGCGAATGACGTGTTCATAAAATGAGGTTTGAAACAATTTGTCAATAGGTTGTACCGCCTTGCATCGTATGGTTGTCAGCGATTTATACGCACAAACAACATCTTTGATCGTAGGGCGGGGGCTTGCTCCCGCCGTGTTTTCTAATAAAAAGATAACATGAATATGATTCGGCATAATGACATATTGATCAACCTTCAAAGAAGGATATCTCTTTTCCAACAGAAACAGCTGTTCCTCGGCAATTATACCGTATGGCGTATATTGAATTTCGGCAGGCTCCATACCTCCACCGATAATGCGTGACAACAAACATTGTCTGTTGTGGGTACAAATCGTGATATAGTATGCACCTGCTGTGCTGTAATCGTAATGTTTTAAGCGAAGGTGCTTTCTTTGAGGCAGACTGTTTTCCATATATATCACCATTGTCATTATATAGCAAAATCCGCAGATGCACAAGAGCATCTGCGGATTTTGTTTTTTCAGGACTTGCGGCGGGAGCAAGCCCCCGCCCTACGATGTTGCCGCCATTTTCTCCGTTAAGAACTACTGAGCAACCGCTTCGATGCTTTTTTGTTATTCGTTAAACCATTTGGCTTGCTTGAGAAGCAATTCGCGTTCCTGCTCATACGCCTCCTGCGTAATCTGCCCCTTGGCGAACCGCATCTCCAGATTTTCCAGCTTCTCGGCAAGTACAGGATCCTCCGGACCCGTAAACTCGTCCGGCATTTGCACTTCTTCAACAGCACCGACGCTGTCCGGACTCTCAGCAACTGCGCGAGGTGCCGACACCATTTTGGGGGGTGCTTGCTCATCGCCGCTGTCTTCGATCTCTTCCAACGTTTTGCGCCCTGCCAGAATATCCGAATTTTCCACTAACTGACCGAAGCCGTACAGCAAGAACGCCGATACCCACGACAGCAGAGAACCTACAATGCCGATACCGACACCGATCAGTGCGAAAACCTCATCCCCCGTTACCAAAAAGCTGATACAAACACACCAGGAAGCCGCAATTCCCACACCCGTCATGAATTTCGCCAAGCCTTTGATTTTTCCGCCGATGTTATCAAACATAAGAACAACCTCCTCATAAATTTACGGTACCGTCATTTTACCATATTCTGTCGAAAAGTGCAAGAAAAAGGAGCCGTCGCAGTTGATAGCGACAGCCCCTTTTTTACTGTTTGATTGTCACATTGCCCACCGTGATCACATCGATATGGCTCAGCGTGATGTTGCACACACCGTCCTTAGGAATCTCGATGAAGCGTTTCACGTCAACAAAAGAACCCTCGGTGCCGCACACCGACACCGTCACCGTGACATCGCCGACGCGCACCGTCACAGGGGTCTGTGCCAGCACATCCGTATCGCTTCGGATGCTCATCGTGACCGATGTCGCACCCTGACGAAGCGTCGCCTCGTAAGCGGTATCCACCGACGGGTCTTCAAGCGTCGCAACCGCCGTCATATCGGCATCACTGCGCACGATCGGGTATTTCGGCACACAGCCGCGCTCCAGATACTCCTCAAACGTGATACTGCGCAGAATCCAGTTGCAGATCGTTTTCGCGCACTGCTGCAGCTCACCGCGGGTGATGTAACCGCTTGCCAAGCCTTCCAGAATGCTCTGCGATTTCGTGGCGGCATCCGCACACACCATATACACATCGTTTTGCGCGCGGATCATCGCCTGCAACAGTCCGCCGTTGCCGTCCTCACCCTGATGGAGGTTGCATTTTGCCCACCAGTCGGTCATTACGAAATTGTCAAAGCCCCACTCGCCGCGAAGCACCGTTGCCGTCAGATCGTAATGCGATGCCGTCCAGTAGCCGTTGACAGGGTTGTAGGCGGTCATAATCAGCACGTTTTCGCCGTTCTTTACCGCCAACTCGAACGGGCGCAGATAGATCTCGCGTAATGCGCGCTCGGACACCACCGTCTCACTGCCGTAGCGGTTGGTCTCCTGGTTGTTGCCGCAAAAATGCTTGATCGTCGCAAACGCGCCCTTGGACGCGACACCGCGCGTCACCGCGGCGGCAAGCGTACCCGTCAGATAGGGGTCTTCCGAGAAATATTCAAAATTGCGTCCGCAAAGCGGATGGCGGTGGATATTGATGCCGGGGCCGAGCAGAGCATCCACGTGATAGAAGCGCAACTCCTCACCGATGTGAGAATACAACTCCTCCACCAGCGCCGCATCCCACGTGCACGCAAGCAACGTGCCGTTGGGGATGGACGATGCCTGCTCGCCGCTGTCCAGACGCACACCTGACGGGCCGTCGGTCACACAGCAGACGGGAATGCCGAACGCCGACAGGCTTTCGGTCTGACCGCCCAGCGCACCACCCGTACCGGGAGTCGCTTTGGGGCTGTTCATACCCTCGCCGCAGGCAAGCGCGGCAAGATCGGCATCGCTCAGCTGTGCCACAAAGCTGTCGAGCGTAGCGTTGCGGTCATACACATCCTTGAGCTTGATGCCCTTGTCGCCCGTGTACGCCAGTGCGGCGGGGCGGCGGGCTTCGATGCGCGCGGTCAGATCCACCGTAGCGGGAGTCACCTTGCCGATACCCTTGACGCGCTCGCCGTTTTCCTCAACAGCGCACATACGGTCAAAGCCGATCGTCGGTGCCATCACCTCTTCGAGTGCTTTGACGACCGTCAGCTCCTCGCGTGTGACGGTCAGCACCGCCGACGCCGCACGTACATCCGAACCGACAAACACCGTGTAGTCACCCTGCTCAAGCACATAGCACGAGCGATGACCCGTCACGCCGCTGTCATCATACGCCGCCGTATCGGCAAGCGCAAAGCGCAATGTCAGTGTCTGACTTTGCGCGGGAGCAAGCTCCGCCGTTTTCGCAAATGCCGCTAACTGTCTTGCGGGTGTGCCTAACTTGCCGCAGGGCGTTTTTAGGTATACCTGCACGGTTTCCTTGCCCGCACGGTCACCCGTGTTCGTGACGGTTGCCGTCACGGTGACAACGCCGTCCTGCTCACTTGCACAGGCCGTGGTTTCAAAGGTCGTATACGACAAGCCGAAGCCGAACGGATACTGCACGGCATCCTTGTCGAAGGTTTCAAAATAGCGGTAGCCGACATACACATCCTCGGCATAGATATTGCGCTCGGTACTGCCGAAGTTGGCATCAGACGGATGATCCTCAATGCGCCACGCGGCGGTATCGGTCAGCTTGCCACAGGGATATGCCTTGCCGCTGAGCAGATCGGCAAACGCGTTGGCACCTTCCATACCGCCCTGCCAGATATACATAAGCGCCGACACGGGGTAACGCGCCGTAAACGAGGTGTCGATCATATTGCCGACGTTGAGCGCCACGATGACCCGCTCAAAATGCGTGCTGACAAGCGACAGCAAACGCTCCTCCTGCGCGGTGAGGCGATAGCTTCCCGCTTCGTCGGCGTTGTCGTGATCCTCGCCCGCCGTACGCGCCAGCACAATGAGTGCGGCATCGTTGCGGGATGCCGCCGCCCGGACATCCTCCTCGGCAATGGGCATTTCCTCCTGGAACCACGGCTCACCCGCCCATTTGCCGCCGCCGTCATCAAACGGATGCTCCGCAACAAAGGTGTCGTACAGCTTCATCAGCGCGTCATCCAGCACCAGATCCGTGTTCTCTTTAAGCGATTCGATCACAACGGGTTCTTTCTCGATGTGCACCAGACCGCCCGAGCCCGTGCCGCTTTTATAGTAGAAGGTCTGTGCTCTGCCGAACACGGCAAGTCTGCTTCCCTTGACAAGCGGAAGCACGTTGCCGTCATTTTTCAGAAGCACCGCGCCCTCGGCGGCGACGCGTCTGCATAACGATTTCATATCCATAATATCCACTCCGATAACAATTTTTTACTACCATAAGTATAGACTTGGACAAATATGGTTGTCAAGCGACAATAAATATGCTATAATCGGACAAAAAGTGAGGTGTATGCAATGAAAAACAACCGATTTTTATGGCCTGTCCGCCCCAAAGCCCTCGCAGACAACGTGATCACCGCCGAAACCTGCCGTGTGACCGTGCTGACCCCGTCGCTTCTCCGTCTGGAATACAGCGCAAGCGGCGTATTTGAAGACCGTGCCAGTCAGTCGATGTTCTACCGCGATTTTGACAAGGTCGGTTTCACGGTCTGTGAGACAGACAACACGCTGACCGTCGAAACCGATGCCGTGCGTCTTTCCTGCCCGACGTCTGCACCGTTCACGGCGCAGACGCTGTCGCTCACGCTCAAAGCTGAGCCCGGCACCGTCTGGCACTACGGCGATGACATTGAGGATCTGGGCGGTACTCTGCGCACGCTTGACCTTGTCGAGGGCGAAGCCCCTCTCGGCTCGGGTGTCTGCTCGCGACGCGGCATCGCCGTGATCGACGACAGCCACACAATGCTGTTGGGTGATGACGGCTGGGTGGAGGTACGCACTCCCGATACCGTGGATCTGTATGTGTTCGCCTACGGCTACGACTACCGCGGTGCCGTGCGAGACTTTATGCGCCTGACGGGTGCACCCCCTCTTCTGCCTGCATATGCATTAGGAAACTGGTGGAGCCGCTACCATCCGTATTCCGACACGGAGTACCTGGAGCTGATGAACCGCTTCACCGAACGCCGTGTACCGTTCTCGGTCGGCGTTGTGGATATGGACTGGCACATCACCGAGATACCCGAGGATATGAAAGATCCCGATGATGAGATCGTCGGCGGCTGGACGGGCTACACGTGGAACAAAGAGCTGTTTCCCGACCACAAGGCGTTCCTCAGGGAACTGCAAAACCGCCATCTCAAGATCGCACTCAACCTGCATCCCCACTCGGGTGTCAACCGCCACGAGGAGATGTATGCGGAGATGGCGCAGGCGTGCGGGATCGATCCGAAAAGCGGTAAGCGCGTGCCGTTTGACATTCTCTCCAAGACCTTTATGGCAAATTATTTTGATATTCTGCACCATCCGCACGAGGAGGACGGCGTGAATTTCTGGTGGATGGACTGGCAACAGGGCACCGACTATTGGTGGATCCACGAGCGCAACGTTGACGGCAAGCTGGCGGATGAGCGCGAGGTGCTCGACCCGCTGTGGATGCTCAATCACCTGCACATTCTCGACATCGCCCGCAACGGCA
The DNA here is from genome assembly GCA_015065805.1 of Oscillospiraceae bacterium. GTDB lineage: Bacteria > Bacillota > Clostridia > Oscillospirales > Acutalibacteraceae > RGIG1959. The sequence continues at coordinate 33,614 of SVPN01000011.1, read as the reverse complement.
ACCGTCCGATGTTCTTCTCGCGATACAGCGGCCCGGGCAGTCAGCGTTATCCCGTCGGCTTTTCGGGTGATACGGTGGTGTCGTGGGAATCGCTCCGCTTCCAGCCGTATTTCACCGCCACCGCCTCCAACATCGGCTACCCGTGGTGGAGTCACGACATCGGCGGTCATATGCGCGGCTATCGCGACGACGAGCTGACCGTGCGCTGGATGCAGCTCGGTGTCTTCTCCCCCATCAACCGCCTGCACAGCGCGTGCAGTCTGTTCAACCGCAAGGAGCCGTGGTGCTACGGTGCGGAGGCACAGCCCGTGATGGAACGCTGGCTCCGCCTGCGTCACGCACTGTTCCCGTATCTGTATGCGATGAACTACCGCACACACAACGAACTCTCGCCTCTGATCCAGCCGATGTATTATTCGCATCCGCTTGACAACGGCGCATATGAAGCCAAAAATCAGTATTGGTTCGGCAGTGAGCTGATGGTCGCCGCCCTCACCGAAAAGCGCAGTGAGACAAGCTGTCTGGCAAGCGCACCCGTATGGCTTCCGAAGGGCGACTGGTTTGACTTCTTCACGGGTCTGCATTACCGCTGTACCCGCAACCACGGCCGCAAACTGACCGCTCACCGCGCTCTTGACAGCTACCCCGTCTTCGCCAAGGCAGGCGCGATCGTGCCGATGGCGGTGTATGAGGATAACCGCCTGACAAATGCTTCGGTTATGGACGTGGTCGTATTCCCAGGTGCGGACAACACCTTTACGCTGTACGAGGATGCGGGTGACGGCTACGGCACAAACGCCTCCACCGTGATGACGCTGACCTGCGGCGACAACGCCGTGTTTACGATTCACCCCGCAACGGGCGATCTGTCGCTGATTCCGCAGACCCGCGAATGGCGCATTCATCTGCGCGGTTTCTGCAAGGACATCGCCGTTGACTGCGCGGGTGCAACATCAACGTATGACGCAGCAACCAACACAACTACCGTCACGGTCACCGCCGCTGTGACCGACACCGTCACCGTGACCGTCACAGGTGACACGCTGATGCACGACAACCGCGACCTGCCCGCTCACTACGAAGCAGTTCTTCAGCTTGCGCAAATGCCCATTCTGATGAAGATGGACTGGCACAAGTGGTGTGTGGAAGGCAAGCAGACTGTCCGCGACATCTGCAACGATATGGGTGCGTGGACACAGGGCTTCTCCGATGTGCGCGATGCCCTGCGCGAGCTGATGACTTTAACGGAAGATTAAAAAAAAGCGGTACGGAAACCGTCGGTTTCCGTACCGCTTTTTATCGTTTATTCAAATACAAGCCAGTCCTTGCAAGCCGCCGCCATATCGGCATTGGCGACCGTTGCGTCGCGGTCGGAGCCGACCTCGAACGATTGATGACTGTAAAACGCCACGCCGTCCCAATCCAGCGACTTGGTCAGCGCGATCTGACGGGACATGATGTCGTTGTTGTTCTTCCACTCGACCTTGCCCGCCGTGCCTGCCCACGTATCCTCCAGCAGACCGGTCTTGTACAGTGCCAGACCCGCGATCATATCCACCGTCTGCAGACGCGGCAGGGTCTGCCAGCGCTCGATGGCTTTGTCAAACGGCGCATACGCGTGGTCAAAACCGATGTACAGCTGAGGTGCTAAATAATCCACATAGCCGGGATTCTTTGCCCAGAATGCGGCATCCGCATACATATCGCCGTAGTTGGACTCAAAATCGTAGCTCGGGCTGATGCCGAACACGCAACCCTCGCGGGAGTGGCAGACCTTATAGCACGCGGCAAGCAGCTCGTTGACCGCGTTGCGACGCCAGTCACCGATGGACATCCCGTTACCCGTTGCCGCATAATCGTCCGCTTCGAAATCCTCAGCGGCGGTTTCGTTCATCAAGCCGGTCGGATAGAAATAGTCATCAAACTGAATGCCGTCGATGTCGTAGTTCTCCACAAGCTCACGCACACCGCCGACCACCAGCTCCTGCACCGACGCATCGCTGGGAATGTAATAATACTTATTGCCCTTGTAGAAGGTCGCCGTCAGCTTCGCGTTGGTATCGGAAGAACCGATGCGGTACGGGTTGACCCACGCGTGCAGCTCCATTCCCTTGGCGTGTGCCGACTGAATCGCATAGCTGAGCGGATCAAAGCCCGCATTGATGAGGGGCTTTGCGCGCCAGTTGTAGTTGAACAGCGACGATTGGTAATACGCATCGCTGTTGGCACGCACGTGGAAATACACCACGTTGGTGCCGCGGTCGGCGCAATCCTGCATACACGCGTCGATCGCCGCCTTCGCCGTGGCAACATCGCCCGATTTGAGCATCGTTTCCACTTCCATATAGGGCACCCAGAACGCGCGGGTCGGTTTGTTCTCATTCGTCTGCAAGGACATCTTCACCATTTCGCGCACATCCTGTGTACCGTACTGACCGTCACTGTTGAGATCGGCAAGGGTCGCCGTCATCCCCGTGAAGCTCACGCCCGTCAGCGTTTGCTTGAGGTATTGGCGGGCATCGATGGTGTTCATCACGCCGTCACCGTTGATATCACCCATAATATTCGGCTTGACCGTCGCCGCCGATGCGGGCGCGACCGCCATCGCGCTGAACATCGTCAGCACCATTGCCAGAGCAAGACATATGCAAAGAATACGGTTTCTCATAACAGAAGCCTCCTTTGGTTTCTCTTTAAATTCAGTATATAGATTATACGCTGTTCTGTCAAGCGTCATTGCCGCTTTGACACAACGGCAGTTTCTTCCTCCGAAAAAAAGTGCCGTCGCGTTCAACCGAACGCGACGGCACACGTATTTATCGGAATGGTATCACAGCAGGCCGACACTCTTCATCAGGATCGCGCGGATATCCGCCGCGGTGAGATCACCGTCGGCGTTGGCATCCGCCGCCGTTTCCTGCTGTTCGGTCAGCTCTGCCGTCTTCAGCAGTGCCTTCAACGCCAGACGCGCGTCGTTGCTGTTGACATAATAGTCGCCGTCCACATCGCCCGTCTCATACGCGCCGCGGATGTCCAGCTGACGGATCGTGACCTGCGAGGACACGCCTGCAACGCCGACAGTCTGCACACCGATACCGGTCAGCTCAAAATCGCCCTGCACGATCTGGCTCAGGTCGATCTCACCCTTGAAGGTCTTACCGCCGCCGATGATGTCGCCCGTACCGCTGTCGATGTTGTTGGGTGCAATGTAGCTGTTGACGATCGTGCCTTCACCGTTGATCATCAGCGTGAACACCGCCTTATCGGCAACCGTCACATCAAAGAACAGCTTGCTTCCTGCCGCAACCTTAATCTTACAGCCATACGAAGCGAGCGGCCAGAGGCCGTCGGTGTTGTTGATCTTGAGGGCTCCGCCGACATTGAACGCCTGGATCTTTGCCGAATCGTACGACCAGTCCTCGACATTCAGCGAAATGTAGTCCTTGGGAAGCACGTTTTTAATCTCGCCCATCGCCAGCAACAGATTGCCGCGCTCGCGGACATAGTCCGCTGTCGCCGCATCGGCATTGTTATACACGGCGTTTGCCTTGGCGATCGCCGCGTTCACCGCCGCCTGCTGAGCACCGGTGTAGGACTGAGCGGTTGCCTTGTCGATCACGGTTTTGAGTGCCGCTTTTTCGTCGGCATCCGCGTAAGCACCCGTCTTTTTGACGATCAGCATCGAGCTGGAAACGCCGCGGCCGTAGGTCAGCTTGGTTTCGTCGCCCGCCACCATCGTGGTGGAGCCGCCGCCGTCCAGGTTGACCGCGTGCTTACAGCCGAGGGTGAGCATCAGCTGCGCAAGATCGTGCAGGTTGATGCCCTCGTTGAAGTTGTCGCTCGTGCCGCGACCGTCCACGCACACAAACACCAGCGTGCCGTCCTCCTTGACACCGATGGCGGTGCGCTGTGCGTCCGTCCACTCGATATCCTCCGCATTCGGGGTGTTGTAGGAATTGTCCTTGCCGTCCACCACGATCGGATAGGTCGCCGCCGTTACGGTCACGGCATTCTTCATAATCTCTTTGGAGGCTTCGTTGGTCTCCTCAGCGTAGATCTGCACCTTCTGTCCGACCTTCAGCTGAGCAAGACGTGCATAGTTATCCGAACCGTTCTGCGCGTACAGCACAAACTGGTTTTCGGTCATAGCCGTCGCGTAGGCATCGGTGTTGACCGACACCACTTCGCCCTGCAGAATACCCTCCACCGTCAGCTCGGTGCCGTCCAACTTGTTGAACACCACTTCGACACCCTTGACATTTTCGTTGGTGTAGGTATTGCCGCCCGTCGCGTAGTCGAAATAGCAGAACGGGCTCCACCAGTTGGTGCCGACATAGCGCTTGTTGATCGAACCGATAACGGGTGCACCGCCTGCGGCGTTGAACACCTCACTGCCCTCCACATAGAAATGGTAGACCATTTTGGATTGCACCAACTGAAACTTGCCGGTGTTGTCAAACGCCAGGCACATCACGTCGCAATTTTCACTGTCGGCGATGATGCGGCCGTTGGTGATCATACGGCTGTCCAGCGTACCCCAGTTCTCCACGTTGGCAGAACCGAACTCACCGTTGATACCGCCCAGAACCTCATAGCCTTCTGCCTGAGCCGCGGCAATGGATTTCTCCGTGGTGCAGCCGTAGCTGGGCTTCGCCTGATACATCATCGGGATGTAGCCGGTCGATGCGGGATTGAACTCCATTGTGTACAGACTTTGACCCATACCGTTTTTGTCGGTGAAGGTCGTTTTGTTGTACGCAAGCCCCTGTGCCACCGTCGAGGACTCACTGCTGACGATGGTACCGATGCCGTCAACCGTGTTGCCGACCGTAAAGCTGAGTGCGGATACGGGCAACACCGCTGTCACCAGCAATGCGGCTGTCAACAGCCACACCAGCGCGCGGGAATACTTCTTGTTTTTCATAGATTCTGCCTCCTTGTTAAAGACATATTTTATTCATTATACCATAGTTTTGCTTCAAGTGCAAGATTCGTCGAAAAATTCCCGCACTGCCTGCCGATATCCTTCGGGATCGCAAAGATAGGCAAGTCCGTGGTCGGCATCCTTCACCGTAACCAGCCGCTTGCGCGAGGTGCACGCCGCATAATTCTCACGGCTCATCTCACACGGCACAAAGTCATCCGCCTCTCCGTGGAAAAACAGCACCGGCACACGGCTGTTTCTGAGCGCCTCCGTCGCCGAACGGGATTCAATATCAAATCCACCGTACAGCAAGCCGCCCAGCCGCACAAACGGATAGGCAAGTGCCACGGGCAACCCCATTTGGCGGATCACCTTGCAGATGATCGCCTTCGGGGAGGAATAGCCGCAGTCCGCCAGAATGCCGATCACCTGATCGGGAAGCGGCTGATCCGCTGTCATCATCACCGTTGCCGCTCCCATCGAGATGCCTGTCAGGATGATGCGGGCATTCTTGCCGAAGCGTTGTGTCATAAATGCCACCCAGGTCAGGCAATCCCGATACTCGCGTATGCCGAACGTAATAACGTGTCCGTCACTGTCGGCACTGGCGCGCTGGTTGACGATCAGGGCGTTATGTCCCAGCTTGAAGCAACGCTGAACGCCGCCGCACAGATCCCGCTCCGCGTGCCCGCGATACCCGTGAAACATCAGCTCGATCGGCGCATTGGGTGCGCATTCATAATACTTGCCGCGCAGAGTCAGCCCGTCAAACGATGTGACCGATATCGCTTCGTGAGGAAGGGCGCGCGTTTCTCTCGCCCACCGTTCCATATCCTCGCGGTACGGCTCATACGCCTTTCCCTCGGGAACATCCACACGGTCATCCGTTATCGGCTTGCGCGTCGGCACATAGAATGCCATACGGAAGCAGACATAGGCAATGATCAGCACCGCCGCCGAAACAACCGCTGTGCCGATTCCGATCCATATCCACATACGTATCATCTCCTGCTGTTCAGTATAGCATTTTCCCCGCCGCTTGACAAGATTTTTCAAAACCTTTATATGGAATACGATACCTTAAAAGACATTCCTTGCAAAAAAGAACGCGATACCATCGCCGTACCGTATCCTCATTTTCGGAAAACCTGCACAAAACCGCCGTTTTTCGCGGGTTTTTCTTTGCAGTTTTTGTCCGATACGCACCGCTTTTTGTCCTATCTGTCATAAAATTGCACAAATTTTGCGGATTTATCGGTATTTTCACCAAAAACGATTGACATTCATCGTGTTTTTGTTATAATTAAACTATCATAATATGGCTTTTCAGAAAGGAACGATGAAGCTTATGAAGACAATACATACGTTATCTGCAAAGGTGCTCAGCTTTGTGCTGGTGCTGTCGATGCTGTTCTCGATGGCGAGCACCTGCGCATTCAGCGTATCGGCAGAAGCGGTCATTCCGACGGCTGTCGTGCGCCAGAACCTCGCCAAATGGAAGAACTACACCTACGGCGATTCGCTGGGTACGCTGTACCGCACGGGTTGCGGCATCTTCGCCACCGTCAACGCGGTCGGTTACCTGACGGGTAACGAAATGAGCGTGACCGAAACAGCGGCGTGGGCGCATTCTATCGGCGGCTACAACCCCGGCAACACCCACGCGGGCACCTACCGCACCACGCTGTATCCGAAGCTGCAGGCGAAATACGGCACGCGCTACGGCTTTACCGTGGACTGCGGCTCGAGCGGTGACGGCTACTGGGCAAACTCCTACAACACGAAGCTGCAGAACCATCTTGCCAACGGCGGCACGGCGATCGCGCACGTCCCCGGTCACTTCATTGCTCTGGTCGGCTACAGCGACGGCAAGTACCACGTGTATGACAGCTATCCCACCAGCGCCCGTCCCACCGGCACGGGTGACTGCTGGAAGACCCCTGCACAGATGAACACCGGCAAGCTCAAGGTGGACTGGTTCGTCCTGCTCACCCGCACGGGCACCGTCATCAACAACCACGCCGTGTCGCAGGGCTACAAGGTGACCTTTGACTCCCGCGGCGGCTCCTCCGTGGCGGCACAGACCGTCACCGAGGGCGGCTATGCCAAGAAACCCGACACCCCCACCCGTGAAGGCTTTGAGTTCCTGGGCTGGTTCGACGAAAACGGCTGGGAGTTCCTGTTTGATACCACCGCCATCTGGGCAGACCGCTCGCTCCACGCCGAGTGGAAAGCGGTTACCTGGCCGCACAGCACCGACTATATGCCCACCCAGAGCAACCTCATCCCCGAGGCATATACCTCCGGGGGTGACAGCAGTGTGTGGACCTACTACAACCCCTATTCCGGTGCCGTGACCCTGTACAAAGCCGGCGCGGATTACGGCTGGCCGACTGCTTTCACCAACTATAACACCAGTGTGGATCTCTCCAAATATGCGTATCTGAATATCTCGCTGAACGCGACGGCGCAGTTCAATGCGGATATCCTTTTCCTGGACGCCAACGCGGTTGAGCATACCGTGCGACTGTCGGAGATCGTCAACGGCACGCTCAACGACTTTGCCCCCGGTCAGTATGTCATCACCGCCAACGTCGGCAACTATCTCTACGGCAGCGGTCAGTACACCCTGCCCGAAAACGGCATTGTCAACATCCGCGCGATCCGCTATTTCGTCATCGGCAACACCGACGACTATGTCAACCTTTACAGTGTTTGCTTCAGCGGTGAGCAGAACTACATCGACCTGATGAACCCTGACACCCTTGAGCAGGATCCCGTCGCCGGTGCCACGGGCTCGTACACCTACAAAAACGGTGAGCTGAACATCGAGGGTACGGGCGGCTACGCGGTCAGCTTCTATCCGAACGTGACCTTCTCGCCGCAGGCGATCCCCAACTGGATCGTGTCAGTCGGTGCGGGTGCCAACTTCGACATCTCGATGATCGTGACCACCTCCGAGGGCGACAAATTCGTGTCCCTCGCCTCCGACTACTACAACGTGCTCGGCTTCAGCGAGTATCCCGAGCTCGGCATCAAGGACGGTCAGTATTCCCGCTCGTTCAACCTGCTGGGTATGTACGAATGGAACAACATCCTGCCCGCAGACGGTCAGAGCGTCATCAAAAAGCTGACCTTCGAGCTTCGCAGTCAGGGCGATGCCACCCTTTACGCCGCACAGATGTGCGACGCACCCGTCACCAAGTACTTCACCGATGAGGTTGTCAAGACGGGCTCCTGGGCGGGCAACATCACCATCCACAACGACACCTACACCCTCAACGAGGAAACGGAAGTTATCTTCTCCCCCAACGCAAACTTCACCGTCGGTGCCACCAAGAGCGGTATGGAAAACAACAGCTACATCCGCTTCTTTGACGGCGACACCGAGGTGACGGACACCGCCAAAGCGAAATCCGGTCTGACAGTCAAGGTGATGAACGGCGACACCCTGCTTGCCGAATACACCCTTGCCGTGCGCGGCGACATTAACCGCGACGGTTCTTCGGATACAGCGGATATCCGCTCCGCCCTCAAGGAGTTTTCCAACGAAGGCGCCTTCACCGTGGCGCAGGAAGCCGCCGGTGATGTGGACGGCGACGGCACACTCTCCACTGCCGACTGCCGCGAACTCTTAGGCGGTCTGATGTAACAACAAAAAAGCAGCCTCGCGGCTTCAAACCGCGAGGCTGCTTTTTTATTTCATCTTACCCAATACGTTTTTATACGGGGCGAGCATACCCTCGTTCATCTTATTGCCCATCTTCGCCAGGATTTTCGGTGAAGACAGCAACGCACCGACCGCGTACATCGCCCACATTTTCAACCGCTTTTTCTGCGGAAAATCGTACAAGCCGTGTTTTTTGAAGAAACGGTGATCCGCCTTCATCATTCCCTGCATCTGCCAGATGAGATCGCGGAAGATCTTGGTACCGCCGACACCGTAAAAATTCGCGGGCGGTGTATATCCGTTTTCCAGGGCGTATGCAAGCGAGGTTGCCAATGCATCGATCTCACCGTTGGGATCGCGTTCGTCCGTGGCAACACCCGCAAGGAAGTTGCCGCCGACCTGCGCGCGTGCCTCAACGACGGTCTGCAGATTCTGTTCCGCGTGATAAGAGCCGCTGATGAGATAGCCCATCGGCATCCCCATTGTCACCGCGCGATGCCCGTTGCAGAACTGGCGGTCATCGTAGCACTTGAACACCGCGCCCATCGAATGATCCTTGATGGTAAACGCCGTTACGATCGCCTGCGCCGTCTGGATCGTCTCACGCAAAAAGACATCAAAGCCGTCCTTATGCACGCATTTTCCCGTCACCGCACAGCGAAAGCATCCTAAGCATCCGCCCGCAAACGGGTATTCACGCAGATTGATCACGCGCGTTTTGCGCGGCATCACCGCACAAAAACGGTCGATCATCGCACGCAATTGAACATCCTCCGGCTCGCAGTCGGTCAGCACCAGCACATCTCCCGTCTTGTCCGCGTTGTCGGCAACGGGAATCTCCACCTGAATGTGCTCGAGCGTGCGCGGCACGGCGAACGGTGTTTCGCAGAGCTCCTGCTTGATGCAAAACTGCACGTAGTCCCAAAACGCGCGGGCATCGTTTTGCCCCTTTTCGGTCAGCAGATCCTCCATATCCGCTGACAGTCCGCGGATAACGCGCATCCCGAGATCCCCGCAGTTTTCCTGCACATACGTGTGCGCGGTGATGTCGTAAAAATGCTTGGAGGTGGTGATCTGTGTTGCCCATTTGCCCGACAGATCGATCCCCGATGCCTTGACAAGCTCAAAGAAGCGATGCAACGGATAGGGTGCCAAAAACGTGTACACGGGGTAGGAAAACAACAGCAGCTCCGCGCGTGCCATCGCCTCAAGGGCGGGGGTGAGATCCTTTTCAAGTGCCTTGATGCGCCGTCCGACCTCCACCACCTCAAAGGTGTGCGAGGGGTACACCTTTTGCAGATACAGCACCGTCTGCAACGTGATACTGTAATCCCCTTTGGGACTGCCGTTCAAAACCGTAATATGCATACATTCACATCCTTACTATTACCGACGGTTGGTCAGATCAGCAGGATCCTCCATCGGTGAATAGGAAGGCTCCTGCGGCTCTTGTGCAGGTGTTTCGCCCTTTTTCCTGCGCAACGCTTTTACGATATTCACGACCGCAATGGCGAGACTGCCCGCTCCGATCAGAGCAAAGGCCACCGCCAACGAACCCGCATGCTCTTTGTAATTCTCATCGGCACCGCACAGGTATTCCATGTCCAGATTGCTTTCCACAAACGGCACTCCCGCTTGCACAAAGGTCGGGCGAACGTAATCCATACCTTCTCTGTAATACTCCAGCAGATCCTCTTCGGATATATCGCTGTTGATAAAGGCATAGCACGAAAACGTCATGTCACCGATCAGCTGTGTTTCATCCTCCATAAACGCGACGATCTGCTCATACAGCGGCAGACCCATATCGATCGAAAGGGATGCCAACAGCAGTTCTTCCGACGCATTCGGACACGCCACCAATACATACGCCATATCCTCATCATCTTCCGCATAAAAGCTGACCGGCATTACCTCGTGAAGCTTATGAAGCCGATATTCCGCGACCTCCTCGTGCGTGATCTGCATCATATCCAGCGGTGCTTTTTGGTAACAGAAAGCAAGCCAAAATGCCGCTATACCGATCACGGTTAAGATTACCGCGGCAACCCATCTCACAACAAGTCCAAGCGTTTTCACACACGCCACCTCTTCCTACCGTATTGTATATCCCGATTATACCATAAAGCGGGCCGTCCCGACAAGAGCGTTTGTAAAATAAAATGCCCTTACCGCCGAACAGCGATAAGGGCATTGCTGTTAATCAGAAATAGCGCACCAGAGAGACCACGCGGCCGAGGACGACCACCTCATCCACGATGATCGGTTCAAAGGCGTCGTTTTCAGGCTGGAGGCGGATGTAGCCGTTTTCCATATAAATGCGTTTGACGGTCGCTTCATCTCCTAAAAGTGCCACCACGATGTCGCCGTTTTGCGCCACGGGTGTGCGGTGCACGATGACAACATCGCGGTCAAGAATGCCCGCGTTGACCATACTCATACCTTGCACACGAAGGGCGAACAGCTCGGAAGCGGGATATCCGCCGCCCGAATACGGGACATAATCCTCAATGTTTTCCACCGCCAGGATCGGCAGACCCGCCGTGACCTTGCCGACCAGCGGCACGCGCGTCACGCTTTCGCCGGGCAGCTTGATGGCGCGGTTGAGTCCCGACTGGCGGGAAATGTAGCCCTCTTCCTCAAACATTTTCAGATAGTTATGCACCGTGGAGGTGGATTTGATCCCCGCGGCGACGCAGATCTCGCGCACCGTGGGCGGCAGACCCTCCTGCGCGCGTTCACGCAAAAATGCCAATACTTTTTGTTGCTTTTCATTGAGCGATTTCAAGCGACAGTCCCCCTTCAAAAAGAATAAAACCGTTTGTTCGTCGGTGAAATTTGCCAAAAACAGGGGTTTTCCCCTTATTTCAAACCCATTATAACACACCTTTTTCAAAAAATCAAACATTTGTTTGCATTTTTTGAAAAAATTTTTTTGCCCGTATATTTCGGTGCATTCTCACACATACTGCTCTTGAACACCGCATACAATAGCAGGAGGAATGGTTATGTCCCGAAACACAGATCCCTTTACACAAACCGAGACGGCCCCGAAACGACACAATCGCGGCTTTTTCACCGTGCTGATGATCTGCCTGATCGCTGTGGGCGGCGTTGCCGCCACCACCTTTTCCGATTCTCTAAAACAACCGCCGACGGATCCCGTCAGCGATGTGACGCCGTCGAATGTCACCACAACGGCCACGACCGTTGTCACGACCACTACCGCCAAGCCTGTGGCGGTCAAGCCCGCCACCACGACAACCGTCGAAACGGTCACGACCGCCACCGCAAAGGAAGCCAACGACGCCGTCTTGCTGTTTCGTCTGCCGTTGAGCAACAAGGTGCTGACCCCTTACAGCGAGCAACCGCTGTATTACAAGACCCTCGATACCTACCGCACGCATACGGCAATCGACTTTGAGGGCGAAGAGGGACAAAGCGTGAAGCCCTTTGCCGACGGGACGGTCAGTCTTGTCGAGGACGATCCCCTGTGGGGCGGCTGTGTCACACTTGACCACGGCGAAGGCGTGATCTCCGTATACCGCGGGATATCCGCGTCCGTGAAGGTCGGCGACGAGCTGACCGTTGACGATGTACTCGGGAAGCTGGACGACATTCCCTGCGAAAGCGATCTCGGACCGCATCTGCATTTTGAGCTGTACAAAGACGGAACCGTTGCCGATGCCTCGGTGCTGTTTGACGAATTGAAACAATAGGCAAGGACAAAAGCACCGATAGGCTGCCGTGTAAGGCAGGTTCGGGTTTATTTGCCTTTGCCTAAGGAACCATTTACGGTTTCGACTCCCATCAGCCTATCCCCCGCCCTCGGAAACGACAAGCGATTGTCGGCGGTCAGAAGGGCAACCGAAAAGGACGGTGCGATCCCTTTACAGGGACAGCACCGTCCTTTTCACCGTTTGTGCAAAACTGTGGACATTTCTTCCTTTTTTCCCTCTTTTCTTTTCATAAAAACTGTGCTATACTGGAAAAAAGGTGATCGATATGTCGCATTTTTGCTGTCCCGTTTGCAAACGGGCATTGACCGAACAAGGAAATACCCTGCGCTGTGAAAACGGACACAGCTTTGACAAGGCTCGCTCGGGCTATGTCAATCTGTTGCGCTCACAGCAATCCGCCTCAAAGCGTCACGGTGACGATAAGCGGATGCTGACGGCAAGACGGGTGTTCCTTGACCGCGGATTTTACGAGCCCCTGCAACGCGCATTATGCAAGACGGTTGCGGATACCACACCCGCAAACGGTGTCCTTGTGGACGCGGGATGCGGCGAAGGCTACTACACCGCCGCCATCCGACAGATATCACCGTCCCTGACGGTGTGCGGTGTGGATATTTCCAAGGACGCCCTGCAAATGGCATCCTCCCGTACAAAAGCGATCGAGCTTGCCGTGGCAAGTGTTTTCTCGCTCCCTGTGGCGGACGGTGCCGCTGACACACTTGTCAGCGTGTTTGCGCCGACCGCCGACAGCGAATTTGCCCGTGTGCTGAAAACGGGCGGTGTGCTCATCCGCGTCATCCCGACCGAGCGCCACCTGTTCGGGCTCAAGGCGGCCATCTACAAGGAGCCGCGTCTGAACAAGCCCGAGCGCACGGAGATTGAAGGCTTTTCGCTTATTCATCGGCAGGAGCTTTGCTATGAGCTGACGCTCGAAACCGCTGAAGACATCCGCGCGCTGTTTGAAATGACCCCGTATTTTTACAAAACCGGGCAGGATGACCAGGCGCGCGTGCTTGCCCGCCGTTCCCTTTGCACCGAGATCGGCTTTGCCGTTTTGACTTATAAAAAACATTAAAGAAGGAAGTGTTGCGCTATGAAACAGTTTACCGTTGCCATCATCGGTGTCGGTTCGCGCGGTGGCGAAACCTACGCGATGTATCAGAAGAAATTCCCCGAACGTATGAAGATCGTCGCTATCGCCGAGCCGCGTGAGGATCACCGCGAGCTTGCCAAGCGTCTGTGGGATCTGACCGACGAGCAATGCTATCTTGACGGCGATTCCCTGCTTGCTCAGCCCAAGCTCGCCGACGTCTGCATCATCGCAACCCCCGACGATCAGCATATCGACTACGCCATCAAGGCACTCGACCTCGGCTATCATCTGCTTTTGGAAAAGCCCATCTCGCCCAACAAGGACGAGGTCATCGCTCTGCGCGAAAAGGTCAACGAGACGGGTCTGACGGTCGCTGTCTGCCACGTCCTTCGTTATACCGTGTTTTATTCCGAGCTTCGCCGCGTGCTGCAAAGCGGCGCGATCGGTGAAGTGATCAACTTCCAGGCGATCGAGCAGGTCGGCTACTGGCATCAGGCGCACAGCTTCGTGCGCGGCAACTGGCGCACGGGTACCCCGATGATCCTGCAGAAATGCTGCCACGATATGGACATCCTGCTGTTCCTGCTCGGCAAGCACTGCGTGCGCCTGAGCTCCTTCGGCTACCTGTCCCACTTCCGCGCCGACAAAGCTCCCGAGGGTGCGGCTCTGCGCTGTATGGACGGCTGTAAGGCAAAGGACAACTGCCCCTACGATGCCGAGAAGATCTACATCAGCAACCGCGCAACGGGCATTGCTCACGGCGGCACCTATCCCTGCGAGGTGCTGGTCACCGAGCCGACCGTCGAGCGCGTCTACGAGGCGATCAAGACGGGTCCCTACGGTCGCTGTGTTTACCACTGCGACAACACCTCTGTTGATCACCAGACGATCAATATGGAATTTGAGGACGGCCTGACGGGCGTGTTCACGATGTCGGGCCTTACCGAATGCCCGCGCCGCCAGATCAAGCTGTGCGGCACGATGGGTCAGATCGACGCCGATATGGACACCGGTCTTATCACCGTTATCCCCCACGGCAAGGATGCCTACACCATCGATGTGCACGACCTGACCGATGACTTCGACGGTCACGGCGGCGGCGACCACCTGATGATGAGCGGTCTGTTTGACGCCATTGAGGGTATCGACAAGGACCTCAAGACCGATATCAACCTGTCTGTCGAAAGCCACCTGATGGCGTTTGCGGCGGAAGAATCGCGCCTGAACGGCGGTAAGGTCATCGAATTATGAGCAAATACGCGGTAAGTGTGTTTACCGAGTCCTGCAAAGGTCTGCCCGCCGAGCAGACCTTTGCCCTTTTGGAGGACCTCGGTGTAACACAGATCGAGCTCGGTGCAGGCGGAGCCACCGACACCTCTCATCTATCCCCCTCGACCCTGCTTCGCCCCGGTGCGGCGATGGGACAGTTCCGTGATCTTCTTGCTTCTCACGGGCTGTCGGTCAGCGCGCTTGTGCTGGCAACCAACCCGATCCACCCCGACAAGGCCCGTGCCGCCGCCGATCATCAGACATTTGCGGACACCTGCCGCTTAGCATCGGCACTCGGCACGGATACGCTGGTGCTGTATGCAGGCTGTGCAGGCGACTGCGCCTCCTCCAAGCACCCGAATTTCATCGGCGCGTGTCAGACAGAGGAAGACCGCGAAGTGCTGACCTGGCAATGGGAGCGTGTGCTGATCCCCTACTGGAAATCCGCCGCCGCCATTGCAGGCTCCTACGGCATCCGCCGCCTTGCCTTTGATATGAAGCCCGGCAACCTCGTGCACAATCCGCACACGCTCCTGCGCTTGCGGGAGGAGGTCGGCAGTACGATCGGCGCGGCTGTTGATCCCGCGAACCTGATCGGACAGGGCATCGACCCCGCCGCCGCGATCCGCTCCTTGTCGGGTGCGGTATTTCATATGCGCGCAAGCGATCTGGTGATCAACGCCGAATACCGCGCGGTCAACGGCTTTTTGGGCGCAAATGCCCAAACACCGCTGTGTTTTCCCCGTGCCGTCGGCAACGGTCACGACGCCGCGTGGTGGCAGGCGGTGATGTCCGCTCTTCGCGACATCGGCTACGACCGCTGTGTATCGCTTCGGTACGAGGACGCTCACGTCCCCGCCGAGGAGGGATTACCGCTTGCGATCAAGGCACTGCAACGGTTGGTGTAAATGCCTTCGTTTTATCCATCAAGACACCGTTTGTTTATACCCCCTTGCCAAACCGTTAAATGTAGTGTATACTATACTTAGCACTATATTTAGCGTAACAGGAGATACCCGAACCTGCCGCTGATAAGGACGTGAATCAAAAAGGAGGTTCCATCACTATGAAACGAACGCATCTTTCTCTTATTCTCGCTTTACTTACGGCTATCTGCCTGCTGAGCTCCTGCGGATGCAAGCACGAATGGACCGCCGCGACCTGCACCACCCCCAAGACCTGCTCGCTTTGCAATGAAATCGAAGGCGAAGCCCTCGGTCACAACTGGCTGGACGCCACCTGCACGGCACCGAAATCCTGCAAAAACTGCGATGCCACCGAAGGCTCTGCTCTCGGGCACAACTGGCAGGAAGCCACCACCGAAGCCCCCACGACCTGCGACCGTTGCAAGGTAACAGAGGGCTCCAAAATCAATGTTGACCCGCGCTTCACCACCGCATCCACAAAAGAACTCTACGGTGTCTGGTCATCCGATGTGGTGATCCCTTCCGAGATGCTTCAAATGGGGCTTGAGGAGTATTTTGACGATCTCGACGCCACGCTCACGATGGAATTCACCAAAACAGGCGATCTGCTTTGCAACATTGAACTCCATGATTACGACGGATTTCTCAACGCCTTGAAAAGCTATACCATCGACACTATGTACACGCCGTATCTCGATCAGGGCTTCACCAAAGAGGATGTTGACGCCTATATGGTGGAAACTATCGGATTGACGGTGGAAGAATATGTCAATGAAATCATCGACAATACGGATAAGGACGAGCTTTTTGCCGGTTTTAAGAGTGAAGAGGTCTACTACGTCGGGCAAAACGGCATCTATTCCGCTATGAGCTGGATGGATGAGTTTGAACCCAGCGAATACACGCTGGACGGTGATACGTTGATCATTGACGAGGTCACCCTCGACGAAGACGACGAAGACGGCGAACCGCTCGTCTGGACAAAAGTTAAATAAATGCCAATAGCCTCCCGCCGTTTGCAAACGGCGGGAGGCTTTTTTATGAGCGGCGCTTATTTCTTGTTGAAATCGACCCAATCCTTGCTTTCCCTGACGCATTCATCGCTCGGGAGCGCGATGCCCGTTTCGGGTTGACGGCGGGAGGTGTCGGAGATCGCCTGCGTCTCATACGTGCCCTTGACCTCGCCCCAGATCACATCGGCAACATCGGTCGTTTTCTTTTGCGGAATCGGCAGGGCGTGCTTGCGTTTATGCTCAAACATCTTTTTTCCCTCTTTTCAAATCGTCAATTACAAAAGAATACCCCCAAAGGCAAATGCCTTTGGGGGTATTGTTCTCATATCGGTCTGTTATTATTCTTCGTCATCCACCACAATATCAATGCTGGCTTTTGCCATCGCGGCGGTCATACGGGGCGCATCGCTGATGGGGATCTCCACGGGCGACGGCGTTTTCGGCGCGCTCTTTTGCTTTGCCGCTTCCATCTTTTCCTTCATTTTCGCACGGACAAGCTCTTCCACTTCCGCCATAATTTCGGGATTGTTCTTGAAGTAATCCTTGGCGTTGTCGCGACCCTGACCGATACGCGCTTCGTTGTAGGAGAACCACGCACCCGCCTTTTGCACGATGCCGAACTCCACCGCTAAATCCAGCAGCTCGCCCTCGCGGGAGATGCCTTCGCCGTACATAATGTCAAACTCGACCTCTTTGAAGGGCGGTGCGACCTTATTTTTCACCACGCGCACGCGGGTGTGCGAGCCGACGGGATTTCCCGCCACCTTCAGCGTTTCGGTGCGACGCACATCCAGGCGCACCGACGCATAGTACTTCAATGCGTTACCGCCCGCCGTGACCTCGGGGTTGCCGTACACCACGCCGACCTTCTGACGGAGCTGGTTGATAAAGAGCGCGATGCAGTTGGAGCGCGACACGACGGGTGCCAACTTACGCATCGCCTGTGACATCAGGCGCGCCTGCAAGCCGACGTGGCTGTCGCCCATTTCGCCTTCGATTTCGGCACGGGGCACCAGTGCAGCGACCGAGTCCACCACCACGATATCCAGTGCACCCGAGCGGATAAGTGCCTCAGCGATTTCCAGTGCCTGCTCACCCGTGTCGGGCTGTGCCACAAGAAGCGCATCCACATCCACGCCGAGCGCGCGGGCGTACACGGGATCGAGCGCGTGCTCCACGTCGATAAATGCCGCTTCGCCGCCCGCTTTCTGCGCTTCGGCGACTGCGTGAAGCGCCAGCGTCGTTTTGCCCGATGCCTCGGGGCCGTAGACCTCGACAATTCTTCCGCGCGGCAGACCGCCGATGCCGAGCGCCAGATCCAGACCGATCGAGCCCGTCGGAATGCTTTCCACCGCCATACCGACATTTTGTCCGAGGCGCATCACCGCGCCCTTGCCGTAGTTCTTTTCGATCTGCTGCAGTGCCATTTCCAGTGCCTTTTGCTTGTCCTCGGTGCGGACAGCGGGTATTTTCTTTTCGTCCTTTGCTTTTGCCATTGTTCAGTCCCATCCTTTCGTTTTTTGACTGAAACCATTATAAATCACAAAAGCAAAAAAATCAAGGGTTTTCGTGAAAAAATCGAACATATATTCTTTTTGTAATTTTCTATTTCGCGTTTTTTGGCTCTGCGCCGCCGTTTTGAATACTTTTTGAATTGAAAAATATTTCAAAATTCGGTACTTTTTCAAATTATTTCGGCAGGAATACCCCGAGCAATATCCCGAAAACAGCGCCGCCGATGCCGTAAAGCAGGCTTTGCAACCGTCGCGCCGCACGTGCCCGTCGCAAGCCCGAATAGGGCGTGGCGTTCCTGACGAATTCCCGCCCCGTTTTTTGCCAGTCATCCTCCTGCTCCTGCGCACAATCTGCACGCACAATCAAAATGGCGCGTTCAAAAAACGGATGATCGGTCTGACGGATCTCCACGATTTGATGATGTACACCCTTCAACAATGCCGTTGCCCCCTTTTTCTCTATAACCGTAGAAAAAGTATGCCGCAAAAGCCGGTTTTTAAGCATCGTCAAGATAAAAAATGGTGTGCTTTGTTAATCTCAAATGCGGTATTTTTCGAGCACGGCGCTTTTGAATTCCGCCGTTCAAAGACAGGTTACAAGACTGTAATCTACAAATTGTATAGTTCAAAACGTGTGAATAAAAGTGGAAAACTCGGTGGAAAATGTGATAAAAGCAAGGTGTAAAAGGACTTTTGCACCGTGGAAAACTTTTTTCAAAGCTTTTTTTGTGAAGTTTTTCACATCTTTTGGCTACATCTTGTTAAACACTTTTCTTGTTATTCGAGATGTAACGGAAGCAGGGTGTCCTCCCGTGAAGGACACCCTGCTTTGGTGTGTATTTGTTGCAACTTCCGGCTTTACGGCTCTCTGCCGCAGAGCCATTCGATGGAGCGTTCGATGGAGTCGCGGGAATTGCCCCAATCGGCATTTTCGTCACTGCTGTTGCGATAATCGAACATTTTACAGAAGTGCGAGACATCGCTTCGAAGCTCGGTCAGCTGCTTGCGGCACAGCACCGAGCACGCCTTGTAAAAATCACCGACATTCCTTTTGCCGATCTCCTTTTGTGCCACCTGCGCCAACAGCGCAAAATGCGGCAGGCACAGAAAATCCTGCTTTTCAAACGACTCGCGGAAATCACGTTCCTGCTCCCACAAGCGACATACCGTTGCCAGAAAACGGGTCATCGCCCAGTCAACCCGTCCGCACACAAAGCAGGACGAGGTCACATCCTCTGCCCCCGCCGCCTGACGCTTCGCACTCTTGCCGAAGATAGGCAAGCCCTGAAACACCTGCTTTTCCACCTCGGCGAGACGGCTTTCCATCATCAGCGCCACGGGCAAACGGGCACGCTTTTTCAGAAGCTGACGGTAGTGGGTCAGACAAAAGCCCTGCTCATTCGTCTCGATACGGACATCCGGCTCCATCATCGCCGCCCCCGTGATATAATCCGTCACGCGCGTTTCCAGAAGATCGCGCAGGCGGCAGATAGGGCAGCCGTCGGGCTCGTCAAAAATATCGGTTACGGGAATACTGGTAATATCCTCTCGCATACAAGCACATCCTTTATTTCGTTATAATCGGTATACATTTATTATACGGAATCACACCGCAAAAATCAATCCTATATTGACAATGCCGCGCGCGTATGTTAAAATTATCACATAGTATTGGTGGGCATATGCCCATTGAATTAAAAAGGAGAGATGTCATCATGTTAGTTTCCGCAAAAGACATGCTGCAAAAGGCAAAGGCAGGCAAATACGCTGTCGGCCAGTTCAACATCAACAACCTTGAGTGGACCAAAGCGATCCTTCTCACTGCAGAAGAGCTCAAGTCCCCCGTCATTCTCGGCGTTTCCGAGGGTGCCGGCAAGTATATGTGCGGCTATACCACCATCGTGGGTATGGTCAAGGGTATGATCAACGAGCTGGGCATCACGGTTCCCGTGGCTCTGCATCTGGACCACGGTTCCTATGAAGGTGCGAAGAAGTGCATCGAGGCAGGCTTCTCCTCGGTTATGTTTGACGGCTCGCACTATCCGATCGACGAAAACATCGCCAAGACGAAGGAACTCGTCGCAACGGCTGACGCGCTGGGCATCTCCGTGGAAGCGGAAGTCGGCGCCATCGGCGGCGAAGAGGACGGCGTTGTCGGCAACGGCGAAGTGGCAGATCCCGACGAGTGCAAGATGATCGCTGACCTCGGTGTGTCGATGCTCGCCGCCGGTATCGGCAACATCCACGGCAAGTACCCCGAAAATTGGGCAGGTCTGAACTTCGACGTTCTGGCGAAGATCAGCGAGCTGTGCGGCGATATGCCCCTGGTTCTGCACGGCGGCACGGGTATCCCCGCGGATATGATCCAGAAGGCAATCTCGCTGGGCGTTTCCAAGATCAACGTCAACACCGAGTGCCAACTGGCATTCGCTGACGCGACCAGAAAGTACATCGAGGCAGGCAAGGATCTGCAGGGCAAGGGCTTTGACCCCCGCAAGCTCCTCGCTCCCGGCTTCGACGCGATCAAGGCGACCGTCAAAGAGAAGATGGAGCTGTTCGGCTCTGTCGGCAAGGCGTAAAAACCGCGTTATCCCCTGTGAAACCCTTACGGATTTCACAGGGGATATTTTTATTTGTATTTTTCGCCGTGGGGTTGCATTTTTCGTCAACTTCTCATATAATAAAGGAGTATATACGAAAGGGGTAGACCCGATAATGAAACATTGGCTCAAACGCACGTGGGCGGAGATCGATCTTGACCGCCTGCAAACCAACTTCAAACATATCAAAGAAGCGGCAGGCAACAGCCTTGTGATGGCGGTCGTCAAAGCGGATGCATACGGTCACGGTGCCGTGATGGCGGCGCGCGCCCTTTGTCAGGCAGGTGCCGACTGGCTCGCCGTTTCCAACTTGGACGAAGCCATCCAGCTTCGCAACGCGGGACTGACCGCGCCGATCCTGATCTTATCCTACACCCCGCCCGAGGAAGTGGCACTTCTGTCCGCGCATACCATCACGCAGACGGTGGTATCCGCCTCTCACGCCAAGGCGCTGTCGGATGCCGCGGTACAGGCGGGCGTGACGCTGGATGTTCACATCAAGGTAGATACGGGTATGAGCCGCGTCGGCTTTTTTGCCGCAGACGGCAATCTTCCCGTTGACGAAATCGCACAGGCGTGCGCCCTCCCCGCGTTGAATCCGTGCGGTATTTTCACCCACTTTGCGGTGGCGGATGAGCCCGACGGCGAAGCCTTCACCCGTCGGCAGTTTACGCTGTTCACCGACACGGTGGCGGCTCTTGAGGCGCGCGGTATTACCTTTGCGCTGACGCATTGCTGCAACAGTGCGGCAACCTTGCGCTACCCCGAGATGCATCTCGATATGGTGCGTCCGGGGCTGATCCTGTACGGTATGTATCCCGACAGCTGGATGGCGGATATGCTCAAACTTGAACCCGTGATGTCCCTGCGCACACACGTGTCCCACGTCAAGACCGTGCCTGCCGACATCACCGTCAGCTACGGCAGACAGTACACCACCACCGAGGGCGAACAGCTCGCCACCGTTCCGATCGGCTACGCAGACGGCTATACCCGTCGCGCGCAAGGCAAGGCCTATATGCTTGTGGGCGGCAGGCAGGCTCCCGTACGCGGCCGCATCTGTATGGATCAATGTATGCTGGATGTCAGCGGCATTGACGGCGTGCAGGCAGGAACACTGGTCACCGCTTTCGGACGGGAGGGCAACGCCTCCCTCCCCGTGGAAACCTATGCCGCGTGGTCGGACACCATCAACTACGAAATCGTCTGTGCCGTCGGCAAGCGTGTGCCGCGTCTCTTTCTCGAAAACGGCAAGCCCGTATTCCTGCAGGACGGGCTGAGGTGACGGCAATGAGCGAACAATACATCAAAACCGCCGTGCATCGCGGCTTGCACATTCATTCGCTGGTGACGGTACATTATTTCGAATACGCCAAAAATTACCGCTTTGACGGCGAAGCGCATCCGTTCTGGGAGCTGGTATACGTTGACAAGGGCGAGTTGGACGCCACCTCGGGCGAAACGGTGCATCACCTCTCGCAAGGAGACATCCTCTTCCACAAGCCGAACGAATTTCACTCTCTGCGTGCCAACGGCGTCAAAGCCCCCAACCTCGTCGTGATCGCGTTTGACAGTGACAGCGACGCTATGCGGATCTTCGAGGACGCGCTGTTCAAAGCAGGCGAAGCCGAGCGGGAGCTGTTTGCGGGCATCATCGCCGAAGCGACCGATGCGTTTTCCTCGCCGCTGGATGACCCCGCCACCGTCAAGCTGGAACGCGCAGAGGAGTCGGTCTTTGCCGCGGAGCAGATGCTCGTGTTGCTTCTGGAACAGCTGCTTATCCGCCTTGCCAGACGGCAGGAGCACACACCCACGGTGCGTATTTCCTCGTCGATCAAGCTCCGCCTCGACCACGATTTAGTGGATCGCATCATCGCGTTTATGCAGGAAAACACCTGCGGCAATCTCACCTTTTCGGATGTGTGCCGTTTTTCCGCGCAAAGCGCCACTAACCTGAAAACGATCTTTAAAAATGTAACAGGTGTGGGGGTTATGAGCTATTATCGCACCCTGAAAATCAACGAAGCCAAGCGGATGCTTCGCGAGGGCGATGACAACATCACGCAGATCGCCGATCGCCTCGGATACACCTCCGTGCACTATTTCTCGCGCTATTTCAAACGCGCCACGGGAATGACCCCAAGCGAATACACGCTGTCGATCCAGGCAAAGATATAAATAAAAGCGGTCGGATTCCGAAGTGGAATCCGACCGCTTTTCTGTTTTGCTTATTCCGTCAGACCGTTGATGCTGTAGAACAACGCCGTGGCATCGTTGAGGTCCACGTTGCCGTCGCCGTTGAGATCGGCGGCAAGCAACGCCTCTTCGGCAAACGTCGAAAGACCGTTCACGTGGTAGAACATCGCCGTCGCATCGTTGAGATCCACAACGCCGTCCGCGTTGACATCACCGACTTCCGGCTCGGGAAGCTCGGGAAGCTCGTTGTAGTAGCACGCAAACATCCACGCATCCTCCAGATCGCCGCCGATGAAGCCGCTGCTTCCGTACCAGCCCTTCACGGCACCGACACGTTGAAACACCTCAATGAGGTCAACCGTCAACGGATAAAGGCTCGTTTTCGAATCCGAACACGCCACATATTCACCGATCGCATTGTTGAAATCGGTGCGGGAAACAATGTTGCCCTCTTCATCCTGCACGGTTTCCTTGAGCTGACCGTATTCGATCGCGCCCGCCAACGACAACTGCGAATCCTTCACCTTGGCATACAGAATCGGGCCGTTTGCGGCATTCAGATGGTAAAAGCCGTCCGTGCCGAGCACCGCCGCATCCACGACGTCATCCGCCGTATTGACATTCAACAGGGTTGCCGTATCGCCGTCGAACGTGAACTTTTCAGGCGTTACCTGATTTTCATAAACCGTCCACGGCACTTCCTCTTTCTGTTCAAGATCGCCTTTGGCAATCGTAATTCCCACAGCACCGTCGCCCGACTCCACCGCAACGATGATGCCTTGTCCGACAGCTGTGCAGGACCATTCAAAAGAATTGACGTTGACGGTATCGGTCGAAGGAGTTACGGTCACCCAGTTGTAACCAACGATACCGAGCATCGATTCCGCAGAGGACAGAATATACTTGCCGACCTCGTCGGGCTCAAAATGGAACACCGTGTAGGCGTATGCAGTATCCGTCGTGTAGTCCGCCGTGCCAACCGTCATATATTCCCAATTATCGATGTAGTTTTCCTCTGCCGATACCGCCACTGCCGCAAAATTGGACACCAGCAGCATCAGGCACAAAGCCACACAAACAACCGCTTTCTTCATGTTTGTTACCTCCGTAAAATTGTAGAATATATACAGTATATCATACACTTTACGATTTTGCAATAGTAAAGCACTAAAACTATTGCTTGCAAAATTCTATTTTTAATATTATAATAAGCATTGAGGTGATACAGCGTGATTTGTAAACATTGTCATAACACCCTTCCGGACGACAGCGCCTTCTGCCAGTTCTGCGGCAAGGCGATCGAGATCTCCTGCGAACCGCCTGCCGCGCCGACTCCCGCACCTACGTCGGTTTCCGCACCAAAGCCGACCTACGCGCCGCCGCCCGCACCGGCTCCTGCTGTCAAAACGGTGTATTGCCGCTTATGCGGTCATCCCATCGACAGCGAAACCAAACAATGCACGGGCTGCGGCAAACAATATTTCCGCGGCATCCGACCGATGACCTTTTTGTGCATCGTTATGGGCTTGGCAATACTGGCCCTTGCCGTCACCTGTCTGGTAATGGATTATCAATACCGCGAACAGATCGACGCGTTACAGGAGCTCCTCTCCTACTACCGCGTCTGAAAACAGTGTCCCTTCCAACGCCACGACATCCGCAAACGGGATGCGGATGCCATCTGCCATCTCCATATACCCGTTGAGCATATCGATTTTTCGGATAACACCGCAGACGGTGGGGTACGCCCCGCCGTCTTTTTGTTTATCCTTTTGAAAATAGGTGACCTCCACCGTCGGGCGATCGTCCCAATGCATCAGCAGATATTGCCAGCGGCGGTCCAACTGCTCACGCGCATCCTCGTCAAGCTGTACACAGCGTTCGGTAAGCCGTGCAGTCTCCGCCACTGCCGCTTCGTGCCCCGTCAGTGCCGCAAACGGCGCGAACTGCGCCGCGCGGTTGGCACGGGACATCGGCGGATGCGTCTGCGAAACCGGGTGCGATAACGATGCAAGTGATGTATACTTCGGATCCATAGTCTTCCCCTCCCGTTAAACAGCATACCACGGAAGAGGCGGATTTTCAAGTTATTTGCAAACATTTGTTCTTGTAAAATTATAGGAATATCGTTTATTTTTTGGAATGTTCAAACATATGATCGCGATTTCATCTGTTTTTTGCTCCGCGCAGGCACTCGCACGAACGCACTTGTAATTTTATATAAATACTGTTATAATGATCGTATACCCCGGTATTTTACTGAAGTGAGGGATCGTTTATGTTCAAAAAAGCCTTAAGTGTTCTCCTGGCATTGACACTGGTGATCCTGCCGCTGAGCGGCACGTTCACCCTCGGCGTCTCAGCGGCAGGTGAACCGCTGATCACGGTCAATATCGAGCCGTATGCGGTCATTCACCCGAACACCGCCATCACCGTCACCGCACAAAGCGGCACTCTGTCCTCGTGCGCGGTGCGTTTAGAGGGTACGTTGCTCGGCACGACCTCCCCGTTCACCTTCACCCCCGCAGGATGCGGACTGAGCGACGGTCTGTACACGGTCATCGCCGAAGCGACCGACACCGCCGGCGTCACATCCTTTCTGCCGTTGACCTTCACGGTTTCTTCGGATGCACAGCCGTCCTACACCGTGACGGGCAACACCGTCTCGACCGCGGGTTCGGTCACCTATTATCAGGCAAATGCGCTGAACTTTGACGCGTTGTACGGCTCTTCCACCGACGGCAAGATGGATCCGACCACGCTCAAAAGCTACAGCACCGCCGATATCAACGATATCCGCTACACCGACGACGCGGTTGTTGCCGCCTCGGTTTCGGGTATTCCCTATCAGCTGTTTGATGTGGATCTGGCAGGCAAAACAAGCGGTCAGGTCGCGGTTTCCTACAGCGGCTCCACCAAAGCGGGCGAGCGTATGGCCGTGAAGGTGTTCAACCCGCACACCAACAACTGGGATACGATCGGTACCTTTGTCGGCACGGGCAGTGTCTCGGAATTGGTCGATGTTGCCACCTACAATACCGACGGCAAGCTCAATGTGATGGCGGTACTGGATTATGCAACAAACGGTTCCGACACGATGATCTGGTCCACCGACCCTCAGCACTATACCAAGTTCCGCGATCTGAACGAATACTACTACAAAATCTATCAATACGCCGCCGAGCTGTATCAGGCGGGCGAAGCGGGCTACATCATCACCACGGGCGACCTCGTCGATGACCGTCCCACCGCCGCTGTCGCTCCCGCCCAGTGGGCGGTGTCCGACAAGGCGATGTCTTATGTGGAAGCCGTCGGTATGCCCAACGGTCTTGTCAGCGGCAATCACGATGTCGCCGACTTCAAAAAGCCCGACTATTCCGAAGGCCCCAACACCTCCTCGGACTATTCAATGTTTGCCAAGACCTTCCCCGCTGACCGCTACAACAATGAGCGTTGGTACGGCGGCAGTATCAATAACAACACCTCGCACTACGACCTTGTCACCATCGGCAATGTCGATTTCATCATCGTCTATCTCGGCTACGGTCTGGAAGCCACCGACGAAACGATC
Organism: Oscillospiraceae bacterium; assembly: GCA_015065805.1. GTDB lineage: Bacteria > Bacillota > Clostridia > Oscillospirales > Acutalibacteraceae > RGIG1959. Next base: position 7,098 of record SVPN01000011.1, on the reverse strand, counting down.
GCCTGGGCAAACGATGCCCTCAAGACCTACCGTCACCGCACGGCGATCATCGCCACGCACGAGTATCTCGATGCTCAGCAGGCGGTGCGTGCCTCTTCGGGCCGCGGTCAGCTGATCTACGACAAGATCGTCGATCCGAACCCCAATGTCAAAATGGTGCTCTGCGGTCACGACGACGGCTCGCTGATGCTCCCTGTAACCGCTTCGGACGGCAGAACCGTCTATGAAATCCTGTCGGACTATCAGTTCGTGGAAGCAGAAGATGACGATTTCTACGCCAACGAGCACTACATCGGCAGTGTCCCCGAATGCTGCGGCGACGGCTATATCCGCCTGATGACCGTGCAGGGCAATTCGCTGTCGAGCATCACCTATTCTCCCGTCACCGACCGCTACAACCCCTACGGTGACCGCGAGGAATTCACCATCCATGTCGATTTCGGCACGGCAGACCGTCAGTTTGCCACCTATGCCTTCTCGGCGGCAGTCCTCGGAAACGAAACTACCGCTGTCAATGTGGATCGCGTGGGTGTCGTGACCGACGGCAACACCACCGCTTACACGCCCGTGCTGTACGCGAATGCGCAGGTCGGCAACGCCCCTGCCACTCCCGCGGCACCGTACTACGCACACAGTGCCTCCGCCGCTCCTGCGGTTGCGGCAAAAACGGATGTCCTGTCCGCTGTGGGCGCAAGCAACAACGTGACCTTCAACGCCCGCACGGATTACGGCAACTACGCTTCCTCTCCGCTGAATCTGAAAGTGGATCTGAACAAGACCCCGTATCTGTATTACTCCGTTGCACTTCCCGCGGGTGCGAACTTCACCTTTGCGTTCATCAACAACAACACGAATGTGCCGTGGCTGACCTTCCGCGATGCCTCGAACAACACCTTGATGAATGCCGGCTCTTCCACCTGGGACAGCAAGGGCGGCAAGCAATACACCGTCACCTCCGAGACGGGTTGCATCGATATGCGCACTCTGCTGACCAACCCCTCCAACCTGATCTGGGAAATCGAGCAGTTCACGCTCTACACCACCGCAGGCAAGGATGTCACCCTCAACTACTTCTTCTTCGGCTCGGCGGCCGTCCCCAACGGCAGTACCCCCGTTGACACGGAAGCGCTGGAAAATCTGATTGCCGAAGCACAGGCGATTGACACCTCCGCTTACACCTCGGCAACCGTCAGCGAGCTGACAGCGGCAATCAGCGCGGCATCGTCCGCTTCGCCGTATCATTCATCGGTCACCTCCGCGTACACCCGCCTTGCCAATGCCATCGGCGGTCTGCGCAAGACAAAAGCAACCGTGGCGGAATCCTCGCTGACCTCGATCAAGAATTACACACTGAATCTGTCCAACTTCTCGGTCAACTCCCTGCTGACCACCACCCAGACCGACGACGGCTTTGTGCTCAAGCTTCCCTTGACCGCTTCGCAGTCGTGGGCGGCGGCTACCTCGTGGAACTCCTACACCGTCAAGCCCGAGCGCGGTCAGGTTTTCCTCAAGCTCGATGTGGACGCGCAATCCTCCTGGTCGATCCAGATGGGCATCAGCCAGAACGGTGTCGAGCACAACGTATCGTTTAACAACGGCATTGAAAATGCGTTCAGCAAGCCCGGCAACGACGGCTCGCAGGGACTCTTCCAAGGCATTTACGATGTGTCCGATTCCTTCACGGAAAACGGTCTTGATCCCGCTTCCACCTTCACGGTGACCTATATGCATCTGTACATCGTCGGTCTGGGCGGCAGTGCCACCTTCAACCACGTAGAAATGCTGACGAACAAGAGCGACGGCGTGACCGACAAGACCGCTCTGCAAGCCGCGATCAACCGCGCAGGCTCGTACACGCAGTCGCTGTACACCTCCGCCTCCTGGTCGGCGGTCAGCACCGCACTGAGCAACGCCAAAAGCGCGCTGTCGAACACCTCGCTTGCCGAATCCGATCTCAACCTCAAGGCGTTCGCGCTGAACAACGCGCTGGATGCTCTCGTGTATGCGGGCAATTATCCCGAAACGGCGGGCAGCCTTCTTCCCGCCGACCCCGCCAAATGGGTTCCCATTGCCGCAGGCGAGATCACCGCGACCCGCGCAAACGGTTTGACGGTGATCAAAAACACCACCGGTATGTGGCCCTCCGTGACCTACACGCCCGACAAACCGCTTCGCGTGTTCGTCAAGGACTCCCGCCTGGTGGTCGATATGGATATCGGCGAAAAAGCCAGCATCCTGCTGAATCTCGGCGGCGAAAACTGGGTCAAGATCAACCCGTATATCGGCGCTGTCAACGGCGATGAAGACCTCACCGCCGGTACGAACACGGTCAGCATCCCGCTGTCCGACATCAAGGAATTCAAGGATCTCACCTCCGTGACGATCTATAAGGTGCGTGTCTTCTCGGTCGGCGAAGCCGCCAAGTCCGCCGTCACCTTCCGCTCGATGCGCATTGCCGATTACGAGGATTACAACTGGAGCGACCTTGCCGCCGAATACGGCGTGGCGGCAACACCGTCGAATCCCTATTATCAGCACTGCGCTCCCTACGCCCCCGAAGTGGGCACGAAGGTCGATCTGCTGGTCGGCGCGGGTCTTGACGCTCATCACAGCTTCAACCACTATGAAGCGTACCAGAACCTGAACATCAAGCTCGACCTCAACAAGACCCCGTACCTGTACTACTCGTATGTGGTTCCCGCAGGCGCTCAGGCAACCTTCGGCATCTTCAGCAACAACACCTATTCGCCGTATTTCATCTACCGCGATATCGCGGCAAACGGCAGCTTCAGCCAAGGTGTTGATAACTTCAACAACGCCGGCACCGCACCGTATGTCTCGACGTGCGAAACGGGATGCATCGATATGCGTTCCTTCCTGAAGGATCCCGCTGTTACGACCTGGGTGATCAACGGTCTGTCACTGTACACCTCCTCGGGCAAGGATATCACCTTCAGCTATCTCTTCTTCGGCTCTGCTCCGACCTACGTGGAGCAGAACGTGGAAATCGAAGCGGAAGGCGTGATGGGCGACGTCAACAACGACGGCAAGATGGACACGCAGGATCTGCGCGAGGTGCTCCGTGAGCTGTTGCGCGATGTCCCCTCCTTCACCGCTCAACAAAACAAGCTCGCCGATTACAACGGCGACGGCAATGTCTCGAGTATGGATATCCGCAGCTTCCTCAAGCTCCTGATTAAATAATCTGCCAAACCAAAAGCGGCTGATGCATCGCATCAGCCGCTTTCCTTTATGTTGTCGTTTTCAATGTCACCACCACGATTTCAGGCGGTGTCAGAATGCGGAAATACACGCTTTCGCCGAGTCCCTGACCGACGAGCATCGTCGAGCCGTCCATCTCAAAGCGTCCGACATCGTATTTCGGGAACCATCCCTGATCGGGCGCAAATATCGCGCCGATCCACGGCAGACGGATCTGTCCGCCGTGCGTGTGCCCGCACAAAAGAAGATCCACACCAAGCTCCGCCGCTTGCGGGAATCGCTCGGGACGGTGATACAGCAACAGCGAGAACATCTCCTCCTGTACGAGCGGTGCCAGCTTCGTGTGAAGATGATACCCGAACTCGGAATCAAACACACCGATCAGCTGAATCGCCTGCCCGTCCTGCTCCCAGTTGAGCGCGATGTTTTCCATCACCGTTACCCCGCACGCGGTCAGATACTCCTGCATCTGGGGCCACCGCTCGGAATACCGCTCGTGATTGCCCGGTACAAAATACACAGGGGCAATATCCACAAGCGGGCGAACCTGCTCCTTGGCAGGGGTGAGATCCTCATCCATCATCCCGATCCAGTCACCTGTAATCACGATGATATCGGGATTCTGCGCCGCAACCAGCTCCTGCAGTTCGCCGCCGTAATCTTTGTTGTGAAGATCGGTCAGATGCACAATGCGCTTGCCGTCAAACGCTTTGGGGATATCCTCGTGCTCCACCGTATAGGCTGTGATATGCACCGTTTTGTTCTGCCACGCGGAATACACCGCCAGCACCGTCACAAACACGATCAGCACCACAGCAACGGACACACCTGCCGCCGTCAGAATCTTTTTTCGTCGGGTCATACGTCACATCCTTTTGAAAAAAGGACCGTCGTTTTTGCAAAACGGCGATCCCTTTCGGTATTTATGCAATCTCCGCCAGGCATTCCTTGAGCGATTTCTCCAAAATCGCCATACCCTCTTCAAGCGTCTGCTTGTCCGCGATCAGCGGCGGCATCAGCTTCACAACGCAGTCCTTGCGACCTGCTAACTCGCAGATCAGACCGTTTTCGAAGCATTTGCAGATCACGCGGCGGGCAAAGCCGTCCACGGGAATTTTGCCGCAGTCGATGCCCCAGATATAGCCGATGCCACGTACCGACAGACGCTCATCGCAGGAGGCGATCGCCTCAAGTCCGTCGCGCAACACCGCTTCATTGGCGCGCACATTGGCATCCAGCTTGTCATTGGTCATCACATCGATCGCGGCTTTGGCGGCGACAAACGCCACATTGTTGCCGCGGAAGGTGCCGTTGTGCTCGCCGGGCGACCAGATGTCCAGCTCGGGGCGCAGGAGCGTCAACGCCATCGGCAGACCCAGACCGCCGATGGATTTGGACAGCGTCACGATGTCAGGCACAATACCCGCACGCTCGAACGAGAAGAAATGGCCCGTTCTGCCGCAACCGACCTGAATGTCATCAACGATCAACAGCATATCATACTTGTCGCACAGTGCACGCAGCTTCTGCAGGAATTCCACACTGAACACCTGAATGCCGCCTTCTGCCTGCACGGTCTCCAAAATAAACGCCGCGGGAAGATCCACGCCGCTGTGGTCATCGGACAGGATCTCGTCCACATACGCGATGGTGTCAATGCCTCCGAACATATAGGGAGCCGGCACGTGCACGATGTTGTTCAGCGGCACACCCGCACCCGCGCGCGCATCGCGCTCGGTCGTCAATGCCAGCGTGCCCAGCGTCATACCGTGAAAACAGCCCATCAGTCCCATCACATTGGAACGGCCCTTGACCTTGCGGGCGAGCTTCAACGCCGCTTCCACGGCGTTCGTGCCCGTCGGGCCGGGGAACTGGATCTTGTAATCGAGATTGCGCGGACGCAGGATCTTTTCCTCAAAGGTTTCGATGAATTCGCGCTTGGCGGCGGTGTACATATCCAGTGCGTGGACAATGCCGTCGCGCATCAGATACTCGATCGCCTGCTGCTTGACATACGGGTGATTATGGCCGTAATTGAGCGCACCCGCGCCGCAGAAGAAGTCCAGATACTTTCTGCCGCTTTCACCTTCGATATAAGCACCCTTGGAGGACACAAACACCTCGGGGAACTTGCGGCAATACGAGCGGACTTCGGATTCATATTGTTCAAATGCTGTTGTATTCATTATGGAATCTCTCCTTCCATCGTACATATACACATACGCATTTAGTATACCACCCTTTTTTTCGAAAAGCAACAAGAAACCGTAATTTTTACACACCCCTTGACAAACCGTGCCGATTCACGCTATGATGATACAAAAAGGAGTGATGAATTATGCCAATCACCTATAAAGAGATTCTTCACAACGAACAGATCAACGCCCTCATCGAGGCGGGCAACGCCGCCTTGCAGTCGATGGGCTTCACCGAGCACGGCTACAGCCACGCGGGAATGGTGGCGAAATGGGCGGGTGATCTTCTGGTGGCGCTGGGCTACGACGAACGCACCTGTGAGCTGGCGCGGATCGCGGGCTATATGCACGACATCGGCAACAGCATCAACCGCCACGATCACGCTCTGACGGGAGCGACCCTTGCCTTCTCGATCCTGAGCTCTCTGGGAATGGAGCCCGCCGAGGTGGCGACGATCATCACCGCCATCGGCAATCACGACGAGCACGCCTCAAACGCTGTCAGCCCGCTTGCCGCCGCCATCATCCTTGCCGACAAGAGCGATGTGCGTCACAGCCGCGTGTGTTGCCAGCCGACGGATATCTCGTTTGACATCCACGACCGCGTGAATTATGCCGTTGTCAAAAGCGTACTCGACGTCAACAAGGAGGACAATCTGCTCTCCCTGCGCCTGACCGTTGATACCGCTGTGTGCTCCGTGATGGATTATTTTGAGATCTTCCTCAACCGTATGCTTCTTTGCCGCGATGCCGCGCAATTCTTTAAAATGCGCTTTGCACTGTTCATCAACGACACGAGAATGCTGTAAATACCGTGAATAACAACAGCCGCGTTTTACAAAACGCGGCTGTTGTTATTTAGCTCCTGTTCTTTCACATACGCCATGATGGCGGCGTTGACATCCACCCCCGTCACCGCACACAGCTCTTTGGTCTGTGCCGAGGAATTGACCTCGCACACAAGCGATACGCCGTTTTCATCGGTCAGCAGGTCCACCCCCGCCACGCCGCAACCGAGAATGTCACAGCATTTCACGGCAAGTGCTTCCTCCTCGGGTGTCGGCGTATACGGCATTCCGCTGCCGCCCGCACCGACATTGGCGCGAAAATCGCTCTCGTTTTTGCGGATCATCGCGGCGACCACCTTGCCGCCGACCACATACAGCCGCTTGTCCGTCCCGCTCGAAGCGGCAACAAATCGCTGTAAAACAAACGGGCGCGCCGCCATCGACGCGGCAAGTGCGCGAAGCTCCGCCGCATCGTGCGCTAAATACACCTGCCCGCCGAGCGAGCCGAAGCATTCCTTGACCACCAGCGGATACCCGAGTGCTCGCTCCGCCGTCTGCAAAAAGGCTTCGCCCGCCTCATCGTAGTGCACATAGGTCATCGGTGCCACCCACGTGTCGATCATCGGGATGCCGCGACCGCAAAGAGCAAGCTGGGTCGCCGCCTTGTCATCGCAAACCGCCACCGCCGCCGCCGAATTGTACAGCCGCATTCCCGCCGCTTCCATCGCGCGTGCAAGACGCACATCCTTGTCCCAGAACAGTGCAAACGGTGCGCTCTTCCCCACCACCGACGCGATATCGGTCAGGTGTGCATACAGCGCCGTATTCGGCACGGGCGTGAGCGTGATATTCTGTTGCCGTGCGGCATCTAAGCACCTGCACCGCCTGCGGCG
>SVPN01000010.1 GCA_015065805.1 Oscillospiraceae bacterium | reverse complement strand
ACCACTTCGGGACACCTTAAAGAAACGACACATTTCACTGATGGAATATTTATCCCTATGACGATAAATCACCATATATTTTACACTTGTTCTCACTTCCTTCCTGTAAGCAAGAGAAAATCCCGCAACAACTCATTTTCCATTTTCAGTCGCTTGTTTTCGTATTTATATTCCTGCAAAGTTTTTGCTGGTTTGCGACTTCGATGCTTAGGTAATCCCTGTATTTCTTTTTGTCGCTCTCGATACAACAGGTTCCAAACAACCTTTTTGTTCGCTAAACCTAATTCGTTTGCTATTTGTTGTTGTGTTTTTCCGTGCGAAGCCATCTCCTTAATGATGGGCAGCAATTCTATTACTTTTTCATACTTTCTGGGCATAGCAAAACCTCCTATGGTAGTGTTTTCATTCTACCATAGGAGGTTCTTTTTTGCTATTGTCCGTTTTCACTGGACCTGTTCAAAGGTATGGTTCTCTTTTTCTTTGGTACAGTCGAGACTTGAACAGACCGGTTTGCTCCATTAGGAGCAAATTTCAGCAGTCCGGGGGACTGTTGAAGAAGTCGCGTGCGTGTCGCGAGCGAAGCGAGCAAGTATACGCTTATTTTTCCATTTCAAGATGCAAATATAATTTGTGGATGACAAACGGATTTTCTTGTGATATCATTATATATGTTCAGAGTATTTGTTCGGATTTTTTTGACCGAAAGGATGTTTTCTATGTGTAACCCCCCCCTCAACCCCACTAGACCCGAAAGACATTACGGGCTGGATTTTTTGCGTTTTATTTCTATGCTAATGATTGTTTGTCTTCATGTGATAGGTAACGGAGGACTGTTAGGGAAAGCGACTCCTCTAACAATAAAAGGGGAGTTCGTTTGGTTTTTGGAAATTATGTGTTACTGTTCAGTGAACTGTTTTGCCCTGATTTCGGGGTATTTGGGTATACACTCAAAACATAAGTGGGAAAATATCGTATCCTTGTCTGTCCAAGCTCTCTTTTATTGTATTTTATTCACTATTATTTGTGTGTGTACGAACATCATTCAACACACCCCTTTTGATCTTATTTTTTTTGCAAAGTCTCTGGTTCCCGCTCTTTTCGGAAGATACTGGTATTTTTCTGCATATTTTTGCCTGTTTTTCTTTATGCCGATTTTGGATCGGATCGTAGATATGCCCAAACCGATCCTTAAAAGAGCGGCTGTATTGATTGTTGTTGTCTTTTGTTGCGTTTCGCAGTTGCAAGACAAAATATCGTCTCTTTCAGAGGGATATTCATTCTTGTGGTTGGCGATCCTGTACATAGTCGGCGGATATATTGCTAAGCACAACCTTATGAACACGGTGTCTTCACAAAAAAGCTTCCTCGGATATATTATTTGTATTTTTATCACATTCGGTAGCAAACTTCTCATTTCTTCTTTGACAAACGCAGGAAGAGGAAGTGCTATCTTAATATCATATACTTCTCCGACCATTGTTCTTGCCTCCGTATTCCTTTTAAACGCCTTTGTCCGTATGCATATTAAGGACCAATTCAAAAAGGGGATTCTTTTTCTCTCGTCTTGCTCATTTGGTGTGTATCTGATTCATTGCCAACCTGTAGTTTTCGATAAACTGTTAGCAAATGCTTTTGTTGGCTTTTTGGATCAACGTACTATTTTGTTGCCTCTATTCATTATCGCATCTTCTATATTAATCTATCTTGTTTGTGCTTTGATTGAACAGATGCGCAAATACCTTTTTAAATGGACAAAAATAGATGCATTGGTTAATATGATTTCTACATCAATCACCAAGTTGTTTGATATGATAGAAAAGCCAAACGATCCTATGGCATAATGTTCCTCAAAAAGCTGACAAATGCTTTTTGTTATGGTATAATCTATATATAGTAATCAATAATGAAAGAATATAATCAAAAAATGAGGTGTTCATATGAAAATTGCTATTATTACCCTTAACGGCATAAAAAACCTCGGAAACCGTTTGCAGAATTATGCTGTGCAAGAAATACTAAAAGAACGAGGTCACAGTGTATCCAGTTTATTGTGGTGTTCTGCGGAAGAAAATGCAACCTTGCTTGAAAAGGCAAAAATCACTCTTGCAAACATTCTTTATGTCAGTAATATTCTTACATCAAAATTGTATTTAAAGCACATAAAAAGAAATCGTCGAATGCTATTATGTAAAGAGTTCAACGACAAGTATATAAACTTAAATCACAAATATTTTTTTAAAACAACAACTATGCAAAATCACGTTTCCGATTTTGATTATTATTGTGTGGGAAGTGATCAAATATGGAACCCCTTTATTGTTCAGAATCGTGATTACTTTTTTATGCAATTTGCGCCATCTGACAAAACTTTTTCTTTTTCTGCTAGTATGGGAACGATCCAAATCCCAAGCCAATATGAAAACACCTATAAAAAAGGTTTTGAACATATAGGTAAAATCTCTGTTCGTGAAGCTGATATGCAGGAGTTTATTTTTAATCTATCCGGACGAGAAAGCACTCTTTTATTAGATCCAACCTTGTTCCTAAGCAGGGAAAAATGGCTCGCCGTTTCTCGCCCGCCCCATACCGTTCTTCCCCGAAAATATGTTGCTACATATTTTCTTAATGAACCCACAAACTCCCAGCGCATACACATCGAACAATACGCAAAAGACAACCAACTAGAAGTTGTCGATATCAGCGGGAATTATTCTGATTATGTTGGTCCATCTGAATTCATTCATATTATTGCTAATGCCGATTTCATCTTCACAGACTCATTCCACGGAACAGCATTTTCACTTATTTTTGAAAAGCGTTTTCTTGTATTTCAAAGAAACAATATGTACAACATGTCCTCCCGAATTGTTACTGTTTTAGATACTTTCAGTTTGCCCCGACGCTTTTACAATGTCGATAATGCTAATATTGACAAATCTATATATGAGCATATCAAAACAATCAAAAATGAAGATCAATCCCACATTCCTTCGGTTTTAATGATCGAAAAAGAAAAGATGAATCGTTTTCTGGATGAAGTTTTAGGAGACGATTAAGGAGTGGCTTTTATGAAATGTTATGCTGCATTTGCAAAAGATCTGACAATTCGAAACAGCGGATCGTCAGGAGGATTATTTCCTTTGCTTTCACTGAAATTCATACAAAACGGAGGCGTTGTTTATGCCTCGGAATATGACGATTCCTTTCAAGTTGTATTTAACCGTTACACCTCATCAGATACACTCAAACGAAGTTTTACTTCTAAATATGTGCAAAGCCGATTGAATAACACATTTTTATACATAAAAAAAGATTTAAAAAATCATCTCCCGGTCTTGTTTTGCGGTACTCCTTGTCAAGTGTCTGCGCTTGCAAAGTATTTGGAACTTACCAAAACCCCTACCGATACTCTTCTATTATTAGATTTTGTTTGCCACGGTGTACCAAGCGAAACTGTTTTTCAACATTTTATGAAGCGCTTTTCAAATCCCCCGTGTGTTGAACTCAATATGCGAAACAAAGATTCGGGATGGGATTACGGGTGTTATTCTTGGAAATTGTCATTTTCAGACAGCACAACATTAACTATACAACAAAACAACATACCTTATATGAAGGGTTTTCTTTCAAATTTGTTCCTTCGACATTCTTGTTATACATGCAAAAAAGAATCCTATAAAGCCGCAGATATAACAATAGGTGATTTCTGGGGGATCAGCAAAACACGACCCGATATCCCCTCAAAGCATGGCGTTTCCTGTGTGATAGTGCGCTCTCAAAAAGGAGTTCAGGTCTTCGAAAAGCTTCAAAAATATCTGGAAACATATCCTGTTCAATACTCGGATATTTTAATATCCAACCCCTCTCTTCAATCCCCCGCAAAGAAGCCGTTTTATCGCACCTTGTTTTTTAGAAAGCTTCAAAAAGGTGCTAACCTGGATACTCTTATCGAAAAAGCAGCAACTCCCACGTATAAAAATAGGATCATAAATAAACTATATTCAAAACTTCCTTTTAAACCTACATCTGTTGGCGACCTAACTTCTTATACTCAACATACCATTTACACCCAAAAAGAATCTTGTTGCGGTTGTGTTGCTTGTTACAACATCTGTCCTGTAAAAGCCATCACGCTTAAAACCGACTCCGAAGGATTCGTTTATCCTGTCATTACTACATCCATATGCACTAATTGTCAACTTTGTAGATCCATCTGTCCATGTATTACCTCCTGAATGTAATTTCGTTTAGCTTATTTTAATAAAACAGAAAAGAAGTCTGACAGAAACAAGTTTTGCAGTAAATTAAACTTGTTTCCGTTGGGCTTCTTCAATTATATACAAAGATATTCACAAAAAATATAAAACTGTCTCCAAGAAACAACTGTAAGAGTCCCTCCAAACATATCTGTATCTATTTCATCGATATTTTCAGCAAATCAAATTCAGGGTCAAATACCTCGCAAAGACAAAGCGTCGGTGCCGGTTGTCTTCATTAAGAAAATATTTATTCTTTCATCTTCTTTCGGAAGCAACCCGATAATTCTCCTCTACTTCCGATGTATATAAAATGTTCACTCCTATTATCCGGCGAGCAATCGACGAACCAACGAGAAGGCGAAACATCTTTTCATCCGTTTCCGAATCTATTTGTACTTGCATAATCGTTTCCGCCGAAAAAGAAAACCGATTCTGCTGGAATAACGAAATCAGTATACTTGCTGATCTTCAATTAACTCCCCTTACTGTCAACATAAACATACCGGAAAGTTTACTAAAGAAATCGTATATCCAACAAGTTTTCAATACATCCACTCGCGTATCAGACCGATGATCACCAGGTGGACGGGGTAGAAAATGTAAAACGCGTATTTCAGGCGGCGGTTGCCGGCGGTACCGTTATAAAACGCCAGAGGAATGATTGCAAGCAGTGCATAGATCTGCACGGTCTTGCCAAGAGACGGCAATGCAAGCAACACGAGCATTGCCGCTAACATCAGCAGCTTGACGGGCAGATGATCCGCACAGCGCATAAAGTGCGGGGCTTTGCCGTCGTCATAGTCAAAGCACGCCACCGCCACCGCACTCAGCACGCCGAAAATACCGTATTCCACGTGAACATATTTAACCAGGAAAAACGTTCCAACCAGTACGCCCGCATACAAAAACAGCAACGCGCCCGTCACATACCACGCACGGATGCACCATTGCTTTTTGATCCACTGCCAAAGATAGATCAGCAACACCGATAAAGAAAATGTCAGGAAGATGTTCCCTTCCCACGAGCCGTAATACCAAATCAGAATCCCTTCCCACACAGCGCCGAAGCCGAAGATCAGCGCCAAATGCCGTCCCTTATGCCGCGTATAACGGCAGCCTTCTGCAATACAAAAAGCGAATATCGGAAATGCCAGCCGCCCTAAAAGCCTCAAAATCGCATACTGCGGCAAGAGCTTAGCTCCGATATGATCGATCAGCATAAACGCGCACGCCAACAGCTTCAGCGTAGATCCTGATAAGCCGAACCGTCTGTTCATCCTCTCACCCCTCGTAAAAAAGTATAGCACTTTTCTGCAATGCGCGCAACGCTCTTCTCCCATTTTTCGGTAGACACCGGCGCTTTTATATGGTATACTTTGAAAAAACGGAGCAAAAGGCGGGTGAAGGATATGTACAAGGTGTGTTTTGTTACCACGGTATCGATCACGTTGAAAAGCTTTGTGCTGGACTTCGCCAAAGCGCTGTATGAAACCGGGGATTTTGAGATTCATTTTATCTGCAGTGACGATCCCGAGTTTGCAGACGCCCTCCCCGATTACATCCATTTCAAACCGATCCCGATGAAGCGACGGATATCGGCGGACGGACTCAAAGCCATCCGAAAGATGACTGCCTATTTCAAAAAGGAACGCTTCGATCTGGTGCAATACTCCACCCCGAACGCCTCCTGCTACGCTTCCGTTGCCGCCAAAAAAGCCGGTATCCCGTGCCGTCTCTACTGTCAATGGGGCATCGCGTATGTCGGATTCCGCGGGATTGCGCGATGGGTATTCAAGCAGTTCGAGAAAATGATCTGCCGCCTTTCCACAAAAATTGAGCCGGACAGCTTCGGAAACCTGCACTTCGCTCACAAGGAAGGGCTGTACACGGCAGACAAAAGCGGTGTGATCGGCTTCGGCAGTGCCCGCGGTGTCGATCTGTCAAAATTCGATATCGCACAAAAACCGCTGTGGCGCCACACGATACGGCAACAATACGGTATCCCTAAGGAGGCAACTGTCTTTGTATTTGTCGGGCGTATCACCCGTGACAAGGGCATCAACGAATTGCTGGAGGCTTCCGAAACGCTCCTTCACCGTCACAAGGACATCTATCTGCTCCTTGTCGGCAACACCGAAAAAACGCAGTTGCTGGATGCCGATCTGTATCAACGGTCTCAGACCGAAGAACGAATCGTTTACACGGACTACACGGATAACGTGGAGCAATATCTTGCCGCAAGCGATGTATATGTGTTGCCGAGCTACCGTGAAGGCTTCGGCAGTGCCGTCATAGAGGCGCAGGCAATGGGGATTCCCGTCATCGTATCGGACATCCCCGGCCCGACCGATGCCGTGACAAACGGACACAACGGCTTGACAATCCCCAAGGCTGACACAGCCGCCCTGCTGGAAGCGATGGAACAGTTGTACGGCAACGCCGAACAGCGATCCGTACTCGGACAAAACGGCGTTGCGCTTGTACGCGAACGCTTTGAACAGCGTGAGCTTTTCGGACAGATGATCGCTGACCGTTACGAAATGATCCGCAACAAACCGTAAACCAAAGGAAGCAAGCCTTTTTCAGGGCTTGCTTCCTTTTTGTATTTATGAATGCTGTTCAAAAAACGCGACCGCCACCGCACCGGGACCGACGTGAGCGCCGATCGTACATCCCACAGTGGCGATGGGCAACTTGCCGTCATAGTCCTGCCACAGCTCTTTACTGTCTTCGATATACTTTTTCAAAAGCGAATCATCCAGCCCGCTGTAAGCAAGGCAGAGCGGTTTTTCAAAATCAATGCCGACCTTTTGCACCAGCTCTCTGAGCAGATTGTTGCCCTGGCGGGAGCCGCGTGCTTTTCCGATCGCAACGAGCTCACCGTTTTCCAGTCCCACGACCGGTTTGATCGACAGCAACCCGCCCGCAAACGCCGTAGCAGCTGAAATGCGTCCGCCTTTTTTGAGATATTCCAACGTATCGACCAACGCCATCACGCGGATATGTTTCTTGTCCTCATCAAGACGTGCCTTGATCTCCTGAGCCGACAACCCCTGCGCCACGTACGTCTGCGCGCACTGCACCAAGATTCGCTCACCCAGCGACACGCTTTCACTGTCCACCACCACAACATCTCCGTCGAACTCCTCTGCAGCGATGCACGCACTCTGGTACGTGCCTGACAGCTTCGACGAAATGGTCACCACAACAGCGGTATCCCCTGCTTGTGTAACAGAAGCAAACGCCGCCTCGAACGCCGACGGCGGAATCTGACACGTAGTCGGCAATACATCACTCTCGATCAACCGCTCATAAAACCCGCGGTGAGACAATGTCACGGCATCGGCATATTCCGTTTCGCCGAAATATACCGTCATCGGCAAATGCACGATCCCGAGGGCTTGCGCCTCCTCAGGCAGAATGTCCGATGCGGAATCCACGATCAGTCTGACAGCCATTTTGTCCGCCTCCCATTCTCATTCCAAGCCTTCATAGCTTTTGCGCAAATTGGCGGAAATATGCTCAAGCACTTTATAAAACACTTCGCGGTCATCTTCCGTCAGGCCCTCACCGCCGGAACCGACCCACTGATCCACCAGCTTGCACACACGGTCGGTCACTGCCCGTCCCTGCTCGGTAAGTGTCCATTTTGCACGGTAGGCATTGCCCTCACTTTGGATGCATCCCTTTTCGCGTAACGTGCTCAGCGTACGCGAGATCGCCGCTTTATCCTCCGTACACATTCGGCAAAGCTCCGTTGCCGTAAGTCCGTCCTCGTGTCGGTACAAAAAGAACAGACACATAACGTGTGTCCCCTTCAGACCAAGCTCCGTCATTTCCATCGCCTTGATACGCTGGATATATTTGTAGCACACCGTGATCCCGCTCACAAACGATTCAAACCGTTGCAACATTGCATTCGCCGTCCTTTCACAATACTCAATCGGTATAAGAAAAAGATACACCATTTTTGTTGATTTGTCAACAACCTGGTGTATCTTTTTTTTAAAATGTATCGGGAGGATCGTTTTCCAAAAGCACGATCTGCTTTTCTGTCTCCGGTAAGGATCGGACAAAGCTCAATGCCTGGTGGAGATCCATCGCCACAAAAATGTGCTCCGCATCAAAGTCCTGAGACAGCAAGCCGTTTTTGAAGGACTCGGTCTGTCGCTCTCCGACGAGCACGACCCAATCACAGCGGGATGCGGCATAAATACCGAGATCCTTGTTCAGGAGATCCTGTTTCTCGCCGAGCTCCAACAAGCCGGGAGTCACCAGCACGCGACGGGTATCCTTCATCATTCCGAGAAGATCCAATGCCGCACGGAATCCGACGGGATTGGAATTGTAGGAATCGTCAATGTACCCGTCGGGAAGCAGCTGCAAACGATGCGGCACGGGCTTCATATGCTTTACAGGTGAACGCAATTCCCGTAACGTAATGCCCAGCTGATTGGCAACGGCAATACAGCCGACGAGATTCTGAATGCTGTGAAGGCCGAGCAGACGCGTGGTATACTCGCAGGAATCGCCGTCCGGTGCCGTGACCGTAAACCGACTGCCGTTGATATCCGCCACCACATCGGTCGCGGTGTACACCGCGCCGTCGTAGGTGCCGTAGGTGATCACCTTCACACCGCGCACATCCCGTGAAGCGATGTGTTCGTTATCCACATTCAAAAAGGCGATGCCGTTTTCGGGCAAGGCATCGATCAGCTCAAATTTGGTATCGGTCACCGCCTCCATTGTTGAGAAGGTTTCCAGATGCTGTTCACCGACAGCCGTGATCACGCCGTGGTGTGGATGCACGATCTCACAGATCTCACGGATATCACCGCGGTTACGCGCACCCATCTCACACACAAAGATCTCGTGAGACGGCTGCAGCTGTTCGCGGACGGTGCGTACGATCCCCATAGGCGTATTGTAGCTTTCCGGGGTCATCAGCACATTGTATTTGACCGACAGCAACGCGGTCAGATAATGCTTGACGCTGGTTTTACCGTAGCTTCCCGTAATGCCGATCACCGTCAGATCGGTTCGCTCGGACAGAATACGCTTGGCATCCTTTGTGAACCCATCGGCAATACGTTTTTCAATCGGTGCATTCAGTCGGTTCGCAAACGGTACAAAGAACACAGGCATCAGAACCCCAAGCAACAGAACACCCGACAGCATCTGCGTGAAGGTCAGGATACCCGCCTTGATCGGTAACGCACCGCGAAGCAGATTGAACAACGGCGGAAACGCCACCGCTATTCCCAACAGCACCGCATAGATCGCGGCAACCGTCAGCAGCATCCGCTTGATGCGCGGCGTATACACAAGCGGCTTCTTGGAGGGCTTGGGACGCTCCGCAACAGCGGCAATACCATTGCATACAACGGCAACCGTCAACGCGATGTACGCCGCCGTTCCCTGAAAGCCGAACATCATCATAGCGGCAAGCGGTAAACCGCCGAACAGCAAGCGACCGCTCGGCAGCGTGCGCTTGTCGTCGGCAAGCATCCATTTGCGGTAGCGTTCATACCGATACGCGTGTAACTGTAAAACGTGCGCATAATGCACCGTCTGCAACGCCGCACCGATCAGGCAGACCAGAACCAGCACCACCTGCAACACGCGGATCATCATACAAACACCACCTTCGGACTTATTTTGTAACAACCGTCGGATCTGCCGTCAGCATATCCGCCGTATAGGGCTTGAACTCAATTGATTCGATACTCACCTCGGAAACAGGCTTATCCCCTTCTCCGACTTCCACAGCGGCGATCGCCTCCACCACCTGCATACCGTTGAACACGTGGCCGAACACGGTGTGACCCGCGCCGTCCTTGCGCAGGGGACCGTCCAGGAACATATTGCCGCCCACGCGCTCATACAGCTTCATCACATCTTCGGTCAACATGGCTTTTTTCAAGCCGTATTTGCCGGCGATCAGATCCTCAAGCGTTTTGTAAGGCGCGAATTGCGGATCGTTCTTGTGGTTGCCGTAAATATTCTTGATCGTGGCAAGGGAATTGGCGGTCAGGGCATTCGCCTGATTGATAAAGAACTGACTGCCGTTCGTATCGGGGCCGGCATTCGCCATCGCAAGCGAGCCGTAAAGGTTGCCAAGGTCGGGATGGAACTCATCACCGAAATCCTCACCCCAGCAGCTTTCGCCGCCCATACCCGTACCGGTCGGATCACCGCCCTGGATCATAAAATCCTTGATAACGCGGTGGAAAATGATGCCGTTGTAATAGCCGTCCTTCGCAAGAGTTTTGAAATTCTCGACCGTTTTGGGAGCATGCTCGGGGAACAGACGAATGTAAATATCGCCCATATTGGTATGCATCACGGCAATTTCTTCACCTTCTGCGGGTGCTTCCATCTGAAAGCCGAAATTGCTCGGCTCACTGCTTTTGCCGCTTTCACTGCACGCCGTGAGCGAAAACAGCATCACGAAGGCGAGCAACAGCGCTGTTATACGTTTCATATTTCTCAACCTCATTCCGCCATCGCCACATCGATCTTTTTGATGATCACGGGTTCTAAGGGCTTATCATTTTCGTCGGTATCCACAGCCGCGATCGCATCCACAACATCCATACCGTCATACACCTGACCGAACACCGTGTGGCAGAAATCCAGTGTCGGAGTACCGCCGACCTGCGAATAGTTTTCCGTCACCTCTTCCGGGAAACCGCGATCGGCAAGCTGCTTCATCTGACCGATAAGACGCATGGGCACCTGCTTTGCCTGCACGATGAAAAACTGACTGCCGTTCGTGTTGGGACCGGCGTTTGCCATCGACAGCGCGCCGCGGTAATTGCGAAGCTCCATATCGAACTCATCCTCAAACGAATGACCCCAGATGCTCTGGCCGCCGCAACCCGTGGCGGTCGGATCACCGCCCTGAATCATAAAATCATTGATAACGCGGTGAAACACAATACCTTCATAATAGCCCTCACGTGCCAGCGTGGTGAAATTCTCACACGTTTTGGGAGCCTTATCGGGGAACAGCTTGATCTTGATGTCCCCCATCGTCGTGTGGATCGTAACAAGAACATCGCCCTTTACGGGCATTGCTAACTGACTCATAATGAAATCCTCCGAAATCCGAATTAATATGCTTTGCCCCAATAGACGAGCTTCTTTGCTTTCTTGCCGCAGCAAACGCAGGTATCCGCGATCTCTTCCTGCTCAAACGGCATACAACGGCTGGTGATGCCCACTTCGTCCTTGAGCTTCATCTCGCATTCGAGCTCGCCGCACCACATCGCACGGATCAGGCCGGGCTTGGTGTCGGCAATTTCCTGAATCTCTTCGAAGCTGTGTGCGTCGTAGGTCATACTCTCGCGGCGGGCAAGCGCTCTCTGATACAAACCGTCGTGCACCGCATCCAGCAGCTTGGGCAGCTCGGTTTCGAGGTCGGCAAGCTTCACCACGATCTTCTCGCGGGTGTCACGGCGAACAACAACACACTGCTCGTTCTCGATATCCTTCGGGCCGATCTCCAGACGGAGCGGCACACCCTTCATCTCGTACTCGGCAAACTTCCAGCCGGGCGAATTATCCGACGCATCTAACTTCACGCGGACCACGCCTTGCAGACGCTCCTTGAGCTCATTGGCCTTCTCCAGCACGCCTTCCTTATGCATCGCGATCGGCACGATCACAACCTGCGTCGGTGCCACACGCGGCGGGAGCACAAGACCGTTGTCATCACCGTGGGTCATAATGATCGCACCGATGATGCGCGTGGACATACCCCACGAGGTCTGATGCGGGTACTGCAGGGTGTTGTCACGGCCCGTAAACTGAATATCGAATGCGCGGGCAAAACCGTCGCCGAAATAATGGCTGGTACCGCTCTGCAGGGCTTTACCGTCGTGCATCATCGCTTCGATGGTGTAGGTGGCTTCCGCACCCGCAAACTTTTCCTTATCGGTCTTGCGGCCTTTGACAACGGGAATGGCAAGCGACTGCTCGCAGAAGTCGGCGTACACGTTGAGCATCTGCTCGGTCTCCGCCCAGGCTTCCTCGGCGGTTTCGTGCATCGTGTGACCCTCCTGCCAATAGAACTCCATCGTGCGCAGGAACGGACGGGTGGTCTTTTCCCAACGCACCACCGAGCACCACTGGTTGTAGAGCTTGGGGAGGTCGCGGTAAGAATGGATGATGTTTGCGTAGTGCTCACAGAACACCGTCTCACTTGTCGGGCGCACACACAGACGCTCGGCGAGCTTCTCCTCGCCGCCGTGGGTGACCCACGCCACCTCGGGTGCAAAGCCTTCCACGTGATCCTTCTCACGCTGGAGCAGGCTTTCGGGGATGAACAGCGGCATCATAATATTCTCGTGACCGAGTGCCTTGAAGCGACGGTCTAAATCGTCACGGATGTTCTCCCACAGCGCCGTGCCGTAGGGACGCACGATCATACAACCGCGCACGCCCGAGTAGTCGGCAAGCTCTGCCTTTTTGACCACATCGGTATACCATTTGGTGAAGTCCTCGTCCATTGCGGTGATGGCTTCCACCATTTTTTTCTTATCTGCCATATTCATACAGTCCTTTCGGAACAAATTTACCTTATTATACAGGCAATTATATCTATTATAGCGAAAAGCCGCGGATATTTCAACCGCATTTTGAAAGTTTTGCAAGATTTTTCGGTATCATCGCGCTAACCCCAATGCAGTACAGTAGGGGCGGCTATCAGCCGCCCGCCAAGATTTGTACATAACCAAAACGGGCGGCTGATAGCCGCCCCTGCATTGTTGCCGCAGGTTTGTATAAACCCTGTGCATCCGGCACACACTCCTATCACATCAATAAAGGAGGATACACGTATGGATTTCCAAGGCAGTCGTACGCAAGCCAATCTGATGGCGGCATTCGCAGGAGAAAGCCAGGCGCGCAACAAATACGCATTCTACGCCGCCAAGGCACACGAGGAAGGCTATGAACAAATCGCCGATATCTTCCGCGAAACGGCGCAAAACGAAAAGGAACACGCGGAATTATGGCTCAAAGCCCTGCACGGCGGCGATCTTCCCACCACCACGCGCAACTTAGAGGATGCCGCAGGCGGCGAGCATTACGAATGGACACAGATGTATGCGGAATTCGCAAAAACCGCCCGTGAAGAGGGCTTTGACGCCATTGCCGCCGCCTTTGAGCTGGTCGGCAAAATTGAAAGTGCACACGAAACCCGCTACCGCACCCTGCTCGACAACATCGAGAGCGGTGCGGTGTTCAAGCGAAGCGCGCAGACCGTGTGGATCTGTATGAACTGCGGTCACCTGCACACGGGCGAAACCCCGCCCGCCGTCTGTCCTGTCTGCAAAAAGCCGCGCGCCTATTTCAAACTGCACATCGCCGATTATTAAGGAGGAATCTGCCGTGGAACAAAAGAAAAAAACGGTTCCGACACCCACCGCCAAAGCGATGGACGATGCCAATGTTCTGCGCACGCAAAGCCGCCGCGATCTGTCGGATATTCTCGGCAGCTACACCGGCACCGATGCCGACGGCGAAGCGCCGGAACAGGATGCGGACGATTTGTAAAAAAGACTGGATTTTTGTCGTTGCCTGTGCTATACTGAAAAACAGAGGATTCCACTGTTCGGAAAGGCGGCGATATCCGATGGCGAAGAAAAAACTGTTCGGCAACCGAAAAGAGCCCTGTTGCGGCACGTGTGCACACGGAAAGCTCTCGGCAAGCGGTGACACGGTGCTTTGTGTCCGAGGCGGTGCCCTGCCGCTGACGCATCATTGCCGCCGCTATGTGTACGACCCCTTGCGCCGTACGCCGAAGCGCCGTCCTCTTCCCGAAGCATTTGACGCATCCGCCTTTTCGCTGGACGATCCGCCGACGGCGGTTGCAACCGCTCAGGAACCGACAACCGAGGTCACATCTGCCGCGCAAACGGCAACGCCCGCGACTTCCGATCATTCCACGTTTGATCATCTGTTTGAATATCTCAACAGCCACGATACCCCCGACGCCGAAACGATCCTTGCCATTCTGACCAGATCCGTTCCTCCTGAAGAGGTCGCCGTTCAAGAGGCGGAGCAGCCCGCTCAAGAGGCGGACGAAGAGCCTCCTGTACAGCCGTCAGCGCTTCCCGAAGAGCCGACGCCGTCTTTGGACGATTCAACGGATATCACCGGAGACCTTGAACGGCTGGATATGGATTCTCTGCCGTCCTTCGCCACACTCCCGCTGGACAGCGCCGAAATCGAAGAGGCGTTGCTTGAAGCAAAACAACCCTCGCAGGATATGGTGTTTTTGCCGCAGGATGCCGCAGAGCCGGAGGATGCACCGCTGAGCGCGGACGACCTGATCTTTCTTCCGAAAGACACCCCCTCGGACAACGACAGCGGTGACCCCTTAGACGGCGGGTTCACGCCGCTGACCGGAAACGAATAAATCAAAAGACCGCTTGACAAACGTCAAGCGGTCTTTTTCATTCATACCGATTTCTTATTCAGCAACCGGAGCGTCCACAGGGCAATCACCTGCGCAAGCGCCGCAATCGATGCAGGTTTCCGCGTCGATCACATACTTGCCGTCACCCTCCGAAATCGCGTCAACCGGGCAACCGGCAGCGCAAGCACCGCAAGCGATGCAATCATCAGTGATTCTGTATGCCATGTCAAGAGCACCTCCTTACCATTCGTTACTTTAATCATATCACAACTTTCTGAAATTGCAAGTGTTTTTTGCAGGATTATTCTTCCGCGCTCTCTTCACTTGCTTGCGCCTCTGCGGGTTTGTTTCCGCGACGCACCACCTTGACATCATCCCGGTGCATCGTAACAGGCGGCGAATCAGGGGCTTTATCCAGGCGGATCTTGAGCATACCCGTGAGCAGATTGACCTCCTGCACAATGCCGCGTCCCTCCTTGGTGGAGACAAGCGCACCCTGTCGCGGCGTCGTTTTGATGAGATGCTCATACGCATCCTGTTCGTATTTCAGACAGCACATCAGACGACCGCAGGAGCCCGAGATTTTGGTCGGGTTGAGCGACAAGCCCTGTTCCTTTGCCATCTTGATGGACACGGGCTCAAAATCGTTGAGAAACTGCACACAGCAAAACGGTCTGCCGCAAATGCCGATGCCGCCGAGCATTTTCGCCTCATCGCGCACACCGATCTGGCGAAGCTCGATGCGCATACGGAACACAGATGCCAGATCCTTGACAAGCTCGCGGAAATCCACACGTCCCTCGGCGGTGAAATAGAACAGGATCTTGGAATTGTCAAACGCATATTCCACATCCACTAATTTCATATCCAGGCCGTGAGCGTCGATGCGCTCCTGGCAGGTTTTCATTGCCTGCTGTTTTTTCTCTTCGTTTTCCTCGGCACGGCGGATATCCGCATCATCCGCCTTGCGCACAACCGTTTTCAACGGCTTATGAAGCGATGCCTCGTCCATCTCGCGGTTGGGGATCGCCACCTCGCCGCACTCCTGTCCGCGCGAGGTTTCCACCACCACATAATCGCCTTTTTCAAATACCATATCCTGCGGATCAAAGTAATACACCTTCCCCGCATTCTTGAATCGAACACCAATGATCTGTGCCATCGGTCAGTCCTCCTTTATTCCGTTCTATGTTGATCATCAACGTCCCGCCGCGGCACGTAACCGTGCGCACAGTAGGGTGATGAGTAACGCCTGATTCATATTGCGCGCCCGCGCATCCGTCAGATCGGCAATCACCGCCATACACCCCAAAAGCTGTCGGTCGGTGAGCTTGGTCGCCAAGGTTTTGGCGACATCGGGAGCCACGCTGACGGTTGCCGTTCCGCCCGCGGCAAGGGTCAATGCATCGCGAAGCACCAGACGCACGCCGCTGAGTACCGCATCGGTCAGCGGTTTATCCTTTTCCAGAGGTGCCGTGGCCTTCATCAATGCCAGCTCATACGGTGCCAGAATCGCCTCACTGACCGCACGGATACGTTCGATCGTGGCGGCAAACACATCCTCTGATGCGCTGTCGATCACCGCACCGATGCATCCCGAAAACAAGCGGATACGTGTGATCAGCTCCGCTTCGGACAGTGTGGGCAACGCCTGCTTCAAAACAGGAAGTGCTTCCTGCTCGGTTACGCCCAGCACACTGACGCACACACAGCGCGACTGCACTGTCGGCAGAAATGCCGTGCGGCTTTTGGCGGTCAGGATAAACACCATATAGGACGGCGGTTCTTCTAAAATTTTTAAAAGCGCATTCTGCGCCTGTACGTTCATACAATCCGCGTCGGCAATGATCGCCACCTTGTGAGAAGCCTCATTCGGGACGACTGCCGCTTGTTCACGCAGGTCGCGGATCGTCGCGACACTCAGCGATTTTGCCGAGCCGTCTCCTTGCAGGAGCGTGATGTCCGCGTGTCCCGTTTCGGCTTTCAGACACTGGGCGCAGGTGCCGCAGGGCTTGTCCGCTTCGGTACACACAGCGGCTTTTGCCACTAAATGCGCCAGCATCCGTTTGCCGCTTCCCGCAGGGCCTTCGATCAATAACGCGTGAGGCAAACGGCCGCTGTCGATCGCGGCGGAAAGCAGGGCTTTTGCTTGCTCGTTTCCCGCAAATGCTTCAAAACGCATACCGTTCCTCCTTTTTAAATGCCGTTTTCTCAGCCGAAGATATTTCCGCCGAGCATCGGCACAACCGACTCATCAAAATAGTAATCAAAAATCAGATATTGTCCGTCAACCGTGACGGCAACCACCGTGTTCACACCGTAGAGCATATGATACGGGTAATTCATAAACCAAGTATCCATACCCAGTGTGTGCATCACCTGTGCAAACAGTGCGCCGTCAACCGTTCCGTTCTCGCTCAGGCAAAACTGAGCAAGCTGTATCATCTTAAAACCGAGGAGCTCCAGCGGCTCTCCCGCTTCCCCGTTCACATCTCTTTGGATCGTTGCGCTCATTCCATCATACACGACCGTGTACGTCACATCCTGTAAGATGCCGTCTGCGGTGTATTCCTTGAGCTCGTTGACATAGGTCGTGGGAGTGCGTTGCGCGAGAGTCTCTATAAACGACAGCAATTTCTCACTGTTGCGCAGACGCAGTGTCACGGGAAGTGACAGGGTATCCGTCCCCTGCTCCGGTTGCTGAACATCCACATCGAATATCTGTGTGTATTCGTCCAGCGTCAGCGTACCGCTGACAGGCTTATCGGTTGCTTCACCGCATCCCGTCAAAGCCACCAGCATCAGTACGGCAAGCAACGCCGCCAAACATTTCTTTCCCATTTTTAAAACCGTCCTTTCACTACCGAAACCGTATGAATCCGTGCCGCCTCCAATGCGTGACACAGCTCACTGTCAAACCGCTCTCCGGGGACAATTACCGCCACACCGGGAGGACAAGGGCAAATGCTTTGCGCGCTGATCCGACCGACCGCTTGCGCCGTCGGGAGCTGCTCGTGGTCGGCAAAGCACGCTTGCCGCAATCCCATTACCGCTTGCGGCAACACATCGGGCATTGCCGCCGAAAACGGGGTTTGCACCGCTTTGGGAAGCGGTTCAGCTGTTGCCTGAACGATCGCACCGCAGAGTGCATGAAGCTGTTCATCCGTATGGAACGGCGCCGGCAACAGCACGACATACCGCGCGTCGGCATATTCCGCCTCGACGCCGCTGTCACGCAGACGCTGTGCCAACACCTGCGCATCCCCTTTTCCGCAATCCATTGTGACGCGCACGGGGTCGCGCATCACATCCGCAGGCATCAGTCCACACGCCCTGACAGTGTCAAACACCTTGCAAGCGCGTTCGCGAAGCCGCACAAACGCATCTTTCCCCTCGGTCTCCCACCAATCCTGCGCCGCATCCAGCGAAGCTAATGTGGGAAATGCCGGTGACGTTGAACCGAACAGCGCCATTGTCGCTTTTACCTGTTCACGGGAGCAGGCGCCGAATACGCCGTCTTCAGAAAGATGCAGATACGCACCGCCCGTGAACACCGGCAGGGTTTTGTGTGCCGAATCCGCCGTTGCATCCGCGCCCAAGGAAAGCGGATGCAGACCGAACGCACCCAGATGCGAGCCGTGAGCGTTGTCTACTAACAACGCCGCTCCCCATCGGCGGCACACCGCGGCAAGTCCCGCGATATCGGCAAGCCTGCCGTAATAATCGGGCGAGGTCACGTACACCGTGCGGATATCGGGATGCGCTTTGAGCGATTCCTCCACCGCTTCGGGGGTCACCGTGACCGCCCACTGAACATTCAAATCCAACAATGCCGCCGCGCAAGCCGCACTGCGATGGGCATTACGCCCCATCAGCACCGCTTTACCGCATTTGGCGGCAAGCCCAAGCATTGTCTGGATGCACAGGGTGCATCCGCCGCCCGAAAAAAACGTTTGTCCCGCTCCGAACACGCGCGCCGCTTCCCGTTCCGCCGCTTCGATGGCATCGCCGCCGTCATACAGACTGCCGGTCTCGGGAAGCTCGGTCAGATCAAGTGTTGCAGAGCAAAGCGGGGACAACAGCGCCGCCTGTCCTTTATGCCCGGGTGTATGATAGGACACACGCCCCAAGCGATCATAACGCGCCAGCGCATCTGCAAGAGGGGTCGCCATCGCGTCATCTCCTTTTAAAACAACTCTATATTTCGCCGTAGCACGGCTTTGCCGCGCCAGCCGTACGCCTTGTCGGTCAAGTCGTCAAGCGACGTTTGTGACAGCCACGGATCGTACCAAGTAAAACACGGGTGCGGCGCGATCTCTTTGCCGCGGTTCATCGGGCAAGCCTCCTGACAGGCATCACAGCCCCACAGCAAGCCACCCGCGCGGATCGCCTCCGTCTGCGCGTTTGTCAGCTCTCCTTTTTTCTGCGTCAGCGCCGACACGCAGGTGTCACGCTGTGCCGACGGCAAGCAACCACCCGCACACGCTTCGGCGCATGCACCGCAATGCAGACACTCGCGTGCCTGCTCCGAAGCGGGAAGTGACATCGTCGTCACGATGCAACCGATAAACACAAACGAGCCGTAACGGTCGCTGATGAGCAAGCCGTGATCGCCGCGCACACCGAGTCCCGCCGCTGTTGCACACGCCACCTCAGGGAGCGGTGAATTGTCCATAAACGGCTCAAACCGTTCGTTCTCAAACCGCTCACACAGCGACTGCGCAAAGCCCTTGAGCACCGCTCCCGCCGCCGTATGATAATCGGGCACACAGGCATAACGGGATAGATTCCGCGGGCGGTCATCCGCAAATGCGTACGGAAACAACACCACGATCACCGACCGTGCGCCGTCGGGCAGACGTGATGCCGCACGGCAGGAAAGCAACGGGCGTTTCTCCGTATCGAACGCGCAAACGCCCGTCTCAAAAAGCGATAATTCCGCCGCCAGTGTGCGGATGCTGTCAAGAGCACTCATCGCTTCAACCTCCGCAAAAGCGGCCCTGCCACTTGCTCGCGGTCAGCCTTTGTCATCGCAAGGAACCACAGGCAGACAAGCTCGACGAGCACCACGGGGATCCCCCACAGCACAAAGCGTCCGACCGTCGAGGTATCCGCAAACACGGCAACGGCGATCGCCGCCGCCAACGGCAGACCCATCGCAAGAGTGATGCGTCCGATCTCTTTCCAGAAGCGGCCGATATCCAATCCGATGTGACGGCGATAATACCAGTTCATCAGCAAGCCTTTGCCGACAAAGGTGGTGATCGCCGTGCCGAGTGCCGCGCCGACACCGCCCCATCGGATGGCAAGCGGGATCGAAAGTGCGATATTGGCGACCGCGACGACCGCATACGCAATTGCACGGAAGCGGTGCTTGTTCTTTGCCTGCTGGATCTCAATGCCTAAATTCTGCACCGACGGAATGATCGTCGGGATCATCAGCAACAGCGCGATCAGGTACGAGCGGTGGGGATCGTACACGGTATAATACCGCATAAAGCCTTCACCGACCGCGATAAAGCCGATGAGGATGGTGATCATCATCATATACTGCCAGCGTCCGACCTTGATGAACAGGTCGCTTACCTCGCTGTCGGGGCGTTTGCTTGCGATCAGACGATGCGCACGCGGCACAAACACGTTGGTGAGCATCGTGGCAAGTGACATAAAGTAAATGTTGATCTGGGCGGGATTGGAATACAGTCCCACCTCCACCTCGGCATCCGCCGCGGCAGAACCCGCAAACATACCGAGGATCACGCGGTCGGAGTTCCAGTCCAGTTCACCGACAAGGTTGCTCAGGAACACAAACGAGGTGAACACTAAAATTTCTTTGAAAAAGCCATTCGGCATACGTCCGAACGCGATCGGCATTTTCAGCCGTCTGAAGCAATACACAATATCGGCGATACCGACACCGACCGTCAGCGCGATGGCAAGCACCGTCACCGCTACCGAGCGGAAGCCGAGGACAACCAGCACCATTGTCAACGTGGGGTTAAGCACCATTTTCAGCGCGGCAACCGTTTTCTGGAACACATACGCTTCGTTGACGACGATGTGCGATGTGAACACATACACGGGAAAGGACAGACCCATATTGATCGCCATCAAGCGAAGCAGAGTTTTGGCAAGCGGAACATACTCCGCCGTCACGTTCGGGAAAATGGACTCAAACATTGCCGCCAATCCGAAGCCGATGGCGATCGCCACCGCACCGATGATGCTGTACATCACGATGAACAGCCCGTTGAGCTTGGCCATTTTGTCGGTATCGTTTTCGGTTTTGTAGATGGAGTAATAGCGGGTGTAGACACTGCCCAGGCCAAAGGTCAGCACCGTCAGCATCGACACAACGGGAAGCACCAGCTGATACACACCGAATTCGCTCTCGCCGAGATGGCGTTGCAGCATCGGGGTGGAGATCAGACCCAAAAGCACTGACAACGCATAAGACACATAGGTCATGATCGCGCCGAATTTCACCTGATTGATCTTCACAGCCACACCTCCCGCATTATAATCATATACTCTTTTATTATATCGCATTTAAGCAGATTTGTAAAGGGTGACAGACAGGATTTTCGGAAAAGAAATGACCCCCACCGCCAAACAGCGATGGGGGTCATAGTATGCGTGATGATTATTTCGCTTTGGAGTAGAGATCGCCCAGACGCACGAGGTGCTCGTAGCGGCTCTTTGCGTTTCTCTCGGCATCCGCGAACAGCGCCTCTGCGCGCTCGGGGAAGGAACGGGTCAGCGAGTTGTAACGAACCTCACCCATGATGAAGTCACGATAGGACTCGCTGGGCTCCTTGGAGTCAAGCATAAAGGAATCGTCCTTGCGCGGATCGAAGCGATACAGGTGCCAGTAACCCGCCTGCACAGCCTTCTTCTCCTCGGTCATCGAGATGCCCATGCCGCCCTTGATACCGTGGTTGATGCAAGGTGCATAGCAGATGATGAGGGACGGGCCGTGATAGCTCTCAGCCTCGTGGAACGCCTTGAGGCACTGGTTCATATCCGCACCCATAGCAACCTGAGCAACGTAGACATAGCCGTAGCTCATCGCGATGGCGCCGAGATCCTTTTTCTTGACAGCCTTACCGGCCGCGGCAAACTGTGCCACAGAGCCGACAGGCGTTGCCTTGGAGGCCTGACCGCCGGTGTTGGAGTACACCTCGGTGTCGAACACGAGGATGTTGACATCCTCGCCCGATGCGAGAACGTGGTCCACGCCGCCGAAGCCGATGTCATAAGACCAGCCGTCGCCGCCGAGCATCCAGAAGGACTTCTTGATGAGAACGTCAGCCGCTTTCTTGGCTTCCGCGTACATCGGGTCATCCTTGCCCGCCGCGATTGCCTTGTCAAGAGCCGCTTCGACCTTCGCCGCCGCGATCTTGGAAGCCTCTGCCTCGTCCTTGTTCTCCAGCCATTCCGCAGCCGCCGCCTTCAGATCCGCGGGAGCGCCTGCTTCGCCTGCTGCGAACTTGGTCATAATATCCGCCAGGCGCTGACGGCGAGCCGTCACGCCCAGGAACATACCGTAGCCGTACTCCGCGTTGTCCTCAAACAGGGAGTTCGCCCAAGCGGGGCCCTTGCCCTCTTTGTTGACGGTGTACGGAGTGGAGGGAGACGAACCGCCCCAGATGGAGGAGCAACCCGTCGCGTTGGCGATATACATACGATCGCCGAAGAGCTGAGTAGCGAGCTTCGCATACGGAGTCTCGCCGCAACCCGCGCAAGCACCGGAGAACTCGAGCAGGGGCTGCTTGAACTGGCTGCCCTTAACGGTGGTCGCCTTGAACTTCTCGGCAACCTCTTCCTTCTCGGGCAGAGCCTGACCGTAGAGGTAGCCTTCCTCATCTTCGAGGCGCTCCTCAAGCGGCATCATAACCAGAGCCTTGTTGCCCTTCATACCCGGGCAAACGTTTGCGCAGGAGCCGCAACCGGTGCAGTCCAGCACGGAAACGGTGATTGCAAATTCCATACCCGGCAGACCCGTAGCGGGCTTGTGGATCATGGAAGCGGGAGCCGCGTTGGCTTCCTGCTCGGTCATGATGACCGGGCGGATAACCGCGTGCGGGCAGACATACGAGCAGAAGTTACACTGGATGCAGTTGTCCTTCACCCAGACAGGCACGTCAACCGCAATGCCGCGCTTCTCGTAAGCCGAGGAGCCCAGCGGCACGGTGCCGTCCGCGTTCTCCACGAAGGTGGAAACGGGCAGCTTGTCGCCCTTCTGAGCGTTGACGGGCACGAGCACGTTGTCAATATAGTCTTTGATCTCGGGACGGCCGCCGTAAGCTTCCTTCACCACGACCTCGTCGGTTGCGGTTGCCCACTCAGCAGGCACGTTGACCTTCTTGACTTCCTTGATGCCGGTCTCGATCGCATCGTGGTTCATCTTGACGATGGCTTCGCCCTTCTTGGAGTAAGAACGGGTTGCCGCGTCCTTCATATACTGCACAGCATCCGCCGCGGGAATGACATTCGCCAATTTGAAGAATGCCGCCTGCAGGAGGGTGTTGGTGCGGTTGCCAAGGCCCAGACCCTTTGCGAGGTGAGTCGCGTCGAGGGTGTAGAACTTAATCTTGTTCTTTGCGATATACTGCTTCATTGCCGCGGGCAGGTGAGCATCGAGCTCTTCCTCCGTCCACGAGCAGTTCAGCAGGAAGGTGCCGCCGGGCTTAATGTCGCTGACCATATCGTACTTGTCAACGTAGGACGGGTTGTGGCACGCCACGAAGTCCGCCTTATTGATGAGGTAGGTGGACTTGATGGGCTTCTTACCGAAGCGCAGGTGCGACACGGTGATACCGCCGGACTTCTTCGAGTCATAGGAGAAGTAGCCCTGTGCGTAGAGGCTGGTGTGGTCACCGATGATCTTGATGGAGTTCTTGTTCGCACCGACGGTGCCGTCAGAACCCAGACCCCAGAATTTGCAGGACGTGGTGCCCTTGGGGGTGGTATCGGGATCTTCCTTGACCTTCAGCGAGAGCTTCGTCACGTCATCCTCGATGCCGATGGTGAAGCGCTTCTTCGGGCGGGAAGCCTGCATATTGCGGTACACAGCCACGATCTGGCCGGGGGTGGTGTCTTTGGAACCGAGGCCGTAACGACCGCTGTAAACGGGAGTGCCTGCGAACTTGGAGTCCGCAATCGCCGCCACAACGTCGAGGTACAGAGGCTCACCGATGGAGCCGGACTCCTTCGTGCGGTCCAGAACGGTGATCTTCTTGACGGTCTTGGGCATTGCCGCCAGCAGGTGCTTGACGGAGAACGGACGATACAGGCGAACCTTGATCAGGCCGACCTTCTCGCCTGCCGCGTTGAGGTAGTCAACGGTCTCTTCGATGGTCTCGTTGACAGAACCCATCGCAATGATGACGTTCTCGGCGTCACGGGCACCGTAGTAGTTGAAGAGCTTATACTTCGAACCGATCTTCTTGTTGACCTGGTTCATATAGTCCTCGACAACAGCGGGGAGGTTATCATAATAGGTGTTTGCCGCCTCACGACCCTGGAAGTAGATGTCGGGGTTCTGAGCGGTACCGCGCTGCACAGGGTGATCGGGGTTGAGCGCCTCACGGCGGAAGCGATCCACAGCGTCCCAGTCAACCATATCGGCGAGATCGTCATAATCCCAGACCTGGATCTTCTGGATCTCGTGCGAGGTGCGGAAGCCGTCGAAGAAGTGCACGAAAGGCACGCGGCCTCTGATGGTGGACAGATGCGCCACAGCGCCGAGGTCCATAACCTCCTGCACGCTGGAAGAGCAGAGCATCGCGTAACCGGTCTGACGGGTGGAATACACGTCGGAGTGGTCACCGAAGATGTTCAGCGCGTGATAAGCCAGCGCACGTGCCGACACGTGAATCACGTTCGGGAGCAGCTCACCGGCGATTTTGTACATATTGGGGATCATCAGAAGAAGACCCTGCGAAGCGGTGTAGGTGGTGGTCATCGCACCCGCGGCGAGCGAGCCGTGAACAGCACCCGCGGCACCTGCCTCGGATTGCATCTCAGCAACCTTGACGGGACGGCCGAAGATGTTCTTCTGACCTTGTGCCGACCAGACGTCGGTCACCTCTGCCATCACGGAAGACGGCGTGATCGGGTAGATGGCAGCAACGTCGGTGAACGCATACGACACGTGAGCGGCGGCGTTGTTACCATCCATGGTTTTAAACTTTCTTGCCATGTTTACTATGTCCTCCTTTTGGGATAATATAGAACAACGTTTCGCGGACGCTTGTCCGCACAATATATATTGTACCACTTCTTTGCGATGCTGTAAAGAGTAATTTGTACAAAATTTGAATTTTTTCAGCTTTTCCAAAAACCTATTAAAACGGCGGTGCAAAGCCGTTTTAAGCACTTCGTTAAGTTTTTGGCAATAAAAAAACTATTCAAAAACCCGATTTTTTGACAATCTCTTTTACTTGCTATTTCGCGAAAACCTGCTATACTGAAATCATCAGAGGAGGGACTGTTTATGAAAAAAGCAATCGTCTGCATACTCTCGGTTTTGTTGTTCTGTTCCTTATGCGCCTGCACGGTAGAAAAGCCGCTTCTTGACGGCGCAACGCTCGTCACCTTCGGCGCCAGCAACACCTCCCTCAGCCGATGGC
Organism: Oscillospiraceae bacterium; assembly: GCA_015065805.1. Taxonomy (GTDB): domain Bacteria; phylum Bacillota; class Clostridia; order Oscillospirales; family Acutalibacteraceae; genus RGIG1959. The sequence continues at coordinate 23,840 of SVPN01000010.1, read as the reverse complement.
CGTCCGAGGCGGCAAACGAGCTGAATATGCACCTTGTCAACGCAGGAGTCGGCGGCAATACCACCGCTCACGGACTTGCCCGTTTTGAGCAGGATGTCGCAAGCGCCGATCCCGATTTCGTGACCATCTGCTTCGGCACCAACGATTTTTACCGCAAAAACGGCATCGACCCGCAGGTGGCTCCCGAAGAATACCGTCAGAACCTGACAGAAATGGTGGAGCGTACCCGCGCTCTTGATGCCGTCCCGATCCTCATCACCTCCCCCGTCATCACCGAAACGGCTTCGGGCGGTGCGGCACGCTATCCCGAAGGCTCGGTCAATGCCGCACTGGATGTCTATGTCAACATTATGCGCGAGGTCGCAAAGGAAACCGACACCGATCTTGTGGACATCCACGCCGTATGTGACGAGCATTACAGCGCCGCGGAATTCCTGAGCAGTGACGGCGTGCACCTGTCCCCGCTCGGAAACAAGGTGTTTGCCGATGCCCTTATCTCCTATATGACCGCGCATTTCCGACAGGATCTCGATGCCCCGCGCGTGGAACGTCCGACCGCACCGACGGCACAGAAAGGGCCGTGGACAAAAAGTCTGATTCCCGAAGCTCCCGAAGGCTGGCGCATCCTCTACCCCGGCACCGTTGTAGCCGATACCGACGAAAACGGTCACGTCGTCTTTTCCAACACAACCGGCGAATGGCCGGAGGTGCATTATTCTCCCAAGCTCACCGACAGTATTGCCGTCCCCGTTGCGGGCAGTTACCTGACGGTCGATCTTGAACTGAAAGCCGCCACGCATATCCTGCTGTTTTTCAACGGCGACACCCCGACCGTCCCCACCGAGAACCAATATCTCTCCCTGACCTCCGCCATAAAAACACAACTTCCGTCGCTTCGCACATCGGGTGATGACATTCTCGGCGGCCAGCATGTGCAATGCACCATACCGTTATCAGCACTGACGGGCGGACGCTATTTGCGTGACGATGCCACGCTGTTGTTCTCGGGCGTAAAGATGTTCATTATCGGGGATGCGGGAAAGACAGTCACCGTCAATGAGCTCAGCATTACCGCAACGAAATAAAAGCACTTGCATTTCCGTATAGGATTTGCTACACTGATACTATACTATTCTCCCATTAAGGAGGTCATTTTATGAAAAAGCTGTTTTCCGTTCTTCTGTGCGTTCTGTTGACGCTCAGCATCGTCCCTGCCGCGTTTGCCGCTCCTGCGGCGGATGCACCGCTGATGGACGGCGCGACGCTCGTCACCTTCGGTGACAGCATCACTGCCTTATCCACCTGGCCGCAATCGGTGGCGAAAAACCTGAATATGAAGCTGGTCAACTCCGGCATCGGCGGCAACACCACCGCTCACGGTATGGCGCGTTTTGACCGCGACGTTGCGGCGCACAACCCCGATTTTGTGATTATGTGCTTTGCCACCAACGATTTCTACCGTGCGGACGGCGTGAATCCGCGCGTGGATCTGGCAACCTATAAAGCCAATCTGCAAACCTTTGTAGAAAAGGTCCGGAACTTAGGTGCAGAGCCGATCCTGATGACCCCGCCGTTCATTTCGGAAGGTGCATCGGGTGGCCCGTCGCTGTATCCCGAGGGCACGGTCAACGGCGCATTGGACAAATACGTTGCCGCAATGCGCGAGGTGGCATCTGTCAACGGTGTCGGACTCATTGACATCCACGCAGTGTGCGATAACGGCGGCTATACCGTCAGTAACTTCCTGGTTTCCGACGGCGTGCATCTGTCGTCGCAGGGCAATCAGGTCTACACCGACACGATCTGCGCCTTTATGAACAACACCTATCGCTCCGATGCCTCGGCACCGCGCGTGGAACAGCCCACCGCTCCCAAAGCCGAGCCCGGTGCGTGGACCAAGCCCATCGCCCCCACCGATCTCAACGAGTGGCTGATCATCTACCCCGACACGATGTACGGTGTGCAGGAAGATGACGGCTCGGTGTCGTTTGCCAACACCAACGGTATGTGGCCGGAGGCGCACTATTCCCCCACCATCGATGAGGGCATCACCGCACCCGTCAAGGGCACGTATCTGACCATTGATATGGAATTTGAAGCAGGCTCCAACGTGGCGCTGTATTTCAACGGCCCGAACCCCACACTGACCTATGCCTCGACCTATGTGTCGCTGACCAAGATCCTGAAAGCGAAGATTCCGACCCTGCAGATCTCGGGCGACGATATCCTTCCCGGTCAATCGGTGTACACCACCCTGCCGCTTGAAGACATCGTTCCCTCCTCCTTTATTGCGGCTGACGGCACCGTTGTGTTCACGGGTGTAAAGATCTTCGTAGTCGGTGCGGCAAACAAAAAGGTCACGCTCAGAGAACTGAGCATCACCACCACCGACGGCACCGAAGTGCCCGAAACTCCCGTCTGCACGGATGTTGACAGCCTGCTTCCGACCGCCTCCTCGCAGATCGTGCAGAACAACGGCGTGGTGGACTTCGCTATCAACACCGACGGCTCGCTGACGATCGCCCGCGACGAAACCAGCGAGATCGCGTGGCCTTCGATTCACGTGACCGTCAACAAAACGATCGATCTGAACAAAACACCGTATATGCACCTCGCTTTCACGCCCGCCCGCGGCAGTGCAAACGGTCATCTGTTCTATACCAACGCTTACGGCACGACCGGATCGATCCAGCTTTCTCAGCTTGTCAAAGGCGATATCAACGACTTCACCGAAGCCATCGATGTGTATGTCGATCTTGCCAAGGCGCTGGGGACCTCGGGCGTGATCACGCTGACCCACTATGAGCTTTCCGTATACGGCGGCTACGGTGACGCGCTGACCTGGACGGCACTTGCTACCGCTGAGGAATATGTCGAGCCCGATCACATCCCCGGCGATGTCAACGGCAACGGCAAGTTAGATACAGCGGATGCCACGGCTATGCTTCGCCATTTCAACGGCACAAAGCCTCTTGACGATGCCACCCTTGCGGTCGCGGACTGCAACGGCGACGGCAACGTCAACACCATTGATGTGCGCTATATCCTCAAAGCCCTCGTCGTGTAAGGAGATACAATATGAACACAAAAGCCTTTCTCTCTGTTTTGCTGGCGCTGGCACTGCTTGTGACCGCGATCCCCGCTGTCCTTGCCGCTCCTGCCGCAGATGCACCCGTGATGGACGGCAAGACGCTTATCACCTTCGGTGACAGCATCACCGCCCTGTCCACCTGGCCGCGTTCGGTCGCCAAAGCCACCAATATGTACCTGATCAACGCGGGCATCGGCGGCAACACCACCGAACAGGGGCGTGCGCGTTTTGAACGCGATGTGCTCAACAAAGATCCCGATTTTGTCATTATGAGCTTTGCGACCAACGATTTCTACCTTGAGGACGGCATCAATCCCCGCGTCACTGTCGCCCGATACAAAGAGAATCTGCAGTATTTCATCACGCAGATCGAGGCTGTCGGCGCCGTGCCGATCCTGATGACACCGCCGTTCCTCTCCGACGAATCGCAGGGCGGTTCCTCGCTGTACCCCGAAAAATCGGTCAACCTGGCGCTCGACAAATATGTCACGGCGATGCGTGAGGTCGCCTCGGCAACGGGCACGCACCTCATCGATATGCACGCTGTTTGCGACAGCGGCTATGACCTGAACACCTTCCTGATCGCTGACGGTCTTCACCTTGCCGATCAGGGCAATCAGGTATACACTGACACCATTGTCGCCTATCTGCAGGAGCGTTTCCGTCAGGATGCCTCCGCACCGCGCGTCACCGCCAACGATCCGCCCGCACTGCAGGCAGGGAGCTGGACAAAAAGCCTGATCTCCTTCAAAGCGGCGGACTGGCTGGTGCTGTTCCCCGGCACGATGTACGGCACGGAGAACGCAGACGGCTCGCTGTCCTTTGCCAACACAACGGGCAAATGGCCCGAGGTGCACTACTCCCCCGGCTTCGGTGATATGTTCTTTGCACCTGTCGCGAACAGCACCCTGACGTTGGATATGGAGCTGACCGCTTCTGCCAATATCTCGCTGTATTTCGACGGTCCCACTCCGACCCACGAATACACCAACACAAGCGTTGCCATCGCCAAAATCATCCAACAGTATCACCCGGACGTGCAAATTTCGGGTGACGATATCGCAGGCGGTCAGGACATTCGCGTGTCCGTACCGTTGTCGGCAATCGTCCCTCAGAAGTACATCCGTGCTGACGGCACGGTACTGCTGTCGGGCGTGAAAATGTTCGTTTCGGGTGCGGCAGATGCGCCTGTCACCTTTAACGAATTCAGTATCCGCGCAAACGGCGGCGAAAGCGCTCCCGAGCAGTACACCGACAGCCTGTCCCTGCTTCCAACCGACCTCAATCAGATCACCAATGCTGAAGGCAAGGTGGACTATGTGCTTGAGAAGGTCGGCTCGCTGGTGATCGCCCGTGCGGCGGAAAGCGACATTGCGTGGCCGTCGGTCAAGGTGACCTGCAACAAGACGGTCGATCTGCACAAAACGCCCTATCTTCATCTGAAAATGAGCACAAACGGCGGCAGTGCCAACGGCTTCCTGTATTACACCGATGCGCACGGCAACAGCGGTTCCGTGCGTCTGTCGGAGCTGTATGACGGCACGGCAAACGACTTTGCCGCCGATACGGACATCTATGTTGACCTCGCCTCACACATCGGCAACGGTGGCACGATCACCGTTGACAGCTATACACTGTCGGTGTACGGCGCGGTCGGCGACAGCGTGAAATGGTCGTCGCTTGCCTTTGCACAAGAGCTTGAGGGCTTGCGCGGCGATCTCAACGGCAACGGCGAGGTGGACACCTCGGATGCCACGGCGATCCTGCGTCATCTCAACAATGCCAAGCCGCTGACAGGCCAAGCGCTCACTCTTGCCGATATCAACAACGACGGCACGATCAACACGAGCGACGTACGGTATATTCTTCTTCAACTTGTCTCCTGATATCCCATTCAACGGCGAAGCCGATGTCCCAGCATCCGCTTCGCCGTTTTGCATTTATCCATCAATCCCGACACAATATATTAGGAGGGAATACTATGAAAAAACTGCTTTGCACATTGCTGTCCTGCTTACTGTTGACGGTCATTATGCCGTCTGCGGCAACCGTCACCGGGGCCGCCGACGCACCGTCATCGCTCAAGGTGCTGTTCATCGGCAACAGCTTTGCGTTGGACACCGCCGAGCACGTGCCGAACATCGCACTCAACGCGGGTGTCAAGTCCGTAAAGTTTGCCACGCTGTATTACGGCGGCTGTTCGATCAACAAGCACTACAGCTACGCCGTCAACAACACAGCGGCATACGAATACTACCTCAACACGGGCTCGGGATGGAGCATCACCGCCGGTCACACCATCCTTGCCGCCCTGCAAAGCGAAGAATGGGACTGGATCTCCATTCAGCACGGCACGGGTGACGGCAGTCGCTATGCCGAAGAAGAATCCTACGCAAATCTTGAAAATCTCATAAACTACGTCAAGAAAAACGCCATAGGCAATCCGAAGATTGCCTTCAATATGACGTGGGTGGGTGAAAAAGGCTCACACGAAGAATTGGTCAACAGCTTCAACAACGACACCGTCGCGTATTATAATGCCATTGCCGCGCTGACGCGCGATCACGTCGGCGCTGTTCCGACGATCGACCGCATTTCACCGACGGGAACCGCCATCCAGAATGCGCGCACCTCGGACATCGGGCTCCTCACCCGCGACAACTACCACCTGAGTCTGAAAAGCGGCCGCTACATCGCGGGTCTGACCTTCTTTCAGGCATTGACGGGCTTTGATGTGTCGGGCATCACCTGGGCACCCGACAATATGACCGATTATACGCGCCGTGTTGCCGTTGAATCGGCAACCAACGCCATCGCTGTCCCTTACAGTGTGACAAGCTCCGTATTGGAAAAGCCCGCATTTACGTGGCCCGACAACATCACCTACGGAGACGCGGCGACGCCCGAGCATCCGCATTACGCCCACGCCGCCAAGGAGGCGCCGAATGTCAACACCAAAATCGACCTGATCCCCTATTTCAATTACGGCAGCGATCTGCCCGTTGTGGAATCCACTATGCAAACCGCCAACGGACTCGGCGTGTCACTTGACCTGACCAAAACGCCGTATCTGTACTATTCCTTCCTGATTCCCGACGGTTCGGACTTCACCTTCTCGATCTACAGCAACTCCAACTACTCGCCGTGGCTGTCCTTCCTGGACGCCTCGCAGGGCGGCGCGAAGCTTGCGGACAGCGGCGAAACATGGGATGCGCTCTTTAATAACGGCCGCGCACAATACGCCGTCACCAGCGTGACGGGATGCATTGATCTGCGCGACTACTTAGTGTCAAGTGAACAAAAATGGATCATCAATATGATGAAATTCTACGCACCGAAAGGCGACGCGGTCATTGTCAGCTACTTTTTCGTCGGCAGTAAAGCCGAGGAAAAGCGCACCTACCGCGACACCGAGAACCTGCTCCCCGCCACGCAAAGTGCCGTTGCGCAAGCCGACGGTACCGTGGATTTCACCATTAACGAGGATGGCTCGTTCACTATGTCCCGTGCGGCAAGCAGTACTATCGCGTGGCCATCAGTGCGCATCACGCTCAACAAGACGGTCGATCCGGACAAAACGCCGTATCTGCACCTTTGTATGTCCACCGCAGGCGGTTGCGCAAACGGGTATATCAGCTTCACAACAAGTAACGGCACAACGGGACGTGTCCAGCTCTCTGCCATCGTAAAAGGCACCAACATAGACTTCACGGAAGACTTGGATACCTATGTCGATCTGCGGGAAGCATTCGGTACAACCGATACGGTCACGATCAACAGCTACACCTTGTCGGTATACGGTACGGTCGGTGCGGAGCTGACATGGAACGCCTATGCACTTGCTGAGGATATAACAGGTCGGGAGATCCCCGGTGACCTCAACAACAACGGCGGCATCGACACGGCCGATGCGGCTATGATCCTTCGCCATCTCGGCGGCACCAAGCTGCTTTCCTCCGACGCACAGGTGCTTGCCGACATCAACAAGGACGGCAAGATCAACACCGTTGATGTGCGGTGGATCCTGCTCGAGCTTGTGAAATAAACAGAAAAAAATGATCGGGATAAGTTTCTTAGCCCGATCATTTTTTTGTTGTAAGCCGACGAAGAATATGATACACTGAGAAGGAACATTACACAAGGGAGGTGTTCGGATGCTTGAGCCATTAGAACAGCTGCATCGACAATTTACAATGCCGACGGCAAAGACCATCAACATTTTCACGGCATTGGGTATCCATCACAACGAGGTGCTGATCTGTCGGTTGATCGGATTCCTGCTCACCCCCAATCCCGTGTACAGCATCGATACCGAACCGTTGCGCTTGTTTCTGTCGATGCTGACACCCAAGCACTACTGCGAAGCCGATCTTTCCGGTGCTCACATTGTATTGGAGGAGATGATCGAAAACGACCGCCGCGTGGACATCGTCATCTATATCGCAAATGATGTTTTTCCGATCGAAGTGAAGATCCGGGCGGGAGATCAACCGAACCAGTTATTCGACTACCATCGTCATTTTGCTCAGACATCCCGCTCCTTTTCCCGAATTCTCTATCTGACCCCGAACGGTCACCCGCCATCTGCCCTCTCCGTCACGTCAAAGGACGGCACGGAACAGCTGGATATGCAACACGACATTCGATGTCTGTCGTTTGAGCAGATATCGGAACACTGGCTTGCCCGCATCTGCACGGACGATCCGATCCATCGGATGCTTATTGATCAATTCACAGAGGTGATCCTGTATATGACAGCCGCGGAACGCACCAAGCAGACCATATATGAAGAACTCTCGCTGACCGATCCCGATGCATTCCGCATCGAAGGTAAGGTGGCAACGGTAATGGCACTGATGGCGCTGGATCAGCAGGATCTCTGGAAACACATCCGTGATCGGTACCTACGTCAACATCTCCTCTACGATAAAGCGCAATATGAACTGATCGAAGACAGCGACGGGCAGGAGATCAACGACCGTTTCTGTCTGTATGCCGTTGTACATAAAGACAGCCGCGAAAAAGTGGCATGGATCTGCGTCGAAACCAATTTGTACATCGTGTGCCGTCGGGAAATCTGCATCGGTATGAACGGAAGTGACCAATACTTCTGGCAGTATCTCAATCCCCAAAACAACGGCAAACCGTTTGCTTTACGCGCGGTGAACACTGCGTTGTCAGACGACGACTGCATTGATATCCGCGCCTACCTTGCCCCTCCCGAAAGCCCTTGACCCCCTGCTCCTGTCGTTTTCCGACGACAGGAGTTTTCTTTATAAAGAGCCTATATATTTATTATTAAAAAACCTTGACGAACGGGTGGAAAATCAGTACAATAGTATTTGTATAACTATGTATGTTCGGAGGTTAGTATATGGCAAACATTTATCCGTTCCGTGCGTGGCGGTTTTCCGCGCAGGCAGGCGATATGAGCGAGCTGATCTGCCCGCCCTATGACATCATCAGCGAGGAACAGCGCAAGGCATATCTTGCCCGCAATCCGCATAACATCATCCGCCTGGAGCTTCCGCGCGAGGGTGCCGATCCCTACGCCGAGGCAGGTAAAACCGTGAAGGAATGGTGCGCAGACGGCACGCTCGTGCGTGACACCGATGCCGCTTTTTATGTATACGATATCGTGTTTGAGGTGAACGGCGAACAAAAGAACATCACGGGACTGCTTGTCGGCTGTGAAGTGACCCCGTTTTCCGAGGGTAAGGTACTGCCGCACGAATGGACGCTTTCCAAGGCAAAGACCGACCGCCTCAACCTGATGAAGGCGACCGGCTTCAACTTCAGTGATATCTATTCGCTGTATCAGGCGGACACCAAGGCGATCCTGGACAGCGCGATGGCACAAGAACCGCTGACCGATGTCGTGAACGAGGACGGTCTGCGTCACCGTCTGTGGGCAATCACCGATCCCGCCGTTATCGGCGAGATCCAACGCATTTTTGCCGATGTCAAGCTGTATATCGCCGACGGTCATCATCGCTACGAAACCGCCATAAACTATAAAAACTACCGCATCGAAAACGGCATTCCCGTGGACGGTGCCGACCGTATTATGATGATGCTCGTCGAAATGTCGCACCCGGGACTCGTTGTGTTCCCCACCCACCGTCTCATCCGCGATCTGGAAAGCTTCGATGCCGACGCTATGCTTGAAGCGTGCAAAGCGGATTTTGATGTGGAATGCGGTCTGTCGCTGAGCGAAGCACAGGCACAGTTGGACAAGGCGTATGCCGACGGCAAGAAAGCCTTTGTATGCTACACGGGCGGTGAAACCGCGACCCTGCTGACACTTAAGGACATCGCACGGATGGACACCCTGCTCCCCGCGGAGTCCGCCGTATCCCGCCAGCTGGACGTTAACGTGCTTCACACGGCGATCCTTGAGCGAATTCTCGGCATCGACAAGGAGAATATGGCACAACAGATCAACCTCACCTACACCCGTGTTACCGATGAAGCGATCGACGGTGTCAACAGCGGCACATTCCAATGCGCGTTCCTGCTGAACCCCACCCGCGTGTCGGAGATTCAGGGCGTAGCCGCGGCGGGCGAAAAAATGCCGCAGAAATCGACCTATTTCTATCCGAAGCTCATCACCGGTCTGACGATGAACGAGTTGGACTGAACCCATTACATACAGGAGGTGCAAGCAGTGCCTGCATCACTCGATAAAACCCGCAATTTTTGCATTATCGCTCATATTGACCACGGCAAGTCCACCCTTGCCGACCGCATTTTAGAGCTGACCAACACCGTCGCCAAGCGCGATATGGAGGAACAGCTTTTAGACAGTATGGATCTGGAACGCGAACGCGGCATCACCATCAAAGCGCACGTGGTCACGCTCAATTACACCGCTCAGGACGGTGAAACCTACACGTTCAACCTCATCGATACCCCGGGTCACGTGGACTTCAACTACGAGGTCTCGCGCGCGTTGGCGGCGTGCGAGGGCGCGTTGCTGGTCGTGGATGCCTCGCAGGGCATTGAAGCGCAGACGCTTGCCAACACCTACCTTGCCGTTGAGCACGATTTAGAGATCGTGCCCGTCATCAACAAGATCGATCTGCCCGCCGCTCATCCCGAAAAGGTACAGCAGGAGATCGAGGACATCATCGGCATCGATGCCTCCTATGCCCCGCACGTCTCAGCAAAATCGGGACTGAACATTGAGCAGGTGCTGGAAGCCATCGTGCAGTATATTCCCTCCCCGAAGGGCGACGTAGACGCACCGCTTCAGGCGTTGATTTTTGACAGCTACTACGACAGCTATAAGGGCGTCATCGTGTACATCCGTGTCAAGGAAGGCTGTGTGCGGACGGGCGACCGCATCCGTATGATGGCGACGGGCGCGGAATTCGATGTTACCGAGGTCGGTGTGATGCGTCCCTCCCGCCCCGAACCGACGGGTATTCTGCAGGCGGGTGAGGTCGGCTACATCGCCGCCTCCATCAAAACCGTTAATGACGCCCGCGTGGGCGATACCGTGACGCTCGTCAAAAACCCCACCGCTGAGCCGCTTCCCGGTTACCGCAAGGTCAATCCGATGGTGTTCTGCGGCGTGTTTCCTGCCGACGGCGCCCATTACCAGGATCTGCGCGAAGCTCTTGAGCGCTTACAGCTCAACGATGCCTCGCTCACCTTTGAGCCCGAAACCTCCGTCGCCCTCGGCTTCGGCTTCCGTTGCGGCTTTTTGGGTCTGCTCCATATGGAGATCATCCAGGAACGCCTGGAACGCGAATACAATCTTGATCTCATCACCACCGCTCCGAGCGTTATCTACCGCATCACGCTGACGGACGGCACCGTGCTTTACATTGATAACCCGACAAACTATCCCGACCCCGCGTCCATCGCGATGGCGGAGGAACCGATTGCCGACGCGCATATCTTTGCACCCAACGAATTTGTCGGCAATATTATGGAGCTTTGCCAACAGCGACGCGGTATATTCAAGGATATGAAATACTTAGACCCCACCCGCGTGGACATTCACTATGAACTGCCGCTCAACGAAATCGTGTACGATTTCTTCGATGCGCTCAAATCGCGTACCCGCGGCTATGCGAGCTTCGACTACGAGCTCAAGGGTTATGTCAAGAGCGAGCTTGTCAAGCTGGATATTCTCCTCAACGGCGAAATGGTGGATGCGCTGAGCTTCATCGTGTTTGCGGGCAATGCCTATGCCCGTGCCCGCCGTATGTGCGAAAAGCTCAAGGAAAACATCCCGCGCCAGCTGTTTGAGGTGCCCGTTCAGGCGGCGATCGGCGGCAAGGTCATCGCCCGCGAAACCGTCCGCGCGATGCGCAAGGACGTGCTTGCCAAGTGCTACGGCGGCGACATTACCCGTAAGAAAAAGCTGCTTGAAAAGCAGAAGGAAGGCAAGAAGCGTATGCGTCAGCTCGGCTCGGTCGAGGTACCGCAGGAAGCGTTTATGGCCGTCCTCAAGCTGGATGAAGATTGAGGTGATCATATGGATTCCCGCCCGATCGGTGTCTTTGATTCGGGGCTGGGCGGTCTGACCGTTGTCAGACGGCTGCTCGAAGAGCTCCCGAACGAAAATATTGTCTATTTCGGTGACACGGGTCGTGTACCGTACGGCACACGAAGCCCCGACACCATCAAACGCTATACCGCTGAGGATTGCCGCTTTCTGCGCCGTCACGATGTCAAAATGATCATCGCCGCGTGCGGTACGGCAAGCTCCGTCGGCGCGCAGGTGCTTAAAGCACAATCCGTCCCTGCCATCGGCGTGGTGGACGCAACGGCAAAAGCCGCCGCACTTGCCACCCGCTCGGGGCGCATCGGTGTCATCGGCACCGCCGCCACCGTGCAGACAGATGCCTTCGGCATCGCCATCCGTGCCCTGAATCCCGACGCACAGGTCTTTTCGCAGGCGTGTCCGCTGTTTGTGTCGCTGGTAGAAAACGGCTGGATCGCTGAGGATGACGAAGTGACGATCGCAACCGCCAAGCGCTATCTTTCACCGCTGATGGATGCGCAGATCGATACGCTCATTATGGGCTGTACGCATTTTCCGCTTTTGGCCCCGATTTTGCAGACGATACTCGGCAACGCCGTTACCCTGATCGATTCGGGCAGTGCGGCGGCAGGCGCGGCAAAGGAATTGCTCGCCTCCCGCGATATGCTTGCCGAACGCGAGAACGGCTCGTGCCGCTTCTTTGTCAGCGACACGCCGCAAGGCTTTGCCAACGTTGCCAAAATGTTCCTTGGACGTGAGGTCGCGGCGGATGTTGAGCTCATTGACCCCGCGTTGCTGTCGGAATGAGGTGACGGTATGAAGGTATCCGTTTCGATCCTGTCCGTCATCCGCGACGGCGAGGAACAACAGTCCGCCTCCCATACCGTCAACGGCTTTCTGCGGGTGTGCGAAAACAGCCTTGAGCTGTCCTACCGCGAAAGCGCAGGCGAAGAGGGACTCGGCAACACGCTGACCTCGCTTCGGATCTTTCCGACCCATCTCGAGATGACCCGCAAAGGCGATTATGCCTGCCTGCTGGTTTTAGAGCCCGGTATTTCCCACGACTGCGACTACGCCACACCGTTCGGCAGGCTGACACTCACAACCGATACCGTCAGCTATCATTCGTCGATGACCAAGGACGGCAACGGCGAAATACACGTGCATTACACCCTCACCGCGGCAAACAATCAGACCGCGCATTCCCTGACGGTGAAGGTCAGCCCGCTGTAAACCGTTTTGGTATTTTTTGATTTCCATACTCTCAAAAGGATGTGTTTCCTATGATGTTGACCGAACAACTCACCGCGATTGTGTCCGACGCTTTTGAAGCGTGCGGCTACGACCGTTCTCTGGGCACCGTTACGGTTTCCGACCGTCCCGAGCTGTGCCAGTTCCAATGCAACGGTGCCTTCGGCGGTGCCAAACTCCACCGCAAAGCACCTGCGATGATTGCAAACGATGTCGCGGCAAAGCTCACCGAAAACCCGCTCTTTGCCAAAGCGGAAGTGGCTATGCCCGGCTTTTTGAACCTGACGCTGACCGATGCCGCCATCGCACAGATGGCGATGGATGTCGCAAACGGCGAGCGTACGCTTGTCGAGCAGAGCGGCGCGGGCAAAACCGCCATCGTCGATTACGGCGGACCGAATGTCGCCAAGCCCCTGCACATCGGTCATCTGCGTCCCGCAATCATCGGTGAAGCGATCAAGCGTCTGTGCAAAGCAAGCGGCTACCGCACCATCGGCGATATTCACCTCGGCGACTGGGGTCTGCAGATCGGTCTGGTCATTGCGGAGCTTCGCGAGCGTCATCCCGAGTGGCGCGTATTTGCCGCCGATTTCGACGACGCCACCGATTCCGTCCCCGAGCTGGATGTCGAGCTGTTGCAGGAGGTGTATCCCTTTGCCAGCGGCAAATCCAAGCAGGACGATGCCTTCAAAGTCGCCGCACAGCAGGCAACCTATGAGCTGCAAAGCGGCCGCGCGGGCTTTATGGCGCTGTGGAAAGAGATCATGCGCGTTTCGGTCGCCGATCTGAAGGAAAACTACAACCGCCTGAACGTATTCTATGAGCTGTGGTACGGCGAAAGCGATGCGGAGCATTATGTCGGTCAGTTAGTCGATACTCTCAAGGAGCAAGGGCTTCTGCGCGAAAGCGACGGCGCTCTGGTTGTCGATCTCGCCACCGAGGAAGACACCGCGCCGATGCCGCCCGTCATCATCAAAAAATCCGACAATTCCAGTCTGTACGCCACCACCGATCTTGCCACCATCATCCAGCGTCAGCAGGATTATGCGCCCGACAAGATCTGGTATGTTGTGGACAAGCGTCAGAGCCTGCACTTTGATCAGGTGTTCCGTTGCGCCAAAAAAGCGGGGCTTGTCCCTGCGGAGTGCGATCTCAAGCACCTCGGCTTCGGCACGATCAACGGCGCGGACGGCAAGCCGTTCAAGACCCGTGACGGCGGCGTGATGCAGCTTCGCGTGCTGATCGACACCGTGACCGAGGCGGCAATGGAGAAGCTGAAGAACTCCGACTACCTCAACTCGCTGTCCGACGAAGAAAAGCGCGCCGTTGCCGAAAAGGTGGGCGTTGCCGCCATTAAGTTCGGCGACCTGATCAACCACCGCGCAAAAGACTATATCTTCGATATGGATAAATTCCTCTCGTTTGAGGGCAAAACCGGCACCTACCTGCTGTACAACATCACGCGTATCCATTCCGTCCTCAAAAAGGTGGATGCACCTGCCGACAGCCCCATTGTCATCACCGAGGATGCCGAGCGCGAGCTGGTACTCAAGCTCCTGCTCACCCCCGAGGCATTCGCCAAGGCACTGTCCGAGCAGGCTCCCAACCTCGTGTGCGAGAATGCGTATCTCATTGCGCAGGCGTTCTCCAAAATGTATCACGATTGCCCTGTGGCAAACGAAGACGATGCTCAGAAACGGGCATCCCGTGTGGCTCTGTGCCGCCTCACCCGCGATGTGCTGCTGATGCACCTCGATGTGCTGGGTATTGAAGCGGTCGAAAATATGTAAAACAGCAAATCAAAATCAAACAAGAAGGAGTGTTCGTCATGATTAAACCCATTACCGGTACATTCTTTGAGTTCGATCACCACAACCGCGCCGAAGGCAAATACTACAACGACGCCATGTGGTCCTTCACCGAGGAGCAATGGCGCGCAAAGGTGCGCGAAACCGCCGAACTCGGTATGGATACCCTCGTGCTGATGGCATCCGCACTCTATTTCGAGAGCTATTACAAAAACGCGGAGTTCCCCTACGCCCGCCATCTCGCCTGCGAGAATGTGCTGGAAGTCCTGCTTGACGAAGCGGACAAGACGGGACAGAAAATCTTCCTGTCGGCAGGCTTCTACGGCGATTGGGTACAGCCCAGCGAAAACACCACCGACCCCGCCATCATCAACCGTTCCCTGCGCGCGATGAACACCATCTCCGAGCAATACGGTCACCACACCTGCATCGCAGGCTGGTATATGCCCGACGAATGGGAGATCGAGGGTCACTTTGACGAGCGTTTCATCAAGTACATCAACACCATCTCCGCGGAATCCCGCCGCCTGAATCCGAACAACAAGACCATCATCGGCCCTTACGGCACCCGCATCTGCAAGCCCGACGATCTGTATGTCAAACAACTGGAGAGCTTAGATCTTGACATCATCGCCTATCAGGACGAGGTCGGCGTGCAGAAGACGCTTGTCGAGCAGGAAGCCGCTTACTACGAGGGCCTTTACAAGGCACACGAAAAAGCGGGTCGCGCCAAGATCTGGGCGGATATGGAAGTCTTTGCGTTTGAGGGCAAGGTGTATCAGAGTGCCCTGCTTCCCGCTCCGTGGGAACGCATCAAGGCGCAGATGGAAGCCATTTCTCCCTTTGTGGAAAAGATCATCATCTATGCCTATCAGGGTATGATGCAAAAGCCCGGCGGCATTGCCCGTTGCGGTCACGAAACCGCCGAAAAGCTGTACACCGATTATAAAAACTGGCTGGAGGCGACGAAATGAGCGCGATGAAACCGATTACCGGCACCTTCTTCGAATTCGAGCACGGCGGTGAGCCGGAGGGAAAATATTATAACCACGTGATGCGTGCGTTCACCGAAGATCAATGGCGTGCACAGGTACGCGAAACCGCCGAAATCGGTATGGACACGCTGATCATTTTGGCAACCGCGATGCCCAATCCCACCCGTGCCTATTTTCCGTTTGATGAAATGCCCTATGCCGAGAAGATCGAGTGCAAAAACGCCCTCGAAGCGGTGATGGACGAAGCCGACAAGACGGGTCAGGAGGTCTATATGGCGGTGGGTATGTACGGCACGACCGACACCGTCGGCAACACCACTGATCCCGTTATCATCGAAACCGCGCTTCGCGCAATGAACCGCTTGTATGAGCTGTACGGTCATCACAAATCGTTTGTCGGCTGGTACATCTCGGACGAATGGTGCATCTGGGATCATTTCGACGAGCGCTTTATCTCCTACATCAACAAGATCTCCGCGCACGCACGCACGCTGGGTGACAACAACCGTGTCATCCTCGCTCCCTTCGGCACCTATTGCCTGCAGGCGGACGATGTGTTTGCCGAACAGCTCACACGCCTGGATTGCTACGCGATCGCCTATCAGGATGAGGTCGGCGTACAGCGTATGAAGATGGAGGAGCTTGCGTGGCGTTATGAAAAGTTAGCCGCCGCTCACGAAAAAGCGGGTCGCTCGAAGCTGTGGGTGGATATGGAGGTCTTCTGCTTTGACGAGGGCAACGTGTACTCCAGCGCGCTTTGTCCCGCTCCGTGGGAACGCATTGCCGAGCAGCTGAAGGCGCACTCCCCCTACGTTGAAAAGGTTGTGATCTATTCCTATCAGGGCTTGATGACAAAGCCCGGCAGTGTGGCACGTCTTGGGTATCCCGAGCGCGCAGAACAGCTGTATACCGATTATGTGAATTGGCTGAAAGAACAATGAGGATTTGTTCCCGAAAACGATCCTATACGACGGTGTTATGACCGTCACACACAATAAAAGGACGCGTATCCGAGGATACGCGTCCTTTTGTTTAAAAATCAACCGTTATCTTCTTTCTTTTCGCCGCCCAAAACACCGAGCCCGGCATAAAACAGGAACGTTGTCACGAACTTCGCGAGCGAAAGCCAATTGACGGGAGATACCCCGTCAGGAACGCTTTCAAAATACGAAACTACCAAAGCACCGACAAACGAACATACCAGATACAGCACCGTTATACCGGCATTCAGAAAAGCGCCGATTTTGTAAAGTTTTACGCGGCGAAACCCTCTCAGCGAACCGACCAACAGCAGTACCGTACCACCGAGCATCAGCACATCCACAGCAAATATCCCCCAGGTTTGTATGGTCGAAACGCTTGCCACCGTGGGGACAGTCGACCAAAGTCCACGCATCGCCATCAGCAACTGCCAACTCATCAACACGGAAAACAATACATTTTTACCTTTTCCGAACAGATCGCCGCACAAGAGATACAGCAATACACCGAGCGGCACGATCAGCGACGGCACCAACGCAATCAGCATCCCAAAAGGTGAAATTCCCCGTATGGAAACGCAAAGCGCAACATTCGCCGCCGCATTTGATACCATACAAATCAGCGAAAACCAATGAATCTTTTTCATATCCTCTCTCCTCTCGTACAAGGCGGTACTCTTTACCATCCCATCAAGTGCACAAACCAACTGCCGGTGCCCTGCAGCCATCCCCAAAGCAGGAACGTCGAAGCTCCGCCAAAGAGAAACAGCAGCAAATCCGCCATAAACGCACCACTCGTGCGGGACCCTTTTTGTGCAACGATTCGCCAAATGAGCACCGCCGCCACGATCATAGCCAGCGTAACACCGACTATACTGCCCGCCGTTACAAACGGGTGCTCATTCACCACACCGCCGAATGCCGCCTGCGCCATGACAACACCGATAAACCTCAGACCGCAGTACAAACCGAAGCTGCACGTCACACCGAGCAACGCCGACAGCAGGCTGGTTTTGCGCAGACCGTCGGGTTTGGACAGCGCGTGATACAGCCACAAAAGCAACGCCAGCATCACCGTGACGGCGCATCCCCCTGCAATGAACATAAACAATCCACCGCATTGATTTGCCGCCAACAACCAGTACGGCGGTTGATAACCGCCGATAATGACAATGGGATCCTGCGCAGCCATTATCCGCGACGGTACAAAATAGGATACCGCGCCGACAACAAGCGCCGCAAGCGCTGTCAACCAAAAGCGTTTTGTTGTTTTCATAAAACCACTCCAATTGCCGTAAAGCGGACACGAAAGTCAAGCAGTACCGCCCGTTTATGTTCGTGAAACGGTCAAGCCGCGATATGGCGAACGCGTTTACTTGTCGGCAATATCCCTTGCAACGTGGACGCCGCTTGCGGATGCATGGGACAGCGAATGCGTAATACCGCTGCCGTCACCAATGATGTAAAGGCCTTTGTAGCGAGACTCCAGTTTATTGTTGACTTCCACTTCCATATTGTAGAATTTGACTTCCACGCCGTACAGAAGCGTATCATCGTTTGCCGTACCGGGTGCAACCTTGTCCAGGGCATAAATCATTTCGATGATGCCGTCCAGCAGGCGCTTGGGCAGAACCAGGCTCAGATCACCGGGCGTTGCCTGCAGGGTCGGCGTGATAAACGCATCCTCCATCCGTCCTGCGGTGGAACGGCGACCGCGAATCAGATCACCGAAGCGCTGAACGATCACGCCGCCGCCCAGCATATTGCTCAGACGGGCAATGGACTCGCCGTAGCCGTTGGAATCCTTGAAGGGCTCCGAGAAATGCTGCGATACCAGCAACGCAAAGTTGGTGTTCTCCGTTTGCATGGCAGGATCTTCGTAGCTATGCCCGTTCACGGTAATAATGCCGTTTGTATTTTCATTCACAACCGCACCCTTGGGATTCATACAGAAGGTGCGGACCTTGTCGCCGTACTGCTTGGTACGGTAAACAATTTTACTTTCGTACAGCTCATCCGTAAGATGCGCAAATACCGTTGCAGGCAATTCCACACGAACGCCGAGATCAACACGGTTGGACTTCGTGGGGATCTCAAGCTCCTTGCACACCTTCTCCATCCACTTGCTGCCGATGCGACCGACGGAGATCACGCATTTTTCGCAGGAATACGTCTCGCCCTTCGCTTTGATCTCGTAACCGTCGGAGATAACCTTAACACTCTCCACGGGTGTATCAAAAAAGAATTCCGCTTTATCCTTCAGATCGGCATACAGATTTTCAAGCACCACATAGTTGATATCCGTACCCAGATGACGGACAGAGGCATCCAGAAGATGCAGATCGTTCTGAATACAAAGGGTCTTGAACTTGGTGCCCGCGGTTGAATACAGCTTGCAGCCGGAACCGCCGTAACGCATATTGATCTCATCCACATAGTGCATCAGATCCATCGCTTGCTTCTTGCCGATGTACTCATACAAGGTACCGCCGAAATCGTTGGTGATATTGTACTTACCGTCGGAGAATGCACCGGCACCGCCGAAACCGCTCATAATAGAGCAGCTCTTACAGCCGATGCAGGTCTTGATTTTATCGCCGTCAATAGGACACTTGCGCTTATCCAAGGCGTGACCGGCTTCAAATACGGCGACTTTCAGCTCCGGCCTCTTTTGTATCAGCTCGTATGCCGCAAAGATACCGCCGGGACCTGCTCCGATAATAATAACGTCGTAGCGTGTTTTACTCGGCATTACTCGTTCTCTCCTTCTTCATAGACGCGTGACTGCACACCGTTTTCGATGAGCGTCGTAATCCGTGTACCGTCCTCTTTCAGAACGGCGTTGCCTTCCTCGTCCCACACAACATCCAAAATGTCCGAGTGGGTGTATTTCTTGATATCCCGCAATCGGTAGGTGTCATCGTGCGGGATGGTCAACGACATAAAGGTGAACGCCACGCCGCAACGCTTGGCGCGACCCGTTCTGCCGATGCGATGCAGATAATATTCGTTTTCCTCGGGAATGTCGAAGTTGAACACCGCTTCCACATCGTCCACATCAATGCCGCGGGCGGCGACATCGGTGGCGATCATAATCTCAAAATCGCCGCGGCGGTATGCCGCCATCACGCGGTTACGCTGCGTCTGCGGGATATCGCCGTGCAGACAATCCACCGAGCGACCCTGACGGCGGAGCTTCAGATCCAGCCAGCGCACCGTCGATTTGGTGTTGCAAAACACCATCACGCGGTGCAGATCCAGGGTGTCGATGAGTCGGGTCAGCTCCCTGACACGGGCATCGCCCTCGGCGTGCATCACAAACTGGGCAATTTTCGGGCGGTTTTCACCCGATGCCGCCACCGTGATCTCCACGGCATTTTTCTGATACTCCCACGCAACATCCATCACCTCGCGCGACATCGTTGCCGAGAACATCACCACCTGCGTATCGGCAGGGGTTTCGCCTAAAATGCGGCGCACGTCTTTGATGAAGCCCATCTTGAGCATCTCATCCGCTTCGTCGAGCACCGCTGTGTACACGTTGCCGATGTATGCCGTGCCGCGCTTCATATGGTCAAGCAGTCGCCCGGGTGTCGCCACCACGATATGCGGCTTCTTTTTAAGCGCATCCAGCTGTTTGCCCATCGGCATACCGCCGTACAGGCTGACGATACGCACCTCCTGACGGTATGCCGCCAGATCGCGAAGCTCCTGCGTGATCTGCACGCACAGCTCGCGGGTCGGGCACACGACAACTGCCTGGATATCACGACAGCCCATATCGAGGCACTCCAGGAGCGGAATGCCGAAGGCGCAGGTCTTGCCCGTTCCCGTAGGAGCCTTGGCAATGATGTCGTAGCCGTCCATCATCAACGGGATCGTCTTGCGCTGTACCTCGGTCGGCTGGGTGATCCCCATTTTGGCAAGCGCCTTATGCGTCGCCTCGGACAGCCCTAATTCTTCAAAAGTCATCGGCTCTTTTACAGTTGTATCCATCATATTTTCTATCCTTTTTTACCCAAAATAACCGCCATCCGAGAGCGGACGGCGGTTATTTTCACGTCTTAATTGTGGCGGCGCGGGCGGTTACCACCGTCGCGGTTGCGGCGGGGCGGACGACCGCCGCCTTCACTACCGTCGTCATAATCATCGGGGTTAAGACCCTCTAATTGAATCAGCGCATCGCGGCGGGACAGGTTGATACGGCCCTGCTCGTCGATCTCGGTGACCTTCACGACCACTTCGTCGCCGATCGCCACGACATCCTCGACCTTCTCCACGCGCTTGAGATCCAGCTTGCTGATGTGCACAAGGCCTTCCTTACCGGGCGCGATCTCCACGAACGCACCGAAGGTCATCAGGCGGGTCACGCGACCTTTATAGATCGAGCCGACCTCGGGATCCTTCGCGATGGTTTCGATGATGGCAAGCGCACGGCGCGCACCTTCGATATCCACAGCGGTGATGAAGATGGAGCCGTCTTCCTGCACATCCACGTTGCAGTTGCAGTCAGCGCAGATCTTCTGGATGACCGAGCCACCCTTACCGATGACTTCGCGGATCTTGTCCACATCGATCTTGGTGGAGAGCATCTTGGGTGCCCACTTGGAAAGCTCCTCACGCGGAGCGGGAATGGCTTTGAGCATCACTTCGTCAAGGATGTAGTTGCGAGCCTTATGGGTCTTGGCAAGTGCTTCCTTGATGATAGCGGGAGTCAAGCCGTGCACCTTCAGGTCCATCTGGATAGCGGTGATACCCTTCTTGGTACCGCCTACCTTGAAATCCATATCGCCGAAGAAGTCCTCGACGCCCTGGATGTCAACCATCGTCATAAAGCGGTCGCCCTCGGTCACAAGGCCGCAAGAGATACCCGCAACGGGAGCCTTGATCGGCACACCGGCATCCATCAGAGCAAGCGTCGAGCCGCAGATGGAGCCCTGCGAGGTAGAGCCGTTGGAGGACACAACCTCACTGACAAGGCGGATGGTGTAGGGGAATTCTTCCACACTCGGGATCACGGGCAGGAGCGCGCGCTCAGCAAGAGCGCCGTGACCGATCTCACGACGGCCGGGGCCGCGGGAGGGCTTGGTCTCACCCACCGAGTAAGAGGGGAAGTTGTAATGATGCATATAACGCTTCTCGGTTTCGTCATCGATACCGTCCAGAAGCTGAGCATCCTTCGTGGAGCCGAGGGTCGCAACGGTCAGCACCTGCGTCTGACCGCGGGTGAACAGACCCGAACCGTGCACGCGGGGCAGCACGCCGACTTCGGAAGCCAGCGGGCGGATCTCATCGATGCCGCGACCGTCCACACGCTTGCCCTCGTCAAGGAGCCAGCGGCGAACCACAAACTTCTGCAGCTTGTACATGCACTCGTCGATCTTCTCAATCTGATCGGCGTATTCTTCGTCAAACTTCGCGTGAACCGCTTCGTAGACGGGCTTCAGGCGCTCGTCGCGGATGCGCTTGTCATCGGTGTCAAGAGCGAACTTGACATCGTCAATGGCGAACTCTTTGATCGCCTCGAACATCTCGGGATCGGGATCGTTGGAGGTGAACTCAAACTTCGGCTTGCCGATCTCCGCAACGATATCGTTGATGAAGCTGACGATCTGCTGGTTCGCCTCATGACCCGCCATAATACCGTCGAACATCGTCTCGTCGTCCACTTCGTTGGCGCCGGCTTCGATCATAGCGACCAGATCAGCGGTGGAAGCAACGGTCACGTGCATTTCGGAGACCTTCTCCTGCTCAGCGGTCGGGTTGATGACAAACTTGCCGTCCACAAGACCGACAACAACACCCGAGATCGGGCCGTCCCACGGAATGTCGGAAATGGAGATGCCGATGGATGCGGCGATCATGGCGGTGGTTTCGGGCGGGCAGTCGGGATCCACGGACATCACGGTGCAGACGATGGACACGTCATTGCGCATATCCTTGGGGAACAGCGGGCGGATCGGGCGGTCGATCACACGGGAGGTGAGGATCGCCTTCTCGGAGGGACGACCCTCACGGCGCTGGAACGAGCCGGGGATGCGACCCACAGCGTAAAGCTTCTCTTCGTAATCCACAGACATCGGGAAGAAGTCCACGCCCTCACGGGGCTTTGCGGATGCGGTGACAGCGCACAGCACCACGGTTTCGCCGTAGCGAACCAGGCACGAGCCGTTGGCAAGCTGTGCCACTTTGCCGGTCTCGACGACCAGCGGACGACCTGCGAGGGTCGTTTCAAACACTTTGTAGGTATCAAAGGTTTCGATCTTGCTCATAGACATAATGTTTGCCTCCTTTTGTATTTTCCTATGAGGCGGCAACGGTATTTTAGCAACAAAGCCGACGTTGCAACGCCTTTTACAGCGCCCGCTTCATCGCTAAAACGGCCGATCGCCGCCCCATATTTTCGCAGTTTGAGGCAGGCGGAAATGCTCCCGCCTGCCTCATCGGATCCAAATTATTTACGGATACCCAGCTTCTCGATGATCGCACGATAGCGATTGATGTCTTTCTTCATGAGATAGTCCAGAAGACCACGGCGCTGACCGACCATCTTGAGAAGGCCGCGGCGGCTGTGGTGATCTTTCGGGTGATCCTTCAGGTGAGCGGTCAGGTCAGCAATGCGATGAGTCAGCACAGCGATCTGAACCTCGGGGGAACCGGTGTCGCCTTCGTGGGTAGCGTAGGCTTTGATGATTTCTTGCTTCTGCTCGGGTAACATCATAATAATGTACCACCTTTCTTTAAAATATTGCCAAAGTCACAGAGCGGGGAACCAAGGCATCCCGAAAAAACAGGCATACTCCGCCGTCCGTGCGCTCGGCTTTGTCGTGTGTCTCTTGCACACGCTTAATCAGTATACCACGCACTTGCGCGTTTGTAAAGCACCAATTTGCAAAAAAATCAGCCAATTCCAAAATATTTTTTAAAAATTTTGAATTTCTTGCATTTTTCCTCTTGACAAATGCGTATTTACCGCCTATAATGTTGACTGTTCTCACGGGAACACAACTGAAAATGCGCTCGTAGCTCAGCCGGATAGAGTGTTTGACTACGAATCAAAAGGTCAGGGGTTCGAATCCCTTCGGGCGCGCCAACAAAAAACGCACCTTTGTCGGTAGACAAAGGTGCGTTTTTTGAATGATGTTTGCCTTCGGCAAATGATGACGGCTTCGCCTAATGATGTTCGCTTCGCGAATGATGTGTGGCTTCGCCACATTT
>SVPN01000009.1 GCA_015065805.1 Oscillospiraceae bacterium | reverse complement strand
ATTTGATATGTCTGTATTCTCTTGGCATACAAATACCCCCTTCATGGTAGCTCTTTTCATTCTACCATAAAGGGGGTGCTTTTTTCTATTGTCCGTTTTTACTGGACTTGTTCAGTTTTCCGACAGAGGGGTTCGTTGTGAAGGATCAGCTTCCCGTCAGGGTGCGGGAGGTGTTCGGATCAAATTGCTCAAGCTCGAGCGAGGACAGCGGCGGCTGTCCCATTGATGCCAGACGGGCGTTGAGAAGCTCGATCTTTTTGTTGCAGACGGTCTGCTTATAATCCGCGCGCATTGCGTCATACTTATCGTGAACGCGCTTCTCGATGGCATCCGTCTTTTTCTTGAGGAACAGGCTGACACCGAGTGCCGCAAACGCGGCGATGAAGAGGAAAATACCGAGCCCCGTTGCGGTACCCGAAACGGCAACCGCCAGCAGCAGACCGCCGATAAAGCCGAAAGAGCAGTATCTGCCGATTTTGGAAAACTTTTGGTGATCGGCATCGGAGGCGATCTCCTCTTTTTCGTTCTGCCTCAGCTCCGTCTCCACGGCATCCTCCTTGTGATAAGTGCAGTGCAGGGTCGGATGGGGCAGGTTGGCATATTGCGTGGCGTAATAGGTGTTGCCGTCGAGTGCAAAGGCGGCGCGCCAGTGTTCGACCGCTACGAGCATCTGATGCTCCGTGGAGGCGGTGACCTGTTGCTTGGTGAAACGGCGTTGCTTATCACCGGGAAGGCGGTTGTGTCTGACGAAGCTCACAGCCATATCTTCGCTGGCGCTTCGGGCGGCGCGCAGGTCATCAGCGGCGGGGGCTTCAAAGGTCACGCGACCCGCGTCATCGGTCACCAGATCCTCCTTGCGGAAATCTTCAAGCGACAGAGAACGCGGGAAAAACAGCATCGGGTTATCCACCTGATGAAAGGCATCGTTGTCGATGAAGCGGATGTCGCTGCCGGGGATCCTTTTTTCGCAGGTAGTATACGGACGCCAGTCGGTAACGGTGCGATGCTTGACCACGGGACGCTTGACGTGCCGTTGGAGTTGCTTGTCGTAATACTCTTCTTCTGCGATGTATTGCTCCTCGCGGTCATAGCCGACCTCGCAGGAATACTCCACATCGTAAAAGCCGTAATTGAGCAGGAACTGTGAGGTCGAGGAGGCCACATCGGTGATCTGAACATCGTCGATAAACTCCGCCGCATCTCCCGCCGAGTACAGGCGAATAAGCGTGTTGCGGACAAACCGATCGCGTGTCAGGGTTTTCTTGTTGAGAAACCCCGGAATCTGCATAGCCATACACATCCTTTTTATTTCTTGGAGGCAGTAACGGTCGTGTTGCCGATCTTGGAGGCGGTACCGTCATCGGCGAAATAGTCTTTAACCATCTGCTCAGCGGTTTTCTTGGTTTTGAATTTGTAGTCACCGGAGACACCTTCAAAGCCGGATTTCTGCGCGATCTCCAGATCAGCTCTCATCTGACTGAGGATCAGGTCGGCGTTCAGCGCGGACACGCCCTTGCGGGAGATTTCCACATCCACCGTTTTGAAGCATTCCGTAAAGGTCTTGTCGGTGCCGCATTCCTGGCATTTGCAGGTGATCTCAACGGTGGTATGCTCAAAGCCGTGCATAATGAGATCCATACCTGCCTTGGGATTCTGGCTCTTGTTTTCCGTGATGCGGAAATTGCACGATTTGACAACGAAGGTCACGTTGTCGCCGTTGATAATGGTCTGACATTTCGGGCACTGGAGGTTGCCCAGCTTCTTTTTAAGCTGGAACGCACGGAACATAAAGAAGCCGAACATCAGCGTCAGGCCGACGCAAAGATAACCCAGGATATCGAACACGATCTTGATGGGCTCGATCGCCAAACCGAGAATGATGAACAAAGCGGCGGCACCGAAGCTGATACCGAGGTAGGGCAAAAGCTCTTTTTTGCGGGCATCGGCTTCTTCGGGGCTTTTGATCGGGTCAAGGATGAAATGCTTGATCTTGCCCACAATGTTGAACGAGGTTTTTTTGTTGTCTGACATAAGAGACTCCTTCTTTCTTTTTTGACTTTTATCTCAATCGCAACAGCGAAAGAATACGGAAAACGGTATAAGGAGGAATAGAAAACCCTCATAAATGTTGAACACTATTCACCATATACATACGCATTCTATCATAAAATGAATTAAATGTAAATAGTGTTCAACAAAAATGAGGGATGAATTATGTTTAAAATCAAAGCGGCAAACGGCACGAATAACATCACGGGGCAACGGCTTGCATTCATCCGCAAGTCCAAAAAGCTGTCACAGCGAAAGTTAGCCGCCAAAATGCAGCTTCTGGGCTTTGATGTGGACCATTATTTTATACGCCGTGTGGAGAACGGGGAGCGGTTTGTCACGGATATCGATCTGGTGATCTTTTCACGGGCTCTGGAGGTGCCGTTGGCGGAGATTATGAGCGATGCCGATGATAATATGTAAGTCCCGCAATGCCCATAGTATAGTACACCGTTGCCGAAAAGTCCTATGCTGACAGCATAAGGAAATCAATAATCACCGAAATTTTTTATTTGCAGGCGTAAAGGTTTCAACTCAGCGGGAATTTAGTTGAATTTTTTTTTTGAATATGCTACACTTCACAAAAAGGAGTGAAGCATATGGCAAAGGATACATCGAAAATTGTGGAAGAGCTGGGACTTTGCGACAGCTTTCGTACATTTTATGACGACAATAAGGAGTATATGGTCAGGGACACCCTGAGCGATCTGCTCGATCAATTGCTCAAAAGCAAAAACCTGAAAAAATCGCAGGTAATCAGAGCGTCCGAGCTGTCGGAGGTATATGCCTATCAGATCTTCTCGGGAGTGCGTGTGCCCGAGCGTAAAAAACTGCTTTCGCTGGCGATCGCGATGCACCTCACGGTTGAGGAGGCGCAGACACTGCTCAAGACGGCGGGGTATTCAACGCTGTATGTAAAGCTGCCGTTTGACAGTATTGTGCTGTACGGACTTTGCAAGGAGCTGTCGGTGGTGCAGGTCAACGAGCTGCTGTATGAATACGATCTGGAAACGCTGGGGTAACGGGTATGAAAAAATGTCCGCATTGCCACGCGTCGATTGAGGAATCGGCGCATTTTTGCTTGTATTGTATGACCTCGCTGGAGGAAAAGCAGACGGTCGGGAATCCGATACAGCGCCGCGGCATCCGCATCGCGGCGATCGTGTCGGCGATCGTGCTGTTATTAGCTGCAGGGGTGTGGCTGGGATCGGTATTGTCGTCGGACAGTCCTGAGACGCAGGATGTGACGGGTGCGGTCACGACCACTACGGCCTTGGGCACAACCGCCGCGCCGCCTGCGATGAACGATGCGGTCGGCCGACCGACACAAACCACTGCGACCGAACCGATGACAACGATATCAACCGGTACGACCGCGACGGCGGCTTCGGTCGGTACCGATACCTACACCTACCGCGATGCCACGCGCGACGATGTGTATCTGGAATTGACGATCGCGCTTCCCGATGATGTGCTGGTTATTACGGGGGTGCTCACACCGTCTTCGGACGGTGTTTACCGCGTACCCAACACGATTGACGGCAAACGCGTGGTGGCGATCGCACCGGAAGCATTTTCGGGCGAAGATGTCCGCGTGGTGATACTGCCGGACAATGTGAGTACGGTGAATAACGGTGCTTTTTCTGCGTGCCCGAATCTGACGGATATTTATTTTATCGATTCGGTTTTCACCTATTCGGAAGCGTTTGCGCCCGTTGAAAGCCGTACAGGCACGCTGACGATTCATTGTCCGCAGGATTGCGACAACCGCAATTTCCGCTATTACCGTAACATAGCGTCCGACTGGTTCGGCGCCGAATATCGGGAATGGAACGGTGGCGAGCTGACATGACAAGGGAACAGTATATGACGAGGTTGCTTAAGACCTATCGCCTTGTAACGGTGCTGGCGGAGAAAAACGATTGCCGTACCCTGCGCGTCCGACACCGTGAGAAGGCACGGGATATGGTGGTGCACATTCTGCCTGCACCTGTCGCGGCGTATGAATTGCTGTGCCGCATCCGTTGCGAGGCACTGCCCGAGGTGTACGATGCCATCACGCTGGAGGATGGGCAGATCGTGCTGGAGGAATATATTGACGGCGTGACGGTGGCGGATGTGATGGCGGGCGGACGCTATCACCCGCGCGGAGCGGTCAAGGTGATCAAGGATGTCTGCCGTGCGCTGACGGTGCTTCACGCGAGGAATATCGTCCACCGCGATGTCAAGCCCGAAAATGTGATGGTCACGGCAAACGGACGGGTCGTGCTTCTGGATTTCAATGCCTCGCGTAAGGTGTCTGCAGGCTCAAAGGATACGGTCGTGATGGGCACGGTGGGGTATGCCTCTCCCGAACAGCTCGGCCTTTCGCAGAGCGATGCCCGCACGGATATTTATGCGGCGGGCGTACTGCTCAATGTGATGGTCACAGGCAAGCATCCGACCGAGGACATCGCGCGCGGGCACATCGGCAGAGTGGTGCGCAAATGTACGTCGGTCAGCCCGAACGAACGCTATCAGACAGCGGAAGCGCTGGCAAATGCCTTATAAAAAGCGATCCCCGCGGCGGTTTTTGCAAACCGCCGCGGGGATTATTTTTCGTTTTATTTCCGTATACATCGCGTGAGCCTGTCAAGCAGGGCATCAAGCGGAAGGATACCTGCCGCGAACACGGCAAAAATCAGTAGCATCGATACGGTCGGCAAGGCGAATACTGCGGGCATAAGAACCGATAAAAGCAGAACACCTGCGAAAAAGCCGACGGTCATCAGGATGCACAGCCACCGCCGCATGGCGGTGAGCGGGCGGCACAGGCGGTACAGCTGAACCAGCCATATAAACCCCGTGACATAGACACAAAGGGTGGAGCTTTGCACCGCTGAAAGGGAGAAGAACGGTGCAACAAGCAGTTGGATCAGCGCGACCGACAGCGCGATCATCACACCGCTCGGCACGGCATTGACAAGTACCGTTTGCAAAAACCGTCCTTTGACACGCTCGTCATTCGGCTCAAGCGTGAGGAAAAAGCCGGGGATGGACTCGGCAAACATACCGATCAGGGTCAGCTGTAACGGCTCAAAGGGGTATGTCATCGGGAAAGCGACCGCACACAGCGTGACAAGGAACGACATCACCGTTTTGACAAGAAACAGCGAGGCGGTGCGCGTGATGTTATTGATGACGCGCCTGCCCCGGGCGACCGCAACGGGAAGTGCGGCGAAATCCGAATCCAGCAGGACAAGGCGGGACACCTGCTTTGCCGCGTCGCTTCCTGCCGCCATGGCAACGGAGCAATCCGCTTCCTTGAGGGCAAGCACATCGTTGACACCGTCTCCCGTCATACCGACAGCGTGTCCCTGCTCTTTGAAGCAACGGATGAGATCACGCTTTTGCTCGGGTGTGACACGCCCGAACACCACATACTCCCGTGCCGCCGCTTTCAGGGCATCGGGGGTCGTGAGGGTCGTGGCGTCCACGGCTTTTTCGGCACCGTGCAGTCCTGCACGCGCGGCGATGGCGGAAACGGTGTCGGGGTGATCGCCCGACAGCACACGCAAGGTCACATCTTCCTGCTGAAAATAGGCGAGGATGTCTTGCACGTTATCGCGAAGCTCATCCTCCAATACAAGAACGGCAAGCGGTGTCAGGCTTTGCAGTGCCTCTTCCGCGGTGGGAGCGTCGCAAAAGCCGACCGCAAGAAGGCGCTTTCCGCTTGCCGCTTCGGACAGCACCTCCCGAGGGAGGGTATCGGCGGCAAACAGGCGATCGGGCGCACCGAATACAACGGTGCCGATGCCGCGCAGACGGACGGCACTGTATTTTCTGTCGGATGAAAACGGCAGGCATTCCTCTGCCGTTACCGCCGAGGCGACGGGAAAACGGCGGCACACCGCTTGCGCGGTGGGGTTGCTGTCGCCGATGGCACGGATCGCCGCACCGATGACGGCTTCGTCAAAGCGGTCGGACAGCACCGCGGTTTTGCAGACGGTCAGGTGTCCCGTGGTGATCGTGCCGGTCTTATCCAGGCAGAGAAGAGAGACACGTGCCAGCGATTCCACGCCGTACAGCTCCTGCACAAGGGTGCGCTTTTCGGCAAGGCGGAGCACGCCTGCCATCAGGGCAACGGCGGTCAGCAGGATCAGTCCCTGCGGCATCATTCCCAAAAGAGCGGCGGCTGTGGAGGTGACGGCTTCCTGCAGGTCAAAGGATGCCGAAAACCGTTCGCGGACAAGCAACAACGCCGCGAACGGGATCATAAACAGACTTGTGAAGCGGATGACGGCGTTGACATCGGACAGCAGGCGCGAACGCGGACGCTTGTACACGCGCGCTTTGGCGGCAAGCGCGGCGGCATAGGCGTTGTTGCCGACGCGGGTGGCGGTTGCTTCGCCTTTGCCGCTGACAACAAAGCTACCCGACAGCAGAGGATCCCCCGGCTGTTTCTGAACCGTGGCGGCTTCGCCCGTCAGCAACGATTCGTTGACCTCGAGCAGACCGCTTTGTACAACGGCATCGACCGCAAGCGGATCGCCGCTTTCCAAAAGCAGGCAGTCGTCCTCCACCAGCTCGCTGACAGGAACGGTGACTTCCTTGCCGTTACGGCGGACACGCGCTTTTGCCGCGTGGAGAAGTGAGAGCTTTGCCAGCGTGCGTCGGGAGCGAAGCTCCTGCACGATCCCGATGGCGGTATTGCAGATCGCGACTCCTAAAAACAGCAGATTGTGATAGGAGCCGACAAAAATCAACGCCGCGGCAATGGCGGCGTTGACGGCGTTGAACAGGGTGAAGAGGTGTTCGGCGACAATGCGGAAAACAGGCTTTTGTGCGGTGGCCTTTGTGCGATTGACGCGTCCGCTTTGCCGGCGTTCCAGAACCTCCCGATCAGTCAGACCGCAGCAAGTCTTCATCATTTGGATTTCACCGCATACACCCGCACCGACAGGATGCGTTTACCGGTTTCCTCCTTGTCGTGCAGAGTGGTCTGACCGCCGCATACATCGCACAGCGCGCGTTCCTTTTTGTCATCGTTGATCTCCAGCGGCAGGGTGAGTCCCTTACGCTCGGCGATGCAGGCACGCTGGTGCTGTCCGAGGATCTGCACGTGGCCGCAGTCACACGGGACAGCGGGGATCGCCTTTTCCTTTTCCCGCCCGACCATCAGGTTGTACAGATGCGGGCAGTAGAACAGATCGTTTTGCGACAGCCGCTCGGTGGGGGACAGAAAATGATCCTCCACGACCGATAATGAGCAGACGCCGTGCGTCATATAGTAACAGTTGTTTTTGGTCAGCTGAATGGTGGTCTCCACCATACCTTTTACGGAATCCATATGTTCAGTCTCCTTCCAGAGGAATGTAAACGACGCGTTTGCCGCGCTTGATGCATTCGCCGATGACATAGCGCGTGCCGTGGGATTCACCGTCCCAGAAGGCAAGCACCATATCGGCATACTCGATGATGGCATCGTTGCGGACAAGCGGTGCGCGCTTGCCGTAGGTGTTGTAATCGGGCAGGAATTCCTTAAGCGGGATGCCCAGCTCCTTGGCAACGGCTTTTGCGGCGGAGTCAACGCCCTTGGCACCGCCGCTGACGATCTCGGTCGTATAGGGCGGCAGATGCTCGCGGATGAGAGCGGGCAGATCCTGCTCCTCACATCGCGTCCCGATAATCGCTACACGCATCGTCATCCCTCCTTTTTTCTATAGTGTACCTTAAATTTCCGAAAAACACAATGAACAAAGCGAAAATTTTAAAAAATGTATACGGCGGTTGTTTTGCGGAACAGTAATACAGCAAGGAGGATGACGGTATGAGACGGACGATGCGGGTGTTGGCGGTGATGCTGTGCGCGGTGTGCACGGCGGTATTTGCAGGGATCGCGTATGTTGATCACGTAACGGCGACGGCGTTTTCGGTGGACGCGGGCGAATCCCTCCGACTGCCGTTGCCGCTTGCAGGGGTGAGCGAAAGCGGCGCGTGGCAGACGCAGGCGCACGACGGCGGACGCTATTCGGCGACGGTGTCGCTGTTTGGTATATTTCCCGTGCGTGAGGTACAGGTAACAGTGGAGGAACGCCCCGATGTGGCGGTGTGCGGAATGCCGTTCGGCATCAAAATGTTTACGCAAGGGGTCTTGGTGGTCGGTATCAGCGATGTGGATACCCGTCAGGGCCCGAAAAGTCCCGCACGGCTGGCGGGCTTGCGGGTCGGTGATAGCATTTTGCGCATCAACGGGGAAGAGGTCTCATCCAATGCGCAGGTGTCGGCGATCATCGAGGGCAGTAAGGGGCATCCGCTGACATTGCGCGTGCGGCGCGGACAGGTGGAGTTTGATGCCGCGTTGACACCGCTTGCGTCGGTGAAGGAACGGGCTCTGAAGGCAGGAATGTGGATCCGCGACAGTGCGGCAGGCATCGGCACGCTCACCTTTTACGATATGGCAAGCGGGGTATTTGCGGGGCTCGGACACCCCGTCAACGATGCCGATACGGGAGAGCGTGTGCCGATTTCGTCGGGAGAGATCGTGCCTGCCTCCGTGTTTGGGGTGACAAAAGGACAGGTCGGCTCTCCCGGGGAGCTTTTGGGGAGCTTTCAGCGCGGTTCGTGGGGCGTGCTGATGACCAACATCGATACGGGGCTGTACGGCGTGCTCAGTGAACAGCCCGATGCCTTTGCGACTCTGCCCATCGCCTATAAGCAGGAAGCGGTAAAAGGCGCGGCTCAGCTCATCACCACCGTCAACGGCACCGAGCCCAAGGCGTATGACATTGAAATCGAAGCGGTGGATTACCGCGACGGTGTGCCCACGCAGAATATGGTGATCTGCGTGACGGACGAGGAGCTTTTAGCGGCAACGGGCGGGGTGCTGTGCGGTATGAGCGGCAGTCCCATCGTGCAAAACGGGAAGCTGATCGGCGCGGTAACTCACGTGTTTATCGGTGATCCGACACGCGGATACGCCGTTTTTGCCGAAAATATGTTGCGCAGTGCACAAACGCTTGCAGAGCCGTCAGGCAACAACGCGGCATAAGCGACGTGCGAAACCGCAAATGTAATGTAAAAAATGGGGGTTTTCACTTGAAATACACAAAAGATTGTGATATTATATATTATGTATAATAATCGGAAAATTGGGATAGTGTGCCGTATCGGCGCGCTGAAGATGTTGAAAAAAGGGGTCGGAGAAAATGAAAAGACACACGGTTTTATCCACGCCGACAATGCACGGCGAAGAGCTGGCATTTGTCAACGAAGCATTTGAGAAAAACTGGATCGCGCCTCTCGGCTTTAACTGTGACAAGTTCGAGGAGGAGATCGTAGAGGTGCTCAAGGGCGATCAGCCGCTTTACGGCTTGTCCCTTTCGGCGGGTACGGCGGCACTGCATCTGGCGGTGAAGCTTGCCGGTGTCAAGCGCGGCGATGTCGTGCTTTGCTCGGATATGACCTTTGCGGCAACGGTCAATCCCATTGTGTATGAGGGCGGCGTTCCCGTGTTCATCGACTCGGAATACCGCACGTGGAATATGGATGCGGCGGCATTAGAGAAGGCATTTGAGAAGTACCCGCAGGCGAAAGCGGTGATGCTGGCGCATCTGTACGGCACTCCCGCAGAGATGGATGCCATCCTGGCGGTGTGTGAAAAGCACAACGCCGTGCTGATCGAGGATGCGGCGGAGGCACTGGGCGCTTCCTACAAGGGACAGCGGTGCGGTACCTTCGGTCGCTACAGCGTGCTGAGCTTCAACGGCAATAAGATCATCACTACGTCGGGCGGCGGTATGCTGATCACCAAAGAAAAGGAAGCCCGCGACAAGGCGTTCTTCTGGGCAACGCAGGCGCGTGAAAATGCCTATTGGTATCAGCACGAGGAGATCGGCTACAACTACCGTATGAGCAATGTGTGTGCGGGTATCGGTCGCGGTCAGCTGCTGCATCTGCAGGAGCACGTGGACAGGAAAACGGCGATCTACAACCGCTATAAAGAGGCATTTGCCGACCTGCCCGTGACGATGAATCCGTTCACGGAGGACATGGTTCCCAACTGCTGGCTGTCCTGTATGCTGATCAACGAGGAGGTCGGCATCAGCCCGATCACGGTGCTGGAAGCTCTCAAGGAGAAGGGCATCGAGACCCGCCCGATCTGGAAGCCGATGCATATGCAACCCGTGTTCAAGGATGCAGACTTTGTGTCCGTCGCCGACAAAGCGGTGAATGAGGACATCTTCGCAAGAGGTCTGTGTCTCCCGTCCGACATCAAGATGACCGAAGACGATCTGCAGTACGTGATCGACGCGATCCGTGCGTGCCTGTGAGGAACGGACTATGTATGCAAAAGGCTTGAAACGGGCGCTGGATTTCGTGCTGTCGCTGGCGGCACTGACCGTTTTGTCCCCCATTTTACTTATATTGATGATCGCGGGTGCGATCGCGATGGGTGGTAATCCGTTTTTCACCCAGCGCCGTCCCGGAAAGATCGATCCGAAAACGGGTGAGGAACGCATTTTCCGTCTGATCAAATTCCGCACGATGGACAACCGCAGGGATGACGACGGCAACCTGCTTCCCGATGAGGTACGCCTCAATCGCTACGGGCGCTTTCTGCGCAGTACATCGCTTGACGAGCTTCCCGAGCTCATTAACATTCTGATCGGCGATATGTCGATCATCGGTCCCAGACCGCTTTTGGTGAAATATCTTCCGCTTTACAGCCAAGAACAGCGTCGCCGTCACGAGGTGCGTCCCGGTCTGACGGGGCTTGCGCAGGCGAACGGCCGCAATGCACTGACGTGGGAGGAGCGCTTTGCACTGGATGTGCAATATGTGGACAACATCACCTTTATCGGAGATGTTACGATCATTTTTGACACCGTGAAAGCGGTGTTCAGGCGCGAGGGCATCAGCTCGGAAACCTCCGCTACAATGGAAGAGTTCACAGGAACGGTTCAAGACGAACAACAGGAAACCGCAAACGTTTGAAATATGCGTATTGACCATCGGCACGGATGTTGTGATACCCGTCACGCTTTGCAACATAGACAGGCTGTGCCGATGTATAGGAGTGACACAAAATGAAAATTTTGTACATTACCACTATTTCACAAACGATGATATTCTTTCCCGATCTGATCCGCTCATTGCTGGATGACGGTCACACCGTGGACATTGCGTGCAGTGAGCCGAACAAGATCCGGGAATGCTATCTTGAGTGGGGATGCCGTGTGCATCCGATCGACTGCTCGCGTTCGCCGCTGAAATACGGGAACATCAAAGCCATCGGACAGATCCGTCGTCTGGTGGAAAAGGAGCAGTACGATATTGTGCACTGCCATACGCCCATTGCGGCGGCGTGTACGCGCTTAGCGTGCCGCAAAGCGCGTAAAGCAGGCACCAAGGTGTTTTACACCGCCCACGGATTCCATTTTTTCAAGGGTGCGCCGCTGATCAACTGGCTGATGTATTACCCCGTGGAAAAGCTGTGCGCCCGCTATACGGATGTGCTGGTTACCATCAACAAAGAGGATTATGCGATTGCCGGCAAAAAGCTCAGGGCAAAGCGTGTGGAGCACGTTCCGGGCGTCGGCGTGGATCTTTCGCGGTTTGAGAATATC
This sequence comes from Oscillospiraceae bacterium, assembly GCA_015065805.1. GTDB lineage: Bacteria > Bacillota > Clostridia > Oscillospirales > Acutalibacteraceae > RGIG1959. The sequence continues at coordinate 38,432 of SVPN01000009.1, read as the reverse complement.
CGCATCGATAAGGCTGAGATCCGCCGCGGACTGGGGATCCCTGAGGACGCGACGGTGCTGTTGTCGGTGGGTGAGCTGAACGACAACAAAAACCATCGGGTGATTTTGCGGGCGATGGCACAATTGAACGATCCGCAGATTCACTATATGATAGCCGGTGTGGGTGAGAACAAGGAAACCCTCACCGCCCTTGCCGAAGAGCTGGGTATCGGCAAACAGCTGCATCTGCTCGGCTTCCGCAAGGATGTGCCGATCCTGTGCGCGGCGGCGGATGCCTTTTGCTTCCCGTCCAAGCGGGAAGGACTTGCCGTTTCGCCGATGGAGGCGATGGCGAGCGGACTGCCCGTAATCGCCTCGGATATCCGCGGCGTCAACGATTACATTGAGGACGGCGTGAACGGCCATCTGTGCCGTCCCGAGGATGTGCAGGGGTTTGCCGCGGCATTGGACGCGGTGGTGACCTCACCGCACAAACGGCAGGAGTACGGAGAACGTAACCGTCGGGATGTACAACAGTTCCGTGTGGACAGGATCAACGGAATGATCAAGGCGTTGTACGAAGAAGAAAGCGGCGGCGAACAAAAGGAAGATGCAAGCGTATGAAACGGTTATTGATCGTCGGTGCGAGCGGTCACGGGCGTGTGGCGGCGGATATTGCGACACGTATCGGCTACACCGATATCGCGTATCTTGACGATGCACCGCGTGACGGCGTGATCGGCACGGTGGCGGATGCCGCTGACTACATAGAAACCGCGGACTTTTTTGTCGCGATCGGTAACAGCCGTATCCGCGAACGCATCCAGCGTCAGTTAGAACAGGCGGGGGCATCGGTTGTGACACTGATCCATCCGTCGGCGGTGATCGCAAGCAATGTGACCGTCGGTCGCGGTACGATGGTCGCGGCCGGTGCGATCCTTTGCCCGAATACCACCCTCGGCGACGGCGTGATCGTGAATACCGCCGCGTCGGTGGATCACGATTGCACGGTGGGAGCCTTTTCTCACGTGTCGGTCGGGGCGCACGTTTGCGGGACGGTGCACATCGGTGAACGCACCTGGATCGGCGCGGGTGCGACGGTTATCAACAATGTCGATATTACAGCCGATTGTATGATCGGCGCGGGGGCTGTGGTGGTGAAGACCCTCACGGTCAGCGGTGTGTACAAGGGCGTTCCCGCAACGCTCAGCCGAGGATAGGGAGAACAGATATATGCGTGTAATGATCGTTGCCAACAACGATGTTGGTTTATATAAATTCCGTCGTGAGCTGGTGGAAGCGTTGCTCAGACTTCACGAGGTACATATCTGCTTGCCCGACGGCGAATATGTTGCCAATCTGCAGGCGATGGGATGCGTGTTTCACCCGTACGAGTTCGACCGTCACGGTACCAACCCCATTGCGGAGCTCAAGCAGATCTCCTATTACAAATCGCTTCTGAAATCCGTGAAGCCCGATGTGGTGCTGACCTACACCGTCAAGCCCAATGTGTATGCGGGAATGGCGTGCGCCTCGCTGAACATTCCGTATATGGCGAATATCACGGGGCTCGGCACGGCGATCGCAAACGGCGGGCTGATGCAGAAGTTTCTCAAGCTCCTGTACAGACACGGCCTTCGCAAGGCGCACACGGTCTTCTTCCAGAACGAGGAGAACCGTGAGTTTATGGTGTCCAACGGCATCGTGAAAGACAATTATGTGATGTTGCCCGGTTCGGGCGTCAACCTTGCCGAACACCAAGCGGAGGACTACCCCGCAAAGGAAGAACCGCTTGTGTTTGTCAATATCGGGCGTATTATGAAGGATAAAGGCGCCGACGAGGTGCTGTATGCCGCCAAAATCATCCGTAAGGAGTATCCGCAGACGGTGTTCCGCATCATCGGCGGATTTGACGGCGATTATGAAGAGCAGATCCGCCTTGCACAGGAAGCGGGCGATATTGAATATCTCGGACAGCAATCGGATGTACACGCATACCTGAAGGATGCGCACGCCATCATTCACGCCTCGTATCACGAGGGAATGTCCAACGTGTTGCTGGAAGCGGCGGCGTGCGCGCGTCCGATCATCGCCACCGATGTGGCAGGATGCCGCGAGACCTACGACGACGGCGTGTCGGGCATTGCGTGCAAGGCGCACGACGGCGACGATTTAGTGCGTGCGATCCGTGAGTTTATCGCCTTGTCGTATGAGCAAAAACGGGCGATGGGTCTTGCGGGACGCTGTAAAGTGGAAAAAGAATTCGACCGCGCGGCGGTCGTGAAATGCTATATAGATCAAATCGGTAAGATCCGATAAGGAAAGATAAGGAAGTGACCGTTATGTCATTGTATGAAAAGATTGTCAAGGGTGAAGAAGCGGTGTCCCTTGTGGGTCTGGGCTATGTCGGTATGCCCATTGCCGTGGCGTTTGCCAAAAAGATCAAGGTGATCGGCTACGATCTCAACGAAAAGAAGATCGCGCTGTACAAGGCAGGCGTTGATCCGACCAACGAGGTCGGTGATGAGGCGATCCGTGAAACAACGGTGGAATTTACATCGGATGAAACGGCTCTTCGCCGCGCAAAGTTTCACATCGTGGCAGTACCCACACCCGTCAATGACGATCACACCCCCGACCTCACTCCCGTGGAGGGTGCGTGCCGTATTGTCGGTCGCAACCTTGTCAAGGGCAGTATCGTGGTGTTTGAATCCACCGTGTATCCCGGTGTGACCGAGGATGTGTGCGTGCCGATCCTTGAGCAGGAGTCGGGACTCACCTGCGGCGTGGATTTCAAGGTCGGCTATTCGCCCGAGCGCATCAACCCCGGTGACAAGGTGCACCGCCTGGAGACCATCGTGAAGATCGTGTCGGGTATGGATGAGGAATCGCTCGATGAGATCGCGAAGGTGTATGAGCTGGTGGTGGAGGCAGGTGTGCACCGCGCATCCTGCATCAAGGTTGCCGAGGCGGCAAAGGTCATCGAAAACAGCCAGCGCGACATCAACATCGCGTTTATGAACGAGCTGTCGATCATTTTCAATAAAATGGGTATCGACACCAAGTCGGTGCTGGAAGCCGCGGGAACGAAGTGGAACTTCCTGAAATTCTTCCCCGGTCTTGTGGGCGGTCACTGCATCGGTGTGGATCCCTATTACCTTACCTATAAAGCCGAGCAGATCGGCTATCACAGCCAGGTGATCTTAGCGGGTCGTCGCATCAACGACGATATGGGCAAGTACGTTGCCGAAAATGCCATCAAGAAGCTGATCGCTTCGGGCAAGCGTGTCAAGGATGCCCGCGTGGCACTTTTAGGCTTCACCTTCAAGGAAAATTGCCCCGACACCCGCAACAGCAAGGTGTTTGACATCGTCAAGGAGCTGCGCGAGTACGGCGTCGAGCCGATCATCGCCGATCCCGTGGCGGATGCCGCAGAGGCGAAGCACCTGTACGGTGTGGAGTTTGTCGGTATGGATGAGATCCGCGATATGGATGCGGTGATTTTAGCGGTGTCGCACGATGCTTTTGCGTCGCTGACGATGGCGGATGTGGACGGCTATTTCGGGCAAGGCAAAAAGGTGCTCCTTGACGTAAAAGGCGTTCTGGACCGCAAAGCATATGAAGACGCAGGCTACTGCTACTGGAGGCTGTAAGCAATGGGCTATAAGCATTTGGTGTTTGACGAACATTCGCTGTTTTTAGTGACGGGCGGTGCGGGCTTTATCGGCTCCAACCTGTGCGAGGCAATTTTGAATATGGGCTACCGTGTGCGCTGTCTGGACGATCTGTCCACCGGCAAGCAGGAGCACGTGGATATGTTTGCCGATCACCCGAATTACGAGTTTATCAAGGGTGATATCAAGGATCTTGACACCTGCATCAAGGCGTGTGAGGGTGTGGATTATGTCCTCAATCAAGCCGCGTGGGGCAGTGTACCGCGTTCGATCGAAATGCCGCTGTTCTACTGCGCGAACAACATCACCGGTACACTCAATATGCTCGAAGCCGCCAGACAGCAGGGCGTGAAAAAATTTGTGTATGCATCGAGCTCGTCGGTGTACGGCGATGAGCCGAATCTGCCCAAAACCGAGGGCATCGAGGGCAATCTGCTCTCGCCCTACGCGCTGACCAAGCGCTGTGACGAGGAGTGGGCAAAGCAGTATACGAAGCATTACGGGCTTGACACCTACGGTATGCGCTATTTCAACGTGTTCGGTCGCCGTCAGAACCCGAACGGTGCTTATGCGGCGGTCATCCCGAAATTTATTCAGCAGCTTCTCAATGACGAGCAGCCCACCATCAACGGCGACGGCAAGCAGTCACGTGATTTTACGTATATTGAAAATGTCATCGAGGCGAATCTGAAAGCGTGCCTTGCATCGCACGAAGCGGCGGGACAGGCGTTCAACATCGCCTACGGCGGCAGAGAGTATCTGATCGATATTTATTATACCTTGACAAAAGCGCTCGGCAAGAATATCGAGCCGAACTTCGGCCCCGACCGCAAGGGCGATATCAAGCATTCCAATGCGAACATCCAAAAGGCAAGAGATCTGCTCGGGTATGATCCCGATTACGATTTTGCCTGCGGTCTGAACGAAGCTATTGCGTGGTATAAGGAGAATCTGTAATGGGAACATTTGAAAAGATATACGATCATTCCCCTATATTTTTTCAAAACCTGATGGTATCCGTCAAGGGATACCTCAATAACCGTGAACGATACGGCAAGGCGTATGACGAATACCGCGTGTTTCTGAGGGACTACGATACGTGGTCGCTTGAGAAAAAACGGCAGCATCAGCAGGAGGAGCTGATTGCGTTTGTCCGTTTCGCGTATGAAAACAGCGCCTTTTATCGGGAGTTCTATCAGGATGTCGATATCGATGCCATCCGCACAGCGGAGGATCTGAAGGCCCTGCCTGTTTTAGAGAAGGAGATGCTTCGTCAACGGATGGAGGAGATCGTCATCGATACGGGCGAGCCGTGCTGGCACGCCAATACGGGCGGCACGACCGGCAAGTCCCTGCAGGTCACGATGACTCATCGGGATATGATGCGTCGTATGGCGATGCTGGATCATTTCAAGGCAAAGGTCGGCTTTGAGCATCGCAAAATGCGTCGCGCGACCTTCAACGGTAAGCACATCGTCCCGCCGTCGCAGACCAAAAAGGTGTTCTGGCGGTACAATGCCGCTTGCAAGCAAAAGATCTATTCCTCCTTCCACATTACCGAAGAGAATATGCGGTATTATGTGGAAGATCTCAATCGCTTCAAGCCGCAGGCGCTGGACGGCTTTTTCACCTCCATGTGCGACATTGCGGGATACATTGAACGGCATCAGATCCCGCTGACATTCAGGCCCGTGGCCATTTTCCCCACCTCCGAAACGCTGACCGATGAGGGACGGGCGTTGCTGGAGCGTGTGTTCGGATGTAAGGTGTACAATCAGTATGCCTCCAGTGAAGGCGCACCGTTTGTGAATGAGTGTCCCGAACAGCATCTTCACGTGATGCTTGCCAGCGGCGTGTTTGAAACCTACGGCGATCACGACGAGGTGCTGGTCACCAGCTTTACCACGCACGCAACGCCGCTGATCCGTTATCGCATCGGCGACCGTATGATCTTTGACGGTGACGGCGTGTGCCCGTGCGGGGATCCTTCGCCGCTCGTCAAGGCGATCGAGGGACGGAAGCTGGACTTTCTGTACACGGCGCAGGGGGCAAAGATCAACGCGGGTAATGTGTCCAACCTGTTGAAATATTTACCGAATGTGGTGATCCATTCGCAGTTTGTGCAGACCGTCAAAGAGGAGGTCACCCTGCTGCTGGAAGTGGATAAAACCCTTTTCAAGCCCGAACACGAGGAGCTGATCCGTCAGGAATTCACGCATACGTTCGGGCGGGATACGCGGCTGGTCGTTCAGTATGTGAAGGAGATCCCGCGTGAAGTGAGCGGCAAGTATAAAATGATCAAAAATCTCGTAGAGGAGTAAGACGGGAATGCGGGTACTGTTTATTTCGGCGTCGCCGATTCAAAAGGAGATCAGCATCGGCAACACCTTTCTGAATGTCTTTTCGGGCGTTGAGAATGTGGAATTTGCCGGTATCTGCACCCGAGAGGGAACGCCCGATCCCGCCGTCTCCCGTTGCTATTGCATCACGGAAAAGATGCTGATACGCTCGCTGTGCGGCAAAGGCGCGGCGGGAGCGGAGATCGCGTGTTCGCCGACGGCTTCCGTCGAAGCACCCAAGGCCGAGGACAACACGGCGCGGTTTGTGAAAACCAAACGCTGGAACATTTTTTTCCTGATGCAGAATCTGCTGTGGACACTCGGGCGCTGGAAAACGACCTCGCTGAAAGCGTTTGTGGAGGACTATCAGCCCGATGTGATCTTCACGGTGCTCTCCGAAAAGATCTATCTCAACCGCCTGATCCTGCACATCGCCGCCATCACCGGTAAGAAGCTGATGGTGTATGCGTGGGATAATAACTATTCTCTCAAGCGTCTGAGCTTTTCACCGTTTGACTGGATCGGGCATTTTTGCAACCGCCGCTATATGCGCAAGGTTGCCAAAAAGGCGGACAAGCTGTATGTGATCTCCGAGGTGCAGAAAACGGATTACGAAAAGGCGTTTCGCAAGCCGTGCACCGTGATCACCAAGGGTGAGGATTTTTCCGCAGACCCGCCCGTGAAAACAACAAGTGCGTCACCGATGCGGCTGGTGTATACGGGCAATCTGTATGCCAACCGCTGGAAATCGCTTGGAATGCTGGCGTCGGCGCTGGAGCGGGTAAATCGGAACGGCGTCAGGGCACAGCTTCACATCTATTCCGCAACGCCGCTCACCGAGGCGATGAAAAAGGCACTGGAGATAGACGGCACCTCGATGCTGATGGGGCGTGTGTCATCGGATGAGGTGGAGCGGATCCAGAAAGAAGCGGATATTCTGGTGCACGCGGAAGCCACCGACCTCAAAAACCGCCTGACGGTGCGGCAATCCTTTTCCACGAAGTTGGTGGATTATTTCCGAATGGCGCGTCCGATCGTGGCGGTCGGTCCCAAGGATATTGCATCCATCAAATATCTGGTGGATTATGATACGGCTGTCGTGGCGGATAACGAGCAGGAATTGTTTGAAAAGCTGTCGGCACTGCTGAAAGATGTCCGACTGCGGCAGGAATATGCCGTGCGCGCGTATATGTGCGGACGCACGAATCACGATAAACATCGCATCGGTCAGCTCCTGCAACGGGATCTGACCAAACTGACAACAACGTAAACAAGAAAGGGGGCATATGTGCGTGATACCGTATTATTTGTTGATTACCATCCCGGTATTGTTTCTGTTTCTGGCATTTCAGCGCACGACGTCCTCTCACTCGACCCTTTGTGTGGGGTGGTATCAGGCAGAACATATCCGACAGCACAATGTCGCGTTACCGGTATTTTTCATCATTCTGTATGTAATGCTTGCCTGCCGTTCGGATAGGATGGGTACGGATCTGGAGCAATACCATGTTGTATTCGATGTGTATGCCCGGCAGTCTATGAAATATTTTGACCTATGGCGCTCGGAATCGCTGTTTCGGTTTCTGAACTGGTTGGTTTCCAAGGTGTGGAACAACTTTCAGTTTTATTTGGCGGTTATTTCGGCGATTACGCTGATCCCGATGGTGATCTTGTATTGTGAGGATCGCCGCCGAAGCTATCTGAAGATCATTTTGTTTGTCGGGATGTCCACCTTTGTGATGATGTTTTCGGGCATCCGCCAGATGATTGCGGTTTCGCTGGGTATTGTAGCCTATTTCTTCGTACGCAAAAAGAAACTGATCCTGTTTTTGTTGGTCGCGGTTACGGCACTCGGATTTCATCACTCGGCGTTTATGATTTTGCCGATGTATCCGCTGTATCATATCCGCCTGAAGAAAAATCATTTGTGGTTTGTGTTGCCGATTATGGCGGCGGTGTTTGTGTTCAACCGTCAGATTTTCGGCGCCTTGAACGTGTTGTTGGCACAATACGACGAATCCTATGAAGCCATTCAGATGACATCAACAGGCGCGTATATGTCGCTGATTCTGTTTATGGCATTTGCCGTGTTTTCCTATGTGGTTTCCGATGAATCCAAAATGGACGACGAGATGTTCGGATTGCGTAATTTCCTGATGCTGACGGTCGTGTTGCAATGCTTTGCACCGTTGCACACCCTGGCGATGCGTATGAATTATTATTACATTGTCTTTATACCGATCACCGTTGCTAAGTTGGTGGATATTCCCAAGCCGAGTATGAAGCGGATCTCCCGCGTTGCCGGTGTGATTATTCTTGTCTATTTCCTTTGGGATTATATCAGCACCATTTACACCGGATATGTGACAGGTGTAAGTGCACTGGACACCGTTCCGTACATCCCGTTCTGGGCATAAAAGACGGAGAGAAAGGATACCGTTATGAAGAAACAAATGCTTATTTCTCTTGTGCTTGCGGCGGCTCTTGCTGTCAGCATGACGATCAATATCGTTTTGTGGGCAACGTGGCCCAAGGATGCGGACCGCACAGACGAAGCGGCAAAAGATATGATCGGAATCGAAACGCCTTACGGCACGGTGAAGTTTCCTGCCTCCTTTGAGGGAGTCCGTCATCAGGCGGGCGAGCAGGATGGGGTGTATTCCGTATCGTTCTTCTATTCTCACGGGGAGGAAGACATCGAGGTGTTTGCAGTTCACTTCGGCAACGAAGAAAAGGGCACCCTGATCGGTCATATCGACAAGGATAATATCCTTGTACCGTTTACGGTGACCTCCTGCGAAGGATCCGTCGATGAAATGTGGGAGGAGCAGGAACAGGAGCGTTTCCGAGCGTTGATGATGGCTGTCAACGATGTGATCGCATCGGTAGAGGCTTGGGATAACTTTCTCGGATAAGGTGTTATCGGGCAGAAGGAGGGGAAGCTGTGAAGATTGTACAGATCAATACGACGTGCGGCGTCGGCAGTACGGGAATGATCTGTGTCGGGATCAGTCGCTTGTTGACCGAACAGCAGATTGAAAATTATATTCTTTACAGCAGTAAAACCAACGGCTATGAGAAAGGCATCTCCTGCTCGGATGATCGCTATATCAAAATACAGGCGCTCAAATCCAGATTGTTTGGTAATTACGGTTTCAATTCTGCCGCCGCCACCCGAAAAATGATCCGGGAACTGGATCGCATCCAACCGGACCTGGTGCATTTGCACAACCTTCACGGACACGATTGCCATCTGGAGCAGTTGTTTTCCTATTTCAAAGCAAAAAACATCAAACTGATCTGGACATTTCACGATTGCTGGGCGTTCACGGGATATTGCCCGCACTTTGCGATGCATCATTGCAACAAATGGCAGACAACCTGCTCACACTGTGTGCAACGACGGGAATATTCGTGGTTGTTCGATCGGAGCAAGCAGGTGTTTTTGAGAAAAAAACGGTTGTTTGAAGGCTTGGATCTCACCATCGTGGCACCGTCTCAATGGACAGCGGATATGGCAGGGCAATCCTTTTTCAAAGGGTATCCCGTCAAGGTGATTTACAACGGTATCGATGTGTCGGTGTTTCAACCGACCGCCAATACCTTCAAAGAGGATCACGGCATTGCCCCCGATAAGAAGATCGTGCTCGGCGTGGCGTTCGACTGGGGACCGCGCAAGGGACTGGATGCGATGATCGAGCTTGCAACACGGTTGGATCCACAGCAATATCAGGTGGTGTTGGTGGGAACCAACGACGAGGTGGACAAGCAACTTCCCCCGTCGATCCTGTCCATTCACCGCACGCAAAATCAGACTGAATTAGCGAAGATTTATACGGCGGCAGATGTGTTTGTTAATCCGACGCGCGAAGAGGTGCTGGGATTGACCAATATTGAGGCAAACGCCTGCGGGACACCGGTGGTCACCTTCCGCACGGGCGGCAGTCCCGAATGTATCGATGAATCGTCGGGTGTTGTGGTGGAGGCGGAGGATACCGAAGCGATGATCGCGCAGGTTGTGCGCATCTGTCAAACGCAACCGTTTGAGGCGGCGAAGTGCCGCGAGCGGGCGTTGCGTTTTGATAAAAATGAACGATTCCGGGAGTATGTGAGATTTTATGAATCCTTTGACATTGGATGAAATCAAGCAAATTGAATTGGATCTTCTCAAAATTTTCGATGCCTTTTGCCGCGAAAACCATATACGGTATTTTCTTTCCAACGGCACCCTTCTGGGGGCTGTGAAATACAACGGGTTTATCCCGTGGGACGATGATGTGGATGTGCTTGTTCCGCGGGAGGACTATGATCGCCTGATAACCCTGTTTCAGGATCGGGATACGGTGCGCCTGGTGTCGTTCGAACGGGACCCCGCCTATTTGTTTCCGTTTGCCAAGCTGTGCGATACCACGACGGTGAAAGATGAGATCGGCGTGGACAACGGCGTGCTTCTTGGGTTGAATGTGGATGTGTTTCCGCTGGATGCGTGGGATTCCGATTGGGAAACCGCCCGACGCGAAGCGAAGACCATCAAAAAGAATATTTCCTGCCTCAGTCTGGCGAAGCTACACAAGACAAATGCACCGAGTGCCGTGAAGCGTGCGGTGCAGAGGGTGCTGATGCTGTTTTGCAAGATGCGGGGATGCCGGGCGTTTTTGCAAAACATCGTCCGACAAAGCAACAAAGCGGAGCAGGACGGCAAAACCTATCTCGGATGTAAAGCGTGGTGCATCTACGGCGAGCGGGAGATCATTCCCGCCGAAGTGTTTGCAAGTGCGGTGGATGTGACCTTTGAAGACGGCACTTTCCCGGCTCCCGTCGGGTATGACACCTATCTTCGTCGCCTCTACGGCGATTACCGTGCAGATCCGCCGCCGGAAAAGCAGAAAACGCACCATCGGTTTCTTGCCTACCGAACGGAAAACGAATCCCGTTTATAACGGTGTTTCCCGCTTCGGCGGCGACGGCAACAAGCTGATAGGATGCTTTTTAACCAATCATTCTTTTTTGGAATACAACCGGCTCTGCTTTTGCAGAGGCGGGAGCTGTGCAACAATCCATGCCTCCGCGCGGCGCACAGCGGGCAACGGGTTTCCCGGCAAAATGGATATTTATATATGTCTACTTTTCGGATCGAAAGGGGAAATCGATCCGATAGAGTAAACGCCCTTGGAGAGGGGTTAAAACTACTACTATCATTCAGTAAGGAGAAGAAGCAAATGTTTACAAAAGCGAAAAAGCTTGTGGCATTGTTGGCAGCAGCCTGCATGATGATGAGTCTTGTACCGTTGTCGGCTTTAGCAGCTTACGACTATGCACACAACGAATCCGCCAGCTCTGATGAGTATTACAACATCATCAGCAAGAACGATTGGGACATTGCCCCCGGTATTAAAGAATCCGAGATCGTTCTGAACAACAATGCGGGTGACAGACGTCAGGTTATCCATTTGATGGAAGCGGATATCAACAATCCGTACACCCGTGTGATCAGCTCCTACACCAATATGGACACGAGCAATTATGCGATTTCCACCATTCCCGAGCATGCCGCATACCTCGAAAATGTATGGGGCGAGAATGTGGTTGGCGCGATGAACACCTGCCTGAGCTGGTACAATACCGCTGCTTATGTGCAGGATCCCGGCCGTGTCAACGAGCCCCTCGGCTTTATGATGGTTGACGGCAATGTGCTTTTTGACCACTCGGTCGGTTTCCCGACGTGTATCGTGATCCATAAGGATGTCAACGATAACGGCGAAGCTCGTCCCGACAGCATTCCGAAGGTTGAAATGCGCACGATCAACACCGCTCAAGACCTCAACGGTTGGGAAGATCAGGTTATCCCCAGCTCGTCGGGTTACATCGTCAAGGACGGCGTTAATCAGTATGCGCCTTCTCACGGCACGGATACGGCCGCTCGTTCGGTTGTCGGTGTTAAGGCGGACGGTACGGTCGTCATCATGATGAACGACGGTCGTATGGCTCCGTATTCGTTGGGTATGAACATGTATGAGTGCGCCGAAGTTATGATCGCAGCAGGTTGCGTGTACGCGTCCAACTGTGACGGCGGCGGTTCCTCCACCTTTATGTCTCAGCGCCCCGGCGAAGACCTTGAGGTGAACTGCACACCTTGCGACGGTTCGCTGCGTCAGAACACCCACGGCATTATGATCATTTCGACTGCTCCGGCGACGGGTGAATTCTCCAACGCTTATCTGAATACGGAGAACGATTATTATGTGCCGTATTCCAAGGTGACGGTGGATGCGATCGGCCGTGATTTCTCGGGCGCTCATGCGGACATCCCCGCAGAAGCGACCATGTACCTGAAGGATGCGTCCTTTGGTACGATTGAAAACGGTGTGTTCACGTCGAACGGCAAAACCGGCGAAGTGACTGTGGAGATGGAGTACAACGGCAGTGTGGTCGGTTCGACCTCCTTCCACATCGTGAACCCCGAAAGTGTTTCTTTTGCACAAGCCAGCACCGTGATCCCCTACGGTAAGAGTGTTGTGCTGGATATCAAGGCCACCTATGGTGAATTTGATGTCGTGTTTACTGCCGATGATTTTGAGTGGTCGGTTACCGACGAAACCGCGGGTACCAGAAACGGTCTGGAGTTTGTGGCAACAAACGATCAGACCAAGACGGGAACCGTGATTTCGGCAACCTACAAGCACGCAGATCTCGGCACCACATCGTTGGAGATCAAATTCGGCAAAGGTTCGGAAATCCTTTACGATTTTGAAGACGGCGATATTTCTCATTGGCTCGGTAAGGATGCCATGATCGAGTGGGCGAAGGAGCATACTCCGAACAGCCCGGTTCTGGATGCCAATCCTTTCGGCTCCAACTTCTCCAGCACGACCAACACGACCACCTTCCTGTCCTCTGCTGAGAATGGCAAAGTTAAGAACGGCAAGTATGCGCTTGGCGTGGAGCTTGACTACATCAACAGCGCATCGTACGGTCAATGGTCGTACAATATGTTCTTCAATATCGGCGGTCAGACCGTGCTTCGTGACACGGCAAACGGCATGAATGCTACCCGTCTCGGCATGTGGGTCTACATCCCCGAAGAGTTGGCTCCCGGTCATAACCTGGCAATGCAGACGGAGCTTTATTGCGGCAGTTCTTCGACGAACTATGCCCGTAAGAACACCCATCTTATCCTCTCGACGACCGGCAAGACGCTGTCCGCGAGCAAGGAAGAAGAGATCCCCGAGGATCGTTGGGTGTACTGCTATATGGACCTGACTCCGTACAACTATGTGGCGATTCAGAACCCCTATGAATACACGGCACAAAGACGTGAGCCTCAGTTCATCCGTTTCTATACGCAGGCAAAAGAACCCTTCAAGGGTATGATCTATTTTGATGATATCACTCTCGACTACAGTGATGCTGTGGACGATCGCAATGCCCCCAACATCACCGATCTGACGGTGAATATCAGCGGCACAACGCTGCGTTCCTTCAATGCGAAGGTGGCAGACTTTGTGGCAAACAATGCTTCCGGTCTGAACTACAATTCGGCGAAGGTGTATGTGGACGGCGTGGCTCTTGACGGCGTGACCGCTTCCGGCACGACGATCAGCGCTCCCGACACGGCCTTTACGCCCGGTACCCATACGGTGACCTTTGAGATCGCCGACAATATGGGCAATGTCATGAAAGAAAGCACCACCTTCAAGGTGGAGGGTACTGCCCCCGTGACCTTCGGCGGTCACAACGACGGCAACAATGTGCCTGAGTATGACTCGGTGTATTATGCCGACATCAATGTGGCGGACATCACGGTGATCGACACCGTGACGGTGGAAGTGCAACTCAATCACGCCAACAAATGGGAACTCGATCATATGATCGTGGCGGACGGCTTTGAGGCATCCTACACCATCAACAAGAACCACAATAAGGCGTTGATCACCGTCAAGAAGACCGGTGTGGCGGATGCGACGGCTACGACGCTCGTCAGCATTCCCGTGCGTGTGTGGTCGTTTGACGAAGAAGCTGCCGGCAAGACAGCTTCCGAGTTCGAAGCAAACTCGTATCCGCTGGTTATTGTGAAGGCGAACGTTACGATGGGTGAGATCCTGTTCACCGATGGTACGAACGGCACCTTCGGCGGTTCGATCAATGTGGCAACAACGATGACCACGTCGGTGGTTCCGTCCGATTGGCATCAGCATGACGCTCATGCGATGGACGATCTTGCGGCGACCTGCACGAAGGACGGCTACACCGGTCGCACCTATTGCGACGGCTGTGCTTCCGTGATCGACTGGGGCACCACCACGCAGGCAACCGGACATTCGTACGGCGTTGTCGGCAACGAGCTGGTTTGCTCCTGCGGCGACAAGTACACGGTGAACGGTCTTGTCGAAATGAACGGCAACGTTTACTACATCCTGGCCGGTAAACTCGTGACCGGTTGGAACTATGTTGACACGACCGATGCTGCGACCACCGGTTACTATTACTTTGGTTCCGATTACGCGGCGGTTGACGGCGTGCTGACCATTGACGGCTATGAGTATACCTTCGTAGACAACCTGCTTGTCCGCGGTACGCTCGTGGAAAACGACGGCGTTATCCAGTATATGTGGGCCGGTCAGTGGCTTAGTAATGCGTGGACGACCATCGACGGCTATCAGTACTACTTCTCCAGCAAAGCGGCAAAAACCGGTCCGTCCACCATCCGTGGTGAGAGCGGCACGTTTGCTTTCGATGAGAAGGGCAGACTGATGGAAGGCGTCGGCATTATGAACATTTACGGCCGTCTCTATTACTATGAGAACGGCAAATGCAAGGCGGCAGGTCTTGTCAAGGTCGGCGACGATTACTATTACATCGGCAATGACTTTATGCCCGTGACCGGCAAGTGCTGGGTCGGCAAGCCTAACACCGCTGTGACCGGTATGACCGAAGGCGAGTACGAATTCGCCGAGGACGGTAAGCTGATCGGCAAGGTCGTCAAGAACGGCCCTGTGGACGGCAAGTTCTACCTCAATGATGTGATGCAGAAGGCCTACCAGCTCGTCGAGTGGGAAGGCAACTACTACTTCATCAGCGACAGTCATAAGCTGGCAACAAACTGCACGGTGTATTTGAGCGCAAAGTTTGTGGAAGGCACCGATCTGGCTGTCGGCTCCTACAACTTTGATGCGGACGGCAAACTCATCATCAAGAACGGCCCTGTGGACGGCAAGTTCTACATTGACGGTGTGATGCAAAAGGCGTATCAGGTCGTGCAGTGGGAAGGCAACTACTACTTCATCAGTGACGGTCATAAGCTGGCAACGAACTGCGAGCTGTATCTGACCGCGAAGTTTGTGGAAGGCACCGGCCTTGCGGTAGGCAAGTACACCTTTGATGCGGACGGTAAGATCGTCATCAAGAACGGTCCTGTGGACGGCAAGTTCTATATCGACGGTGTGATGCAAAAGGCGTATCAGGTCGTGGAATGGGAAGGCAACTACTACTTCATCAGCGACAGCCATAAGCTGGCAACGAATTGCGAGCTGTATCTGAGCGCGAAGTTTGTGGAAGGCACCGGCCTTGCGGCAGGCAAGTATGTCTTCGACGCGGATGGCAAGATCGTTATTAAGAACGGTCCTGTGGACGGCAAGTTCTATGTCAACGGTGTGATGCAGAAGGCTTATCAGCTTGTGGAGTATAACGGCGCTTACTACTTCATCAGTGACAGCAACAAGATTGCGGTGAGTTGCGAGTTGTACCTCGGCGAGCAGTTTACCTCGAAATACAACCTGGCTGCGGGCAAGTACACCTTCGACGCAGAGGGCAAGATGCTCATCAAGAACGGCCCTGTCGGTGATTATTTCTACATCGACAACGTCCGTCAGGATGCTTACCAGGTTGTGGAGTACAACGGTGCTTACTACTTCATCAGTGACGGCAACAAGATCGCGAAGAACAAAAAGCTGTATCTGCTTGATCGTTATCTGGTGAAATACGGTATTCCTGCGGCATATTACAACTTTGATGCAGAGGGTAAGATGATCCTCAAGGACGGCCCTGTGGGCGACAAGTTCTACATCAAGGGCGTGCAGCAGAAGGCGTATCAGCTTGTGGAGTGGAACGGTGATTACTACTTCATCAGCGACGGCAATATGCTTGCGAAAGATTGCACCATTTACCTCACGATGGAGTATGTGTACGGCACAGGCCTTGCGGCAGGCAAGTACACCTTTGATTCCACCGGTAAGATGATTCTCAACTGATCATTTCCCATCGGAATACAACCGGCTCTGCTTTTGCAGAGCCGGGAGCTGTGCAACAATCCATGCCTCCGCGCGGCGCACAGCGGGCAACGGGTTTCCCGGCAAAATGGATTCGATTTATACAGAGGAAGGGATGTGACGGATATGGTGTATTATATCGGCTATTATAATTGCGATGCGATCCGCAACGAACAGCGCATCGTAGCACCTGCCGCCGAGAATAAAATGGGCTATATCATCACGGCACTTTCTCAGATTTCAGAAGAACCTTTTGAAGTGGTTTCTCCTGCACAGACCAAAGCGCATCGCTTTTTCAACGGTCGGAAGCAGGAGATTCAAAACGGCGTGTGGCTGAAAACCTTTCCGTCGTTTTATTCGAAGTTCAAACCGCTTCGCGTGATCGGGCATTTGCTGACCAAGTGGGCATTCACCCGATATCTGATGAAGCACGTCAAGCAGGAGGATCACCTGCTTGTGTACCATTCCCTTGCGTATAAAGATGTGATCAGACGCATTCAAAAACGCAAAAAATGCAAGCTGACCATCGAGGTGGAAGAGCTCTATTCCGATGTCACGGGCAATACCGCACAGCGCAAGGAAGAGATCGCCTATCTGCAGACGGCGGACAGTTATCTGTTTATTACCGAGCTTCTCCGACAGACGGTCAATACCGAAAAACCGTCGGTGCTGTCTCACGGCACCTATCAGGCGTTGCCCGATTACGGATTTCGTTTTGAGGATGACAAGATTCACGTGGTCTATGCGGGAACATTCCGCAAGGCGAAGGGCGGTGCTTACACCGCCATTGAGGCGGCGGAGTTCCTTGACGATCGCTATGTCCTGGAAGTGCTCGGAGGCGGCAACGAACAAGAAAATGCGGCGATCAGGCAACTGATCGAGGATGTGTCGAAGAAAACGGATTGCGAGATCCGCTATGTCGGGTTTAAATCGGGTGAAGATTTTCATTCCTACATTCAGGCGTGCCATATCGGACTGAGCACGCAACCGCCCGATGCCGGGTTCAACGCCACATCCTTCCCTTCAAAAGTGTTGATGTATATGGCCAACGGTCTTCGGGTCGTCAGTGTGCGCATTCCGGCGGTAGAAACCTCGGCTGTCGGCGATCGCATTTCGTATTACGATCATCAGGATGCGAGCGAGATCGCGCAGGTGATCCGTTCGGTCACGTTCGATGACGGCTATGACAGCAAAACACATCTGGAGACACTTCATACATCGTTTACGGAGCAACTGAAAAACCTTTTGCAAAAATAAGGAGTTGTTATGAAAAAAGTCGGTCTGATCACCTATTACGGTGATAATTACGGCGGTGTGTTGCAGGCGTATGCACTGCAACAGATGGTGCGAGCCAATCACTGTTCATGTGAGCTGATTTCCAATGATTTTCTGTATCAACCAAACGGCACCAAAAAGTTTTGGGGTAAATGGGCAAACCTGACAGCCATCCTGAAAGATCCAAAAGGCTATTTTGCTAAGCGCAAAGTTTATCATCAATATGCGGGGCAACGCAAGGCAAAAGCGGAAAAGTTCCGCGCCTTTCGGGAACAAAATCTGACCGTTCATAAGACGGGGTATACCTCGTATGAACAATATGTGCAAAACCCGCCCGTATACGATGTGTATCTGTGCGGAAGTGATCAGATCTGGAATCCGAATTTATATTGCGATAACGGTTTCTATTTTGCGGGGTTTGCCCCTGAGACCGCGCTGAAGATTTCCTATGCTTCCAGTATCGGCGTCTCAACGGTCACCAAAAAGCAGGCCGCGTTTATGGCACCGCTTCTCAACCGTCTGGACGTCATTTCCACAAGAGAACAAAAGGGTGCCGACATCATCGATGCCGTCTCCGAAAAGAAGGCGACCGTGGTGCTGGATCCCACGCTGTTGCTGAATGCGGAGGAATGGTCGGCGGTCGCCGCTCCCCGTATGATCGAAGAACCGTATATTTTCTGCTACGTATTCGGCGAACGCGATTACATCGAAACCGTTAAGCAAACGGTGAAGGAGCAGACGGGAATGAAGGTCGTGTGCATTCCGTTTGTCCCCAGAGAATTGGATTCCGACGATGAGAAGATTTTTGATGCCGGCCCGGCGGAATTTATCAGTCTGATCAAGCACGCTTCGTTGGTGCTGACCGATTCGTTTCATGCCACGGCATTTTCCATCAACCTGAAAACGCCGTTCCTGTCTCTTTGCCGTTTCAGCAAGAGCGACAAGAAGGGGATGAACGATCGGTTGGTGACGATCCTGAACACGGTGGGATTGCGCGATCGGTTGGTGGATGCCAACGAACCGTTTTCGCGTGAGTTTTTGTTTGATATCGATTTTGAAAAGGCACACAGCCTTCTCGATCGAAAAAGGCAAGCCGATCGGCAGTTTTTGTCCGATGCATTGCAGTATAAGAAACCGTAAGTAAAGCCCGATAGCGGAAAGGAGCAAGTGACGGTTATGGATATTTGCAAGTCGGCAAAATGTACCGGCTGCGGCGCGTGTGTGGATGCGTGCCCGAAATCGTGTATTTCGTTCCGATATGATGAAAACGGCTTTTACAGAAGTTATGTTGACGAGGATCGGTGCATTCAATGTCGGCGTTGCGTGAAGGTTTGCCCTGCGAATCATCCTTATAAAACGCATCGTATTCAGCAAGCGTATAAGGCGCGGCGACAGGATAAGCAGGCGGCTGTCAATAGTTCCTCGGGCGGTATCGCGAGTGTTTTAAGTGAATATATCGTGAAAAACGGCGGCGTTGTTGCGGGATGCGGGTTTGATGATACTCTTTGCCTGAAGCATACGCTGGCATCCACGTTGGATGAGCTGGAACCGTTCAAGGGGTCGAAGTATCTGCAAAGCAATACGGTGGGCATCTACCGTCAGGTGCGCGAACAACTGCAGGCAGACAAAACAGTGTTGTTTATCGGAACGCCGTGTCAGGTTTCGGCACTTCAAACCTATCTGGGGAAGACGTACGACAAGCTGTATAGTGTGGACTTTGTCTGCCACGGCGTATCATCGCGCTGTATATTTGACAAATACCTTGCATTTACAGATCCGACAACAGCACCGCTTTCGGTGAGTTTCCGCAACAAGACCCGAGGGTATCGTAATAAAAAAGCGTGTTTTGAAATGCAGGTTGTTTACCCTGACAGAACGGTCCGCAACAGTACGGAATCAGGGTTGTATTATTGGTTTGCGTCATCATTAAGCGTTCGGGAAAGCTGCTACCGTTGCCCGTTCGTATCCTTTGAGAGGGCTTCCGACATAACATTGGCAGATTATATAGGAGACGATTTGGACGATACGGATAACGAGGTCGGCGTCAACACGTTGTTTGTCAATTCTGCCAAGGGCAAGGCTCTGGCGGAGGCTGTCAGACAGGAGATTGTTCTTGAACCGAAGCCGGTCGAGGATACCGCGAAACGCTTTAACCGCCTGATGTATCCTTCAAGTATGCCAACGTGTCGGAAAGAATTTTTTGACCGCCTGCAAACAGACGATTATCCGACGTTGGAAGCAACATTCGATGCCCAAAAGATTTTGCCCGGTAAGATGGTCAGGAGATGGCAGGCGATGAAGAGGAGATTGCGTAAACTCTTTGTTGGATAGGGAAGAGAGAGTATGAACAAAACGAAAGAACTGAAAATCGGTGCTGTGATCGCCTACATCACGATTGCCATCAAAATCGTCTCCGGTTTGTTGTATACACCGTGGATCGTTGAGCAAATCGGTGATTCGGATTACGGTCTTTATACCCTGGCAAATTCGCTGATCAATCTGTTTTTGTTTGATTTCGGTTTGAGTGCCGCCACATCGAGATTTGTGTCCAAGTATCTTGCCGAAGGCAGGCAGGACAAGGTCAACCGCATTCTGGGTGTCATCTACAAGCTGTACCTGATCATCGATGCCGTGATATTTGTGATTCTGTTTGTGCTGTCCTTTTTCCTGGAACAGATCTATTCCAATCTGACCTCCGTTGAGATTCAGCGGTTCCGTGTGGTGTTTATCATCTCGGGAGCGTTTGCGCTGATCAATTTCCCTTGCGTGACCTTTACGGGCATCTTGAATTCCTATGAAAAATTCATCGCACTGAAGGTTGCCGATGCACTCTATCGGATTTTGACCGTGGTGATCACGGTCGTCGCTTTGGTGTGTAACGGCGGGCTGTATACACTGGTGTGTGTGCAGGTTCTGGTGGGACTTTTGGTGCTGGCGTTCAAGTTTTATATCATCAAAAGGAAAACACCGCTCAAGGTTGACTTTTCCTATAAAGAAAAAGGCATCTTCCGCGAACTGTTTCAGTTTTCCTTGTGGATAACGGTATCCACCTTGTCTCAACGTCTGATTATCGGTATCACGCCATCCATCCTCGGAATGGTCTCGGGCAGTGTTGCCATTGCGGCTTTCGGCATCATCTCCGTTCTGGAGAATTACATCCATATGATCACCACCGCCCTCAACGGTATGTTCATGCCGAAAATTTCAAGAATATTTACACAAGAGAATGCCACCGAAAAGCTGAACAATCTGATCGTCAGGGTCGGACGGTTTCAGTTCATCTTAAACGGCTTGATCACGACCGGATTTTTGCTGCTCGGCAGGGAGTTCATCCTGCTGTGGCTGGATGAAACTTATCTGGTTGCGTATTACGGCCTGTTGCTTGTTACCGTTCCGAACCTGTTCTATTATCCGATGCAGATCGCCAATACGGCTTTGGTTATAAAGAATCACGTGAAGATTCAGGCAATCACCAACCTGATCGTGGGTGTGATCAATGTCGCGTTGTCGTTTGTGTTGTCCGCCCGATACGGCGTGTTCGGCGCCTGCATTGCGATTTTTGTGGCATATATGTTGCGGAATATCGGGTATTTTGCGGCATATTACAAGATATTGAACCTGAATATTAAAAAGGTTGTCAAAGAGTGCTATGTATCGCTTGGTATCCCGATGCTGATCACCATAGCACTGGGAGGCGGTCTGAATGTTGTCCTGTCGGAGCTTAACTGGCTGATGTTTGCCGTTAAAGTTGTCATCGTGGCAGTGCTTTATCTGCTGCTCACCTTGTTTATCGGATTGAACCGGCAAGAGCGAAAGGCAATCACAACCGCGATTGCTGCAATACTCAAGCGCGGCAAATCGTAAAAAAAGTCAATACACTGTGGAATATACTTAAAGAGAGGGAGTCAAAACAATGTCTCAATTTGCAAATAAAACCCTTCTGATCACGGGTGGTACGGGAAGCTTCGGTAATGCGGTGCTCAACCGTTTTCTCGCAACGGATATCGGCGAGATCCGCATTTTCTCACGCGACGAGAAAAAGCAGGACGATATGCGCCACGAGTTTCAGGCAAAAATGCCCGAGGTTGCCGACAAGATCAAATTTTACATCGGTGATGTGCGCGATCTCAGCTCGTTGAAAAACGCGATGTACGGCGTGGACTATATTTTTCATGCCGCCGCGCTCAAGCAGGTACCCTCGTGCGAATTTTTCCCGCTGGAAGCGGTCAAGACCAATGTCATCGGCACCGATAACGTGCTGACCGCCGCCATCGAAGCGGGCGTGAAGAATGTCATCTGCCTGTCCACCGACAAGGCGGCGTATCCCGTCAATGCGATGGGCACCTCCAAGGCAATGATGGAGAAAGTGGTCGTGGCGAAATCCCGCACGGTAAGCCCCGAAAAGACGAAGATCTGCTGCACGCGTTACGGCAATGTGATGTGCTCGCGCGGCTCGGTCATTCCGCTGTGGATCGAGCAGATCAAGGCGGGCAAGCCCATCACCATCACCGAACCGTCGATGACCCGTTTCATTATGTCTTTGGAAGAAGCGGTGGATCTGGTGCTGTTTGCGTTTGAGAACGGCGTGTCGGGCGATATTCTGGTGCAAAAGGCACCCGCCTGCACGATCGAAACCCTGGCAAAAGCGGTGACGGAGCTGTTTGCTCCCGACACGGAGATCAAGGTGATCGGCATTCGCCACGGAGAAAAAATGTATGAGACCCTGCTGACCAATGAGGAATGCGCCAACGCCACCGATATGGGTGATTTTTACCGTGTTCCCTGCGACAGCCGCGGTCTGAACTACGATAAGTATTTCAAGGACGGCGATGTTCAGCGTAATCCGCTTACTGAGTTCAACTCCAACAATACGGCACTCCTTGATGTGGAGGGCGTGAAAGAAAAGCTGCTTTCGCTCAGCTATATCCGTGAAGAGCTGGCGGCGTGGGAGGCAAAATAAATGAATATACTGGTAACAGGTGCGGCAGGCTTTGTCGGCAAAAACCTGGTCGCGGCACTTTCGGCGGTGCGCGACGGCAAAGACCGCACGCGCGGCGTGGAGATCGGCGAGATCTTCACCTGCGATATTGACACACCGCTTGAGGAGCTCAAAGGCTATTGCGCCGAAGCGGACTTTGTGTTCCATCTGGCGGGCATCAACCGTCCGCAGGATCCCGCGGAATTCATTCAGGGTAATCGCGATTCGGCGGCGATGCTGCTGGATATGCTCAAAGAACACGGCAACACCTGCCCCGTGATGCTGGCAAGCTCCCTGCAGGCGACGCTTGCGGGACGCTTCAGTGAAAGCGTGTACGGTGCCTCTAAAAAAGCAGGTGAAGATCTGTTGTTTGCGTATGCCGAGGAAACCGGCGCAAAGGTGCTTGTCTACCGTTTCCCGAACGTGTTCGGCAAATGGTGCCGTCCGAATTACAATTCGGCGGTGGCAACGTTCTGCCATAATCTTGCCAACGATCTGCCCATTCAGGTCAACGATCCGATGACCAAGCTGGAATTGCTGTACATCGACGATCTGGTGGACGAGATGTTTGAAGCCCTCAAGGGCAATGAGAAGCGCTGCCTGTATGAGGATCTGCGTCCCATTACCGATGCAGACGGACAGTTTTGTTTTGTCCCCGTCACGCACGATGTGACGCTTGGAGAGATCGTGGAATGGCTGGAAGCCTTCAAGGCACAGCCGCAAAGCCTTATGATGCCCGCGATTCCGAACGGCTCGTTCGCCAAGAAGCTGTACGCGACCTATCTGTCATATCTGCCCAAGGACAAGGTGTCGTTCGCACTGAAAATGAATGTGGATGACCGCGGCAGCTTCACCGAGCTGTTGCGCACGGCAGACAAAGGTCAGATCAGCGTCAACATTTCCAAGCCCGGCATCACCAAGGGTCAGCACTGGCATCACACCAAGTGGGAGTTCTTTATGGTCGTTTCGGGCAGGGCACTCATTCAACAGCGTCGCATCGGCTCGGACGAGGTGTGGGAATTTGAGGTGTCGGGCGATAAGATCGAAGCGGTGCATATGCTTCCCGGCTACACGCATAATATCATCAATCTTTCGGACACGCAGGATCTGGTGACGGTGATGTGGGCAAACGAAGCGTTTGATCCCAACCGTCCCGATACATTCTTTGAGAAGGTGTAAACAATGAGTATCCGTACAGACTATTCCGATGTGTCGTTTCGCAACGACGGCAAGCTGAAATTGCTGATCATTGTCGGCACGCGTCCCGAGATCATCCGTCTGGCGGCGGTCATCAGCAAGTGCCGTCAGTATTTTGATTGTATCTTAGCGCACACGGGACAGAATTACGATTACAATCTCAACGGCGTCTTTTTCAAGGACCTGAAGCTTGCAGATCCCGAGGTGTATATGGATGCGGTGGGGGATGACCTCGGCGAGACGGTCGGCAATATTATCAACGCGTCTTATAAACTGATGAACGCCATCAAGCCCGATGCGCTTCTCATCTTAGGCGATACCAATTCCTGCCTGTCGGCGATCGCGGCAAAGCGGTTGCACATCCCGATCTTCCATATGGAAGCGGGTAACCGTTGCAAGGATGAGTGCCTCCCCGAGGAAACCAATCGCCGCATCGTGGACATCATTTCCGATGTCAACCTGGCGTATTCCGAGCACGCGCGCCGCTATTTGGCGGACTGCGGTCTGCCCAAGGAACGCACCTATGTGACGGGTTCGCCGATGGCAGAGGTGCTTCACGCCAATCTTGAAGAGATCAAGGCATCGGATATCCTCGCTCGCTTGGGACTTGAAAAGAAGAAGTATATGTTGCTTTCGGCGCATCGCGAGGAAAACATCGACACCGAGAAAAACTTTCTCTCGCTGTTCAATGCCATCAACAAGATCGCCGAGAAATACGATATGCCGATTCTGTATTCCTGCCATCCGCGCAGTAAAAAGCGTTTAGAGGACAGCGGCTTTGCGCTGGATCCCCGCGTGATCCGTCACGAGCCTCTGGGCTTCCACGACTACAATCACCTGCAGATGAATGCGTATGCCGTCATTTCCGACAGCGGCACGCTTCCTGAGGAAAGCAGCTTCTTCACTTCGGTGGGTGATCCGTTCCCGGCGGTGTGCATCCGCACCTCCACCGAGCGCCCCGAAGCGCTGGACAAAGCGTGCTTTGTGCTGGCGGGCATTGATGAAAAGTCGTTGTTGCAGGCGGTGGATACCGCCGTTGCGATGAACGGTAACGGCGATTACGGTATCCCCGTGCCGGATTATACGGAAGAGCTGGTTTCCACAAAAGTGGTCAAGATCATCCAGAGCTATACAGGAATCGTTGACCGTATGGTATGGCGCAAATATTAAAACATAAAAAAAGTCCCGCGAGTATGCTTTGTGCATACTCGCGGGACTTTTTGTTATAAAGCACATTCGTTACGGCTTGACGACCTCGTCGTAATAGCCGTCATCATCCAGTGAAGGCTTGGTGGTCGTGGTGGTTGCCACAGTGGTTGTCGTGACGGTCACGGTGGACGGTGTCCGATCCATTGTCATCACCTGCAGTACATACCGCACATCCAGAGTGTCTACGCGGTTGTTGCCGTCGCAATCGGCGATCAGGCGTTCGTCGGCGGTCAGAGAACCGTAGCCGACCAGGTAGCGGAGCATCAGCCGTATATCCGTTGATCGCAGTTGTTCGTCGCGGTCAAGATCCCCGAGCAAAAGAGAAGGGGAGGACAGCGCCGCAACAGAGAGAAGCATAGAAAGTGCCAAAATCGTTGCAATCAGAGCGATTACCAAGCGTTTCATACGTGTCGCGTCCTCCTTTACTCAAACTCCGAAAAATCCACCTCAGGCTCACCTGTCGGCTTGGTTGTCGAGGAGGTGACCGTCGTGATTTGTGCGGTTTGTGCGGATGTGGTTGCGGTTGTTTCATCGGCAACCGTTGTTGTTTGTGTAGCGGTGGTGCTGACCACCGTCACGGTTGTGGTGGATGCGGTCGTGTCGGTTACGCTGTCCGTGCGGTCGTTTGACATTACGGTGCTTGTAACCGATGTCACACCCTCGCTGTCAGCGGCCATCGTTGTTGTGACCGCCTCAGGAGAGGTGGAAGAGGGTGGCTCTGTTCCGCCGCATCCCGCAAGAGAGGCGGC
Source organism: Oscillospiraceae bacterium (assembly GCA_015065805.1). GTDB lineage: Bacteria > Bacillota > Clostridia > Oscillospirales > Acutalibacteraceae > RGIG1959. Next base: position 12,767 of record SVPN01000009.1, on the reverse strand, counting down.
AAGAACAAGAATCGCACAAACCAAAGTAATCCGTTGTATCATAGGCTTATTCTCCCATGATGCCCTGCACATCGGCAAAGGAGGTATTGCAACCTCCCGCCACGCGGGAACTGCCCGTGTAGTTGTTATAGTAGGTGCGGAGCAGACCGTTGGCATCGGTATAGCGGATGTAGGAGCGTGCCGTGAAGTCAGTGGCGTATGCCGCCTCCAGCGCCGCACCCTCCATATTGTTGTAGGTGATGACCGCCGTATACAGACGGTAGGTTTCACCCTCAAAGTGATCCGTAACGCCGTCACAGCGGATGTTCTGCACATAGCTGTAATCGCTTGCGGTGTTCACCCCGTTGACATTTTCCGCTTTATATTGCAGCGTGTAATCGGCTTTGCCGTCTGCGTTTGTTTCCACAGTCGAGGTTTTCGCCATCACAAACCCGTATTCGGCGTTTGCACCTGTGAGTGCATTGATCTCATCGTAGACACGTTCACTCAGCACCGAGACAAAGCGCAGACCGCTTGCGGGGTTGCCGTAGTGCGGCATATAGTCGTTATCCTTGTCGCGGATCTGTACACCTGTCAGGTCGTATTCGTGATAGGTGCCCGTTGCCGTTTCCTTGGAATCCGTTTCCTCTTGTTCGATATCGCCGACAGTGATCCAGTGTGCATACACATCACCGCTGCCTTCAAACCTGTGGTTCTCCCAGACGAACGGGGTATCCTCCAGCACAGGATGCATATACCAGCCCTTGAAGATGTAGTTGTTGTGGGTGGTATAGTCAAAGGTCGGGATGTCGTAGAATGTGTTCACCGTACCGTCGGCATTCAGGCGATAGGTGCCGTCATTCAGATCGGGCATCTCGTGGCGGTAATAGGTGCGGAAGGCATCCGCGCCTGCATAATCGAGGTTGTTGGCGTGGAAGATCACCGAATCGTGACGGCCGATCACCGCGCCGACGGTGCCCTGCTGGACATACGCATTGTTCTTTACAATACCGTGCACGCCCTCAAGCTCGGTAGTGGCGGTGATATCGGGGATCGTCGGCACACTGCCGCCTTCGGTTTCGATCGAGGCGTGATAGCCGCCGCCGTGATACATCACATCGTCGGTCGTTTCGGTCATATGGGGCGAGGTGCCGTCCTGCAGGTTGAGCTGGAGCACTTCAATGCGGTAGTGGTACGGAATGCCTTCTTCTTTGTTGTACCACATCCATACGGGATAGGTGCCGTGGCCGATGCGGGTGGTAGGATCGATCGTTACCGTGACGGTGGTTGCCGCGTGCTGCGTGATGCGGAACCACTGCCAATCCACCGTCTCAAGGGTGCTGTCATACCAGCAGGTGACTTTGACTTCTGCAGATACGGGAACCTGATTGGGAAGCACATCCTCTTCCACTTCCACATAGAAATCGAGCATCAGCAGTTCGGGGTTGAATTGCAGCTCCACCACAACCTTGTGCAGGGTACTGCCGTCGGGCTGTGCGGTTTTTGTTACGGTCTTATCGGTGACATAGTAGCCGTCAAGGGATATGTTGACCGCATAATCGTAGTCGGCGGACAGGTCCGTGTAGAATGCGGGAACCTGGAACACATCCTTTGTCACGTTGTCGCCGTGGGTATGCCAGATACCGTTGCGGTATTCCTTGGCATAGCCGTCCATATCGGCAAATACGCGGTCGATCTGTCCCTCATTCTCGCGGAGGTCGCTTGTCAGCTGAGCGTACAGCGTCTTGTCATAGTTGCCCGTCAGACCGGTGTCGCCGTGCTCGGTTACGTGGTTGATCACAACCGTGAGATCCACCACATCCATCACCTGCACCCATTTGGCATACAGGGTGGTATCCTCGGCAACGTCCGCGCCGATCGTCGCAGGGGCCTCCTGCGTGAAGTCCTTGTCCAGATACCATCCGGCAAATGCAAAGCCCGTAAAGGTCGGATCGGTCAGGTTTAACGCGGTTTCATAGCTCCACGTATGGGTGGTGGGGTAGTCGCTCGTTGCTGTTCCGCCGCCGAGCTCATAGCGGATCTCGTAGGTGTTCGGGGTGAGAATGGCTTTGAGCTCTTCGCTTTGCGCACCGTAATGATAGTGTGCAGGTGCTTCGTAGCTCACCGTATACGGCAGATCGGTCGAATACTCAACTGTTACGCCGTCGGTCGTGACCTTGTAAAGGCGGATGCCGTATTGATAATAGGTTACGCCGTCGATGCTGCTGATCCATACGCGGTCTGTTCCGTGACCGATGCCGTCCGCGGCAAGTGCCACATCATCGCCGACAAATTCATCGTTGATGATCATCTGGCTGATAACCGCCCATTCCGACGGGACATAGCCGCTCGGTATGCCGTCCGCGGTGATGAGAAGCTCGGCACTGTCGGGACGGAAGCCCTCACCGATCGCCGAAGCATCCACTGTGTAGGTCAGTTCAAATTCTTCGGGAGCAAAGTGATTGTGGATGTTTGCCGTGCCGACGGACGGAGCGATATCGCCCCATTCCACAAGATAATCGGTGTCGTTGTAGGTCGGATAGTCAAGAGGCTTCTTCACCGATGCGGGTTCGTTCTGGAAAAACGAGTGATAGTTCGGCAACAGCATCTGAATGCGGTATACGGTACCGTCATCGGGAATATCCGTAAAGGAATATGCGGCGACACCGACAGCACGTGTACCGAGATAATAGTAGTTGTCATCGGTGTAATCGAATGTCAGCGTTTTACTGCGTACCGTCTCGGTGTAGCCGTTGGGATCTACCTTTTGCAACAGAAGCGTGGCGGTTTTCGGACGGTCGGCTTCATAGATCTCCTGTACCGACGAGGAGCCGTCTTCGTTGACCTGCTCATAGGTAGCACCGACGGTTACAAGTCCCTCCACCGTCAGAGGCTCTTTCCACCTTGCCGCCAGTGTGACATCGCGGGTAAGGGCTTCTCCTGCTGTCAGGGTGCTGTCGGTCGGATTGCCGTTTTCGTCAAGAAGCACCCATTTGTCAAAGACGTAGGCGTTCTCGCGTGTCGGAATGTATGCGTCGAGCGAAGGAACCACAAAGCGGTCCTTCAGCACAGCGGCGTCTTCCGAGCCGTTGAGCATACCGCCGTTGGGATCAAGAGTGACCGTGTAGGGATGTGCTTCGATCACCAGGGTGAGCAAACCGTTTTGCTCACCGTTTTTGTTGAAATACGCACCGCCGAGCTCACCGTCAGCGGGCAATGCACCGCCGCCGAGCTCCATCACTGCCGTGTAAGCACCGGCGGGATAGGCACCGTCAGCGGTTGCAACCGAGAGGAAATGAATGCCGTCCTCGGTAACAGCGGTCAGCTCCGTGCCGTCGGCAAGAGTGAAGCCGACCGTGCCGATGCGGTAATAATACGGCACTCCTGCGTCCTTGTTTTTCCAGCCCCACACGTTGTAGGAGCCGTAGCCGACCTGATTACCGCTTGCGTTGACATCGGTGAACAGGGCATCGTGCGAGTTGTGCACGTGCTCAAAGATCGGATACCACAGGTCATAGTCGGGAGCACCGTCGATTTCCGATGAGGGATTGTACCACGTCAGCACCTTAATGTCCACGGCGGTCGGCACCAGCGCGTCGTTGTCAATGCGCTCTTCAATGCCGTATTGCAGCATATACTGATCGGGGTTGAACCTCATCTTCACGGTCACGTGATAGGTGACATTGCCTTGCGCATCGGTCGAGGAGGTGACGGTGCGCTCGGTGACCTCATATTCGGAAAGAAAGACGTTGGCACCGTATTCATGCGCCGTATCAAGTGTTGCAAACAGCGACGCATAGGTCACGGTCGTGACATCGTTTACGGTCGAACCGTCGGTATACCAATCGGTTTTGACAGCTTCCTTGCCGACGACCTCAACATAGTCTTCGTTGCTGTTTACGGGACGATAGGTCAGGTCGATTTCCAGCTGTTTGTTGAAATTGGTGTTTTTACCGCCGCCCGATGCCGTGTGATCGAGGATAACCGTGACATCTACATCGGCATACAGGATCTTCTCCCACTGTGCGGTCAGTGTATAGGCTTGTCCGATCGCGGACGTAAGAAGCTCACCGCTCTGATAACGCTTGCCGTCCTGATCGTCCCAGCCGAGGAAGCGGTAACCGTCCTTTTGAGGAACGGATGCCGACACATAGACCGCGTCGCCTGTACGGTGCACTTCGTGTAACGGCTCAGGGCCGTTCACGCCACCGTTACAATCGTAATCCACACTGTTGAAGAACAGATAACGGGTACGCGGTGCATCACTGATGTCCAGATGCTGTTCGGAGGATAGTTCATAGGATTCGCCGTCATAGTAGTAGATGCGGTAGGTGCCGTTTTCCAGGTGGGCACTGTACACGCCCGTTGCCGTACGGTCGAGCGGAATAAAGGTCACGCCGTCCGTCGATACGGCAAGCGCCGTGTCGGATTCGCGTAAGGAGGTGATATCCATGCGTTCGCCGAGTGCCGTGCCGTTCTCATATGAGCCGTTGAGAAGGATCTCCACCACACCTGCAAAGGTCGCAGGCTTGAGCTCATACACGGCAATGAAGGTAAGATCGCGGTTAACGGCGGCATAGGCCTTTGCGATATCCTCCTGCGACAGCACCGTGCCGTCGCCGCCTTCGAGCATCCAGCCGATGTGGTTGTAATTCTCGCGAACGACCTCTCCGTCAAACAACGGAACAGCACCGTTCTCCTTCACGGGAGTGACCTGTGCGTTGAACACGTTGTTGTCCGCGCCGTCCGTGTAGGAGACGGTGAATTCGATCTGCTCGATTTTCACGGTTTGCGCATCGAAGGTTGCTAAGTAGTATTGATCGGTTTGCTTTTTGTAGGAAACGTATTCGTCACCCTGCGCGGGCTGAAAAAGGTTTGCACCGTAATTTGTCTGGCTGATTTTCAGATAATACTGGTATTTGCCTTCGACATAGGAACCGCTGTAGGTACCGTCACCGTTGGGAACCCAGTTGATCTCTTGTTTGAAGTGCTTGTTGTAAGCGGTAAGAACATCGGTGAGTTTGGTAAACTGCGAGGTCTTTTCGTCATTGGCAAAGCCGCCGAAATACGTGCCGCGGTCGTTCATTTCCACCACATACACCGGCGGATCCACCGTCAGGATACCGTCACAGTGGTTATCGGGGTTTTGAATACTGCCCTGATTCTTGAGCACGTAGCTCATATACGAATCCATCAGACCGGTTGCTTCAAACGCTTTCTTGGAGTCCTCATCCATACACTCCACAACCGCTGTCCAGAACGGCTTGATATAGGTGCGCTTTTGCTCTTCCGTCAGGGATGCGTCATTATCGAGATTACCGACGGGGATAAAGTGATAGGAGTTACCGTTTTTGTTTTCTTCATACGTTACACAATCGGCATAATCCTTGCTCTTCAGCTTGGTAATATTCACATTGATCGTCACAAGAGGGACGTCATTTCCCGACGGGCCGTAATCCGCAGGATCGCCGGCACCGGTAAAAGAGTTGGGCGTAATGCCGGTAGCAATATAATAGACATCAAATTCCGCCCATTCATCGGGTTGCGGAACAGCGGTGGATGTCAACGTAATCAGCACCGAACGGGTGTAGGGATCGATTTGCTGTGACACCGTCGGACAATCTGTGCACGATGCCGTTGCCGTATAATACTGCGTTGTGCCGCTGAAATATTTGCTGGTATCGTAGGTGAAGGTGCCGTCACCGTTTGCGGTTACCGTCACCGCCTGTGTGCGGCGAAATCCCGCCACTGTCAGGTACACGCGTGATACCGACAACGTGGCGTCGGGCAACAGATTGCCGTTCTGATCCACCACCGTAATCGTGACGATGTCTTTTTCTGCGGCAAATACCGTCAGCGGCATCATCGTCATCACGGTAATAAGCGCCAGAAGTATTGCCAACCATTTTTTAAACATATTCACAGCCTCCGTTTTGGAATACTTATTATATATTATTATATAAGATATATCATAAGCTTCTTTATTGGAAAAAGCAATCTCCATTTTACCCAAAGAATGCGGCAGATTCTTGGCAAAATCAGCAAGTTCTGACAGCTTGACATTCCCTTACACAGGGCGTATAATAGAAAAAAGTGTGTGTAAGGAGCGGTTGTTGTGAAAGAGACCTATGAATCCATCGAAATGGAGATCCGCGAGATTCCGCAAGAAGATGTGATCACCGCTTCGGGCATCGGGGATGACGAAGTCGAGTTGTTCAGTATGCACGATAACAGTTATATTGACTTTTCATCGTTTTTCTGATCGTTGTTTTCAAGCCCCTGTCTTGACAGGGGCTTATTCTGTTTTGAGGTGGAACCCGTGAATGTGTACCGCATTGCCGATCTGAATATCGCCTGTTCGACGCAAACGGCATATGCCGCCGCTTTTTTGGCGGCGTATGAAATCGCGCCCGATGCATCGGTGTCGCTGATCGTTTCGGATGTGAAAGCGGATGACGAGGCAAGCTATCTGCCCGAGGCATCGCAGGGAGTGCGGGAGGTTGCCGCTTTGCTTCGCGAACTGGCACGGCAGATGCCCTCTTTTGACCGCCTGATGCTTCACGCGGCAACCGTCGTGTGCGACGGCGTTGCCTATGCCTTTATCGCGCCGTCGGGCACAGGAAAAACCACCCACGCAACGCTGTGGAAAACCGCTCTGGGTGAGCGTGTGCACATTCTCAACGGCGATAAGCTGTTTGTGCATCTTCGGGACAATGAGATCACCGCTTACGGCAATCCGTGGTGCGGCAAGGAGCGTCTGGGCTATAACGGATGTGCGCCGCTTGGGGGCTTGGTGCTGTTAACACGCAGTGAAAGGGCGTATGCAGAACCGCTCACTCCCGCACAGATGCTGCCGCATCTGCTTTGTGCCACCGCTTTTCCGCAGGCACAAGAAGAGCGTGAGCGCGTGCTGGCACTTTTGGAAACACTCACGACATCCTGTCCGCTGTATCAGTTGTATGCACCGCTCTCCACGGATGCTGTCAAGGTGATGCTGACTGCCATAGGAGGCACATTATGAAAATCAAAAACGGATTTGCGCTCAGGCGCTTTGCTGATAAATGGATCGCGGTATCTGCTCACGAGCTTGCCGATACACGCAACACCCTGATCACTCTGAATAAAACCGCCGCCTTTGTGTGGGAGTTGTTGCAGACCGACACCGATCGGGCATCGTTGCTTGCGGCACTGACGGCAAGATTTGAGGCGGATGAAGCCGTCATTGCCGCCGATCTGGATGCGTTTCTTCAGCAAGCGCGAGAGGCGGGTCTTTTGGATGAATAGTCCCGAGCGGTTGATCGCCGAAAACGGGTTTTATGCGGCGACCGTTCACGGCGACAGTATGGAGCCGCTTCTCACCAATCACCGCGACACTGTGTATATCGAGCCTGCCGCGGAATATCGCAAGCGGGATGTGGTGCTGTTTCGACGGGCAGACGGTCAGCTTGTGTTGCATCGCCTGATCGGTTGCGATAAGAACGGACTGTGGGCGTGCGGCGATAATGATTTCCATCCGGAAGCGGTGTTGCCTTCTCAAATATTGGGCGTGATGACGGAATTTACGCGCAACGGGCGGACAGTCTCGGTGCGGTCTTTCGGGTATCGTCTGTACAGCCGTGTGTGGAGCTTTTCGTTGCCGACCAAACGCCTGCTTCACGGTATCCGACGCTTGGGGAGGCGAAGAGAATGAACAAGGAACGGTTTGCAGTCGCGCTTGCGGCTTGCCGCTTGCTGGGAGATGCCGCAAACGGACGACCCGTGCCGTGCGATCAACTTCCCGCTGAGGAGGCATTGCTCGGGTTTTCCAAGGCACACCGTATCGAAACGCTGATCAGCAGTGCTCTTTACAGCATCGGTGCCGACGAAGCGTCGTATCGCACGCTTCATGATACCGCCGCCGTTGCCGCATTTCATCAGGTGAAAAACGATGTGATCGCCACCGCGCTTTTGTTGCGCTTTTCTTCGGAGAACCTGACGGTGGTGCCGCTCAAAGGCACTGCTTTGCAGGCGGTGTATCCCGACGGCTGGATCCGCACGTCAACCGATCTCGATCTGTATCTTTCTGCAAAACAGCTTGATGCCGCCACGGCGGTGTTGACGCAGGAGGGATTTGAACAGTCACAAGCGCACGACGGCGATGTGATCTTTCAAAAGCCGCCCCGAACGGTCGTCGAGCTTCACACCACGCTCGGCGGCTTCACGACAATGCAACAGCAGACGCTCGACCGCCTGAGCCGTGTCCCGTTCACGGTCAATGAGCATTATGTGTATACGCTGTTTCATCTGTACAAGCATTTTCTGTATGCGGGTGCGGGGGTCAGGATGTTCTGGGATATGTATTGTCTTTCGCGTGCTGTCACCGATCGGGACTGTGTGGAAAAATGGCTCGGGAAGTTGGGACTTCTTGCGTTTGACCGTGCCGTGCAAACCGTCGGCGGGATCCTTTTTGACGGAGACTCCTGTTCCGAGGCAATGATACCGGTGTCGCGTTGGTGCTTCACAGCGGCACATTCGGCAAAGAGGATATTTACCACGCTATGAAGCACGCGGCACAGCCTGTCACACATACAAACCGCGTGCACGCGTGGATGCACGATTACGGCTTTGACCGCGCCGCGATGACGGCACGATACCCCGTTTTAAAACGGCACATCTGGCTGTATCCCGTGTGTACGGTTCATAGGGTTGTACACGGCGCGATTTTCAAAAGTACCGTCTTGAAACACGCCGCGCAGGTCAACCGCGCCGTTGACCGCAGGCAGATGGAGCGCGTGCTCCGAACGATGCACATTTTATAAAGGAGGAATGCTCCTATGATGCTGGTCACGGGAGCAAGCGGCTTTGTCGGCGGAAAGATCATGCAGCAGTGCCGCGAGGTGATCGCCTGCCCGTCTCTTCGGCAGACAACGGAGGAGGATGTCCGACGGATCGTGGAGGAAAGCGGAGCGGATACGATCGTTCATACCGCCGCCATTGCCGATATCGGCGTGTGCGAGAAGCATCCCGATGCGTCATACCGCGCCAACGTGCAGCTTCCCGTGTGGCTGGCAAAGGCGGCAAAAAACCGCAAGCTTATCTGCTTCAGCTCCGACCAGGTGTACGGCGGAATGATGCAGGACGGGCCTTACACGGAGGATGCCGTCAAGCCGAACAACCTCTATGCGGCACATAAGTTAGAAATGGAACAGCGTGTGCTGGATATCCTTCCCGATGCCGTGATGCTCCGCGCGGAGTGGATGTACGACTATATATCGAAGAAGCCGAATTATTTTCTGAACGTCCTGCACGCCGCCGATACGCTCCGCTTCAGTTCAAAGCAGTACCGCGGCATCACCTATGTCAAAGAGGTGGCGGACAATATGGAAGCGGTCATCCGTCTGCCGGGCGGCGTGTACAATTTCGGCAGTGAAACCACGCAGTCGATGTTTGATATCACCAAGGCGTTTGCGGCATTCTTAGGCAAGGATATTCCGCTTGAGGATGTCGCCGCACCGCATAACCTGTGGATGAACTGCGAAAAAGCGAAGCGCCACGGCGTGGTGTTCCGCACCGTCGAAGACGGACTGCGGCAGTGTGCTCTGGACAGCGGATATCGATGGTGATAGGGCGCCGCCCCCTGCGAGGTTTTGGCAGAGAAAAAGATCCCAAGTCTTTCGACTTGGGATCTTTTTTCAGGTCATGGGGGACATACAGGTCAGATCGCGATGCGATTGCCGTTTTTTATCGTAATAAGAAACACAAACGGTTTTTTCAATGTGGGATATCCGTCTGTGCAACCGATACTTATGCCTTTTCGATGGTGAACGTAAGGCACCAGCTTTCGTCAACCGAGTCACCGGCAACCGAATAGCTGTTGCTTGCGTGCGCGATTACAGGCTCTGCGCCGCTTACCACCGTAACGGTATGATGATCCACATACACCTCTGCCTTAACGGCATCACCGTCTTTTACAACCGATTTAATGACAACTTTGATCGTATCCTCGTGGGGCAGGGGATACTCAGCGCCCTCTGTTAATTCGTATCGCTTTTCGCCGCTGTCATGGTCAAACCAGGTGCCTTCCTTGTCGTATTCGTAGGACCATTTCATAATGAGCAGATACTGTTCCATATGTCTTACCTCACTTCGTTTCTTTTGTATCGATACCGAGGTCATCCTTGCTCGGTTTTATCCGCCAATCGCTTGCGGAGCTTGTTGCGACTGACCTTCAAAAACATATTTGCTGTGTTTCTGAGCTTACAATGCTATTATAGCATATCCGAATCCGTACCGCAAGAGATTGTAGCAAAACCAAAGCACATCCGATAAAAACCTGAGACGCAACAAAGGAAAAAGGCGTGCTCACTTAGGGAGGAATTGCTTAGAATATCCGCAACTCCCTTTACTCAGTGCTTCTTAACGGAGAAAATGGCGGCAACATCGTAGGGCGGGGGCTTGCCCCCGCCCTACGTTCTCTTTTATAATTCTCCGCTACTACCGCTCATCAATCAACACATTACTTGCGGGAAGTTCGACGCGCGACGCCTCAATATGTTGATTCGGCAGACGCTTGCCGCTTAATATCCTTGCGCTGTAAGCGTGGTCTTCATTTTTGAGATGCTGTATTAATAGGGGTATTTTTCGTGAAATGAACAATAATAAGAATAAGGCAATCTTTCCGAAATACAGTCGGGGTCTATACACGTATGGTCCACACAATACAGACCATTCTCATAAGTCATGCGTCGCTTATGGCATCCGGGCGTGTGACATTCACAAAGCATACAATAATTAGAACCATATTCCTTTTCCATAGTGCAATCGGGAGTGATACATTTGTGTTCATAACAATAGTCTCCGCCCGCAATTCTGGAATTGTGGCATCCGATTTCCAAGCACGAGCAAAGGATGCAATAAAATGAACCGTATTCTCTTTCGTAATTGCATCCGGATGTTGCACAACGATGCTCATAACAATAATACTCTTCTGCAGTAATGGCGTTGTTGCAATATGCACTTTTACAAGTATACTGCGGTTGTGTCAAAGCAGGATTGATCGGCAGATCAAAAGCGGATATTGTGCGATCTTCGAAAAGATAGTATTCACCAAACACCTTGAAATATACCGTTCCGTTCTCGGTGTTTCCGCGTATGATACTGCTTGGTGATAAATAGATCGTGGTTACATACATTCTATCCTTGCCGTCCAAAAGCCATTCTTCAAAATCCTCAGCGAAAAATGAATGCTTACGATCGTAAACGGTCGTGTTATTCTCATTAACGATTCGAATCCACGCCTTTCCCTCAGCAGCTATCGGAGTTTCTTTTTCATCGGTCAATTGGAACATCAATACGTATTTATTTTCATCAGCATAATACTGAAACCGACAATTCGAGATCTGTGTTACGACTTGTTTCGGTTTCGGAAACAGCACATTCAATGCGACGTTTTTGTTTCTTGCAATTGAATTTAAATCGGCAATAGGAATAGCTAAGTTGAGATTTTGTCCTTCCGTAAAAGATGCGTATATGATCCCGATCACTTTGCCGGTCGAATCAACAAGCGGACCACCGCTGTTGCCTTGAGAAACAGCCGCGGTTGTTTGTATGTATATATTCCCTTCTACCTCTCTGTTTACAGCCGATACAATGCCGTCCGAGAGACTGCTTGTGAGGCCGAGAGAGCTACCCAGTGCAAATACGGATTCGCCGGTTTTAACCGCTGTTTCCCTAAACGTCAGCGGTGCGGTATCGGTAGCTTTTGTGGCTAATATCGCGATATCCCTATCGGCATCATACCCTAAAACGGATATCACATCATAACTTTGAGCAGAATCCGTATATATTTTTGCGGATTGACAATATTCGATCACGTGATAATTTGTAACAACCGTTCCCATATCATCTAAAAAGAAGCCGGATCCCGTGTATAAATCATCGCCGGATTTTGCTTGTATTTCAACAACAGAAGGAGAGACCGACGTGTATATTTCCTCGGCTGACAGCACGGTATCCGTTACGGGGGCAACATCTTCTTCGGATCGGCTTATTAACCACCACGCAAACACCGAACCGCCCGCAAGTAATATAACCGCCAAAAGAATACCCAAAACCAGCCATCCGTTACGGCGTTTTTTTATGTTCTGCGTATCGGAACGTTCGCTGTCAGTCGAATGTACGATAATGGTTCCTGTATTGAGGGGTGTTTCAACGAAATAAGGATTGTACTCTGTATTGCCGGAAGATTCCGCGTTGCTTGTTTCGGTGGTAATGTCAACAACTTTGCTGCCGCATTGAGTACAGAAATTGGTGTCGTCTGAGTATTCGATACTACATTTGTTGCACCGCTTCATTCTGATTCCTCCGCCTTCATTTTCTTCTTTAAGGGATGTTTATAAAAGTATATCAAAGATTTGCGAGTATTGCAACCGCGCTGAACATAATCCTTTAACAAAAAAGCACCAAAGAATGCAAAAAAAGCCCCGCTGCCGAGGAATTTATCCCGGGCAGCGGGGCTGTGTGCGCAACAAGTTTGTAGTTTGGTACATCTTTTCTTTTTCTTTATTATGTGATATAATCAGTTCGAAAAATAAGAATTTATAGGTATGTAAAGTTATGTTGCGGAAATGTAAAGTTGATGCGGTGGTGTTTTTGCTCACTTTTTAATATAATGAAGTCATCACAGTCAAGGAGGTTTTGCTATGACATTGTCAGAAAAAATAGTTAGCCTTAGGAAGGCGCATGGATGGTCACAGGAAGATTTCGCAGAAAAAATGAGTGTTTCTAGGCAGGCAATCAGTCGTTGGGAA
>SVPN01000052.1 GCA_015065805.1 Oscillospiraceae bacterium | reverse complement strand
ACTCCTTTATGAGTGATTTATCTGCCTCTTATTTTACCATAAAACTGTATACCATCACCTTGCACTACCTGTATACAATCATACTACACTGTACAAACCTGCCGCCCGTTTGCGACACCGCTGATGTGTACCGCGGGCGGATGTGGGCATCCGCCCCTACATTGTGAATGTGCTGCTTTTAACAGGATGTTTAGCGGCGGGAGACAAGCCCCCGCCCTACGGTGTTGCCGCGTGTTTGCGGTATACTGTCGCACGGCCACAATCCTTGCCTCTCCCTTTGGGAGAGGTGGCATCGCCGCAAGGCGATGACGGAGAGGGCGTTGCCACAAGATCGTGCGAGGTGGCACGGCAAACCTGCCGCTTAGAACCAGTGTTGCAGGGGTCGGCGTCCTCGACGACCCGCGCGCCTGTAGGACGCGGTCGCGCGTTGCGCAACGATCCCCCTCCCTATGACAACTTTACCCGAGGTGATACGATGTCCCATCCCTTGCCGCCTGCGGATACGCCGCAGGAAAAACTTGACAACCGTCTGCATACCTTTTTACATACCCACCGCAACACGCTGTGCCGCTATTTCCAAAGCTGCGGGATGTACAGCGGCCATCCGCGGGTGCTGTTTCACCTGCGCCACACCCCGGGGATGACCCAGCGCGAGCTGGCGGGGGCGCTCGGCGTGGCGGCGGCGACGCTGTCGGTGTCCATCCGCCGTATGGAGGCGGCAGGACTGGTGGAGCGCAAAAGCGACAGTGCCGATCTGCGCGTCCAGCGCTTGTACCTGACAAAAGAGGGCGAAGCGATCGACGATCGCTGTGCCAAAGGGCGCGATTTCCTCATCGACGCGTTGTTCGCGGATTTTTCCGATGAGGATATGGCACAGCTTGACCGCTTGCTGACGCGTATGACCGAGAATCTGACAAACGCGGCGAATGCCTTGCCGCCGATTTGCGAACAGGAGGGATAACCGATGAAACATCAAAAGCCGTCACCCTTGTCGGCATCCTATTTCACCTATATGAAGCCGCATATGCTGTGGTTGCTGTTGGGTCCGCTTGTGATCGCGGCGGGCGGTGTGCTGGAAATTTTCCAGACCAATTATATGGCGCACATCGTCAACACCATCAAAGAACCGGGCGGGCTGACCGATGACGGCGTGATGAGCGTCATCCTCAGCGACGGCGGCAAAATGTGCCTGATCACCTTGGCGGCGATCGTCGCGGGCATCCTCGGCGTCATTCTGCTGACCAACGGCTCGATGCGCTTCGGCTCGTCGCTTCGCAGCGGGATGTTCCGCGCTGTGCAAGGCTTTTCCTTTGAAAACATCGATAAGTTTTCCACCGCGTCGCTCGTCACGCGTCTGACCAACGACATCACCAACGTGCAGAACACCGTTGTGCAGACGCTCCGTATGGGCACGTTCACAGCGGCGATGCTGCTGGGCGCACTCATCAATGCGCTGGTCATCAGCCCGAAGCTTGCCGCACTGACGCTGTTTTCCGTGCCCGTAATCGCCACGATCATCACGATCATTGTCGTGAAGGGCTTCCCGCTGTTCGAGAAGATGCAACAGGCGATCGACGGACTGAACACCCGCGTGCAGGAATCGGTGACGAATATCCGCGTCATCAAATCCTTTGTGCGCGAGGAGCACGAAAAATCGCGGTTTTACACGGCGGTTGACCGCCTTTGCGATGTATCCATCCGCGCATCGAGCCTGATGGTCACCGTGATGCCGCTGATGCAGTTAGTGATGAATCTCACCACCGCCGCCGCGTTGTGGATGGGCTCGTCGATGGTGCAAAGCGGCGAGCTTGAGGTCGGCAACCTGATGGCGTACAACACCTACATTATGCACATCCTGATGTCGATGATGATGATGTCGATGACCATCATTATGTATTCCCGTGCGCGCGCTTCGTCCCGCCGTCTCAAGGAGGTGCTGTCCGAGCAAAGCACCATCACCGATAAAGAGGATGCCGTCACCGCTCCCGTGACCCGCGGTACGGTCGAATTCAAAAACGTCAGCTTCCGCTACGATCCGCATTCGCCCGACAAGGTGCTCGACAGCGTCAGCTTCACGGCAAATGCGGGCGAGGTCGTCGCCATCGTCGGTGCGACGGGCTCGGCGAAGACGACGCTGGTCAGCCTCATCCCGCGTCTGTACGATGTCAGCGAGGGCGAGGTGTTAGTGGACGGCGTGGATGTGCGTGATTATGCGCTGAAAACGCTTCGCGGCGGCATCGGTATGGTGCCGCAGAAAAACGTGCTGTTCTCGGGCACCATCCGCGACAACCTGCTGTGGGGTGACAAAACCGCCACCGAGGAGCAGATCCGTCAGGCGGCACGCGACGCGCAGGCGGAGGACTTTATCCTGTCGTTCCCCGACGGCTACGACACCGTCATCGACCAGGGCGGTGTCAATGTGTCGGGCGGTCAGAAGCAGCGCCTGTGCATCGCCCGCGCGATGATCAAGAAGCCGCCCATCCTCATTTTAGACGATTCCACCTCGGCGGTCGATTCCGACACCGAAAGCCGCATCCGTCAATCCTTCCGTGAGCATCTGAAGGGCACGACGGTGTTTATCATCGCCCAGCGCGTCAGCTCGGTGCGCGACGCGGATAAAATTTTGGTGATGGATGCGGGCAGACTGGCGGGCATCGGCACGCACGACGAGCTGATGGCGACCAATGAGATCTACCGCGAGATCGTGGAATCTCAGCAAAAGGGGGTGCAGGACTGATGGCACAGCAAAAACCCCAAGGCGCTCCTGCCAATATGCCTCCCGTCGGTCGCGGCGGACGTCGCGGCGGACCGAGCGATTTCCGCAAACCGAAGGATACCAAAAAGACGCTGTCGCGCCTGCTTGTCTATCTCAGGGATAATCTGTGGCTGCTCGGCATCGTGGTACTGTTCATCTTCGTGACAGCGGGTGCGCAGATCGCGGCAAACTGGCTTCTCACCCCGATTTTTAACGCCATCGGCGACGGCGAACTGCACAAGCTCCCGTGGCTGATCGCCGCGCTTGTCGGCGTGTATCTGGCGGGTGTCGGCTCCACCTTTGTGCAAAGCCGCGTGATGATCCGCCTGTCGCAGAATATGGTGCGGGCGATGCGTCGCGATCTGTACGATCACGTGATGACCCTGCCCGTGCGCTTTTTCGACAGCTCGTCCCACGGCGATGTGATGTCCCGCTTCACCAATGACCTGGACGCGGTGAGTGAATCGCTCAACAACGCCACCGTTCAGATTTTGTCTTCGGTCATCACGCTTGTCGGCGTGACGGTCAGTATGCTGTTGCTGTCCCCGCTTCTCACGGTGCTGACGATGATCCTTGTCCCGCTGATGCTGGTGGTATCGTCGGTGATGATGAACAAGAGCCGCAAATATTTCGGGGAACAACAGCAGGCACTCGGTGAGCTCAACGGCTTTATCGAGGAAACGGTCGAGGGTCAGCGCGTGGTGAAGATCTTCTGCCACGAGGAGGAAGCCCTCGAAGATTTTGAACGCATCAACGAAAACTTCCGCAAAAAGGCGACGCTTGCCCAGTGCATCGGCGGTGCGATGATGCCGCTGATGCAACACATCAACAATTTCAGCTACGTGCTGGTGTCGGTGGTGGGCGGTATGCTCGCCCTGCGCGGCACACTCACCTTCGGCAACATCGCCACCTTCCTCGGCTTCTCCAAGCAGTTCGGCCAGCCCATCACCCACATTGCCAACCAGATGACGATGCTGCAGGCGGCACTTGCAGGCGCGGAGCGTGTGTTCACGATTATGGATATGGAGAGCGAGCCCGCCGATTCGCCCGATGCGGCACGGCTGGTGCACGAAAACGGCGCGTATTTCTGGGACTACAAGGGTCAGCGTATCCCCGTTGCGGGCGATGTGCGCCTGACGGATGTGACGTTCGGCTACGTTCCCGAGAAGACGGTGCTGAAAAACGTCTCGCTGTATGCCAAGCCCGGTCAGAAGATCGCGTTTGTCGGCTCGACGGGTGCAGGCAAAACGACCATCACCAATCTGCTCACCCGCTTTTATGACATCGACAGCGGCACGATCACCATTGACGGCATCGACATCAAGGAGATCGCCCTTGCCGATCTGCGCTTAGCGCAGGCAATGGTACTGCAGGATACGCATCTGTTTGTCGGTACGGTGATGGAGAACATCCGCTACGGCAAGCTGGATGCCACCGATGAGGAATGCATCGCCGCGGCAAAGTTAGCCAGCGCCCATTCGTTTATTATGCGTCTCCCGAACGGCTATGACACGGTGCTGGAGGATGACGGCGGCAACCTGTCGCAGGGTCAGCGCCAGCTTCTCAACATCGCCCGTGCGGCGGTGGCGGATCCTGCCATTCTCATTCTTGACGAAGCGACCAGCTCCGTCGATACCCGCACCGAATTGCACATCGAGCACGGTATGGATCGCCTGATGGACGGCAGAACGACCTTTGTCATCGCGCACCGCCTCTCGACCGTGCGCAACTCGAATGCCATTATGGTCATCGAAAAGGGCGAGATCCTTGAGCGCGGCGATCACGACGATCTGCTGGCACAAAAGGGTCGCTATTATAAGCTGTATACAGGTCAGTTCGATCTGGATTAAACCAAAACGGACGGTGGCTTAGATGCCATCGTCCGTTTTTTCTTGATTGTCGGAAAGGGTGTTGCACCGAAGAAGTACAATGCGGGGTGGGCGACTCCCGTCAGCTTATTCCGTAAACGGCAACACGGTCATACGCAGTTTTGCACAGCCGTAGGGGATGAGGGTGTGCTCGCGTGCCTCGCCGAGAGGTGTCACGCCGTGCGGTGCTTTCGCGCATACGCTCTCGTAGCCGTCCTCATAGCCCCAGTCAATGGGGTGAAGCCTCGCTTTGACGGTTACGGGCGGCTCGCTTTGCGAAAACGGGATGTCACCGACGGGATGCGTCTGCACCGACAGCGTGTTGTCTGCAAATCCGACGCTCCAGTCGCTTGTCGGCAGAAGCTCATAATCGCAGTAGGGGTATTTCCGCTCCACGCCGTCACGCTCGTATTCGTGCATCTGTTTTTCGGTGTCAATGGGCAATGCCATCACCAAGTTGCCGTAGCGCACGCTGTGCAAGCCGTTCGCATACGGCATAAACTGCGGCGTAAGCGCGAAGGCGATGGTGACCGTGCGCGTTTCGCCCGCGTGAAAAGGAAAGGTCAGGTGTGTTTGCGCTTCGGGCTGTCCGTTCACCGTGACGCTGTGTGCTTCCTGCGGCAGGCGCACATCCAGCTGAAAATCCTTGTGCGCCGTCACGGTATAGGTCAGGGTGGTGTCAAACGGATACTCCGTGTCCAGCGTGACCGACAGCTCCTCTGTTTGCAAACGGCAGGGAACGGGCAGAGCGCTGATCACGCGGTCACCTTGATGAAAAAATGCCGACAGCGCAAATTTGGGCCAGCCCTGACCGAAATTCGCCGTACAGCACCCGAAATTGGGCTCGAGCCCGAACAGATGCGCCTCGTGGTTGTTGGTGCGGAACAGCGATTTGCCGGGGAATACCTGACAGGCGATCTGATTGACCATCTGCACATACTGATGCGTCCACATATCCTCGCTGATCGCGGCGGGCAGGGCGTTGAACGCCAGCGTCTCCAGCCGTTCAAGCCATTTGGTGTCACCCGTGCAGGCAAACAGCCATTCATAGGAATACATCTGCTCGACAACGGCGCACAGCTCGGTGCCCTGAATCGGGGACACTCCCGACAGGCATTCATCACCCGTGAACGACCCGACGGCGGTGCCGTGATGCCGTGTCAGAATGTCGTGAAGCGTCTGCGCGATATCCGTGTAGGGCATTCCCAACAAATCACAGCTGACGGCTTCGGCTTTGAGCATCATCGCGATGTTGACAATGTGGGTGTCGAGTGTCCATTGGTTGAGCGGGCGAAGCCAGCGCGATGTCAGCTGTGTGTAGTCCGTGCCCTGCTCCTTCATCATCCGCGCCAGGTCGGTCATCCACGGTTCGGGACGGCGCTCGTAAAGCGCGTTCAGCGCGATAAACAGCTCAAACCAGCGGTACTGTCCCCAGTCGAACAGGTGGATCGTGCCGTCGCGCACAAGCGCGTAATAATTCTTCAGCAGGCGGTAAACCGCGTCGGGAATGCGCTCATCGCCCGAGCAATCGTAGTACACGGTCAGCACCTTGGCGATCAGTGCCACCACCCAGGTATCATAGGAGGCGCGGTCTTCCTCGGCGCACGGGCAGATCCAGCCGTCGGGCTGTTGGCGGTCGAGGATGGCGTTGATATAGGCTTCGGCGCGCGCGATCATATCCTTGTCGCGCAACAGATACGCAAGGGGAATGAAGCCATCCAGCCAGTAGGGAACGCGTTCCCAGCCGTCCCGATCGCCGCCGATCCACGCGCTGTCGCGCACATCCGGCCAGACCTTGTCCAGATTGCCGCAAAGCCCCTGCGCCTGCAACCGCAGCTGGCGGTACAGCCACCCGCGCGGCTCGATGTTGTCGGTTTTATAAAATTGCCACGAACGCATACGCCTTTCACCTCACTGTTTCGGTTGTTTTCAGTATAGCACACCGACACCGAAAAGTAAATTCATGCAGTACAAATCTCCTTTGTTTACAGATAATAGTAAGGAAATTTGAAAATTCGAGGAAATCTATCTTGTCCCCCTTGTTAAAGGGGGATGTCACCGTAGGTGACAGGGGGATTCCGAAAGAAGAATCCCTCCGTCTTCGGCTAACGCCGAATCCACCTCCCTTTAACAAGGGAGGCAAGAAGACAATCCTCTACAACAAAGGAGAATTTATATAATTATGAAAGCAACAGGAAATGTACGCCGTATAGAGGCTCGTGTTATAAGAACCTCACGCCGCACTCGAAAACAAGTTTTCGGCGGCTGAGAGAACCTTGTTACTCGCTTCCGCTCGTAATAATAGGGCAAACTGCTTGAAAGGCGCATAAACACTGGGGTTTCGCCGGTTTGCCCTATTGAACGCATTGGTGTCAAAAACGGGTTTTTGGGCGGTTTTAGAAAGGAGCGGAATCACATTCTAAATATGCGTCAGAAATCCATGCTCTGTTGCAGTCAAAACTAAATATTCAAACTGTCACAAAGCCGAATGGGTATTAAAACCCGTTCGGTTTTCTTTTCTTTATGCAATCTTAATGCGAGAAAAAATCCTCTAACACTGCCTTAAATTGAAAAAATGTATAATTAAGGCAACAAAAGGGAGATAAGGAGAAGCATTATG
>SVPN01000051.1 GCA_015065805.1 Oscillospiraceae bacterium | reverse complement strand
ATAATTCTCCGCTAAGGACAACTCCCATTTCGCCGCTTTTCTTTTACCCTCTCCGTCACTCGCTTGCGCTCGTGCCACCTCTCCCGGGGGGAGAGGCAAGATGGTTTGTGCAATTGTTCCTTAACGCGACAGCCCCTTTTGTATGTTTTTTACGACGGTTTATGCCGTTCCCAGCTCCACAAGCACCGCTGTCTCAGGAGAAAAGTAATCGTTCATATTACTGCTCAGCCCGCTTGCCATCATCGCTTTCTGAAATGAAATCTCTTCGATGTTGCTCAGGTACACATAATACGAATCCCGCACAGCATTGGGCATCCGTCCGCGAATCTCCAGGCGGTATTGGTACGTATAGCCGTTGCATTGCCAGGTGCCGTCGGACATCTCAAAATAGGTGTTCATCGTCCCTTCGATCGTTCGCACGGGCTTTGCCTCCTGCTTGCCGCACGCGACAAGCAGACACCCGAACAACAGCACAACTGCCAGCCAAGCGCACACAGCAGACCGTTTCATTTTTTGTCCCCCTTTACTCCCCTTTCGGGATATGCAGAAGGAACATACACCTTCCTGCAACTATAGACTATCACAATAGTCTGCATTTGTCAACAGGGACAGTCCCTTCGTTAAAACAGAAGCATTACACCCGCAACGATCGCGGCGATCAGGGGATTGAGCAACACCGTGCTTGTCCATTTGACAAGCAGCGTTTTGAGCGGAATATAGGGCTTGAGGTCTTCCGTGCCGGGGATGTCCCACGCCTTGGTTTTGCCGACCCAATACCAGTCGATAAACAGGCGGTCGAACACGCCCTGTATCCACAAAATGACCGACATCTGCCAAAAGCCGTCCCAGAAGCCCGTTGCGCCGTTGATACCGTACACCATCAGCGGCGGCAGAACAAACAGCGGCACAAACAGCGCGATACTGCACAGGATAAAATTGCGGCGGATGCGTTCCTTGGTGATAAGACCGAGCTCCACCACGCGCTGTTGCACATCGTCCTCGTACAACAACACCAATCCGACAGGGCCGTTGGCAATGCCGACCACACAAACGATCAGCAACACAAAGCACATCACGAGACCTTCGACAAATAACAGCATATCTGTTCACTCCTATTTTGAACATCACAAACACAGGATGCTTATTCTCTGCCGAGCATCGCGTCGAGCCCGCGCACAAATTCACGGTAGCCCTTCGGAAAGTTCGCCGAACCGTCAGCATGAAGGATCTGCCCGTCGTTCACGATCGCTTTGAAATCAAACATAACACCGTCCAACACGTTGTTCGGATGCTTGCCGTGAAACCCGTCCCAGCGCATCGCATTGCAGGCGTTCATCAGTGCTGTCATCCTCTGCCCGTCGCAAGCCGCACAGGCTTCGCACTCGCGCAAGGTCTCCTCGCCCGCATACCATTCCCTGTACAGCCGCAGTTCTCCGTTTGCAAATTCATACACAGAGCTGCCTCTCATCCCGCGCACGGTGAGCGTCATCGTCTGTGCCGATGCGATCGGATGCTTCATCTATACCCCTCCGTCAGCCGCTTTGATCGGGTTGTTTACAACCGTTGTAAGCGCAACGGGCACGTTTTCAAGTCAGTGCCGCGCGCAGCATATCGCGCACATCACCCGTGTTGATCCCGCCGCTGTGATTGTAATCAGCGGCGATCAAGGCATCCTCTTCCAATCCGGAATGCTGCAACAAATATTTCAGCACCATACGTGCATCCATCGTGTTTGCATTTCCGTCACCGTTGAGGTCCCCCGACACCACCAGTATCCGTGAAAGGTCGTTCACGGTCAGGATCATACCGGTTTTGACGGTTGCCGTCGGTAAGACAGCCGTGCCGTTCTCCCACACCGTCACCGTGCCGTCGGTCTTCACGCCTGACAACAGCTGTGCAACGGTGGTGCCCGATGCAATGCGATAAATAACCGTGTCGGTGACGGTATACACATCGCTTTCAAGCGAAGCGGACGGCGTGGAGCCTGTCTGATACAGACCGTCCTCAAAGCGACCGAAATCTGCCGTGTTGGACAACTGCAATGCCTTCACCTTCAGCGTCCCCTTGCCGTTGAGCACAAGCTTGATCTCCTTGACGGTGGTGATGCCGTTTGCGGGCAACACCTTATTCCACGCAAAGCAGCTGTGCAGATCCTGCGCACTGCAATACTCTCCCGCAGGGATGTAGCCGTTGTCGAGTGCCGTGCACAGATTCGGCCAGAAATCGCTGACCAGACCGTAGCGGGCATCGTCTGCCGATGTGGTGACAAGCAACTGAATATCAAACGGAACCGTCGATGTGACATCCACAAGCAGGTTTTTGAGGGAGGTGATGTTGACGGGCTTATCGGGTGTCAGTGCCACTGCATAGCCGCTTGCATCCTCGGAGGTCACCGTCAGTGTGCCGTTATCATATACATAGCCACCCGTCGCAGACGGTGTCAGCACGGAAATATCCTTGTTGAGCAACGGCAGATTCTGCGCGATCACCGCATCACCGACAGGCGAGCGGTCGGTCGTCAGTGCCAGCGTGTAAAGATACAGCTTTTTGTCGGCAGAGCCCGATGCATAAATGCGGATTTTTTTGAGCGTCAGTGTGCCGTCCGCATTGAAGCAGGCATCGGGAATGTTCATCGAAGCGAGATCGATCTTGCCCGCACGGCGCACGCCGTCGCCCTCCAGATCGCCCGACTTGGCATTGACACTGCCGCCCTCAACATACGGATGAACAAGCACGGAGCCGTTGCCGAAGAACAGCCCGATGCTGGTATTCAGCCCCGCTTCGAGCATATAGTCATAATAGATCACCATCGAAGAGGGATCCACCGTCACGGACGGCGAATAGGTGTAATCGGTTTTCGGATACAAACCGTCGGTGTTGTAAAACACCTGTGCGTTTCCGCTCTGTTTGACAACAATGGTGCTGTCGCAGGTGTAACCGCTGACAGACGGTGCCAGCAGGTTGTCGGTCACATATTGCGGTTCCGCGCCCGGGGTATGTCCGTTCAATGTGACCTGCAGACCGTCCTGAAATACCGAACAAATCGACCGGACAAGTGTCTGCTTGGCATAGCAAGCATTGATCGCCAGCACAAAGCCGCCCGACGGCACCGCAAGCGATTTTGTCTTGCCGAGTGCCGTGGCCGATGCCGTCAGCTTGTAGGTCGTGCCGCTGACGGGCGAAAAGGCAAACAGCATCTCCTGCTCGTGGGACTGCGCGGTCGTATTGCGCGCATCATACAGCACCCATTCGCCGTTGCCCGTTTCGCGGTTGATGCCGTTGAGGTTGTAGACCCCGCCCCACGACGGCACCGCCATATTCGTCGCATACATCGACGAAGGTGCGGTAAGCTCCCGCATTTTGGTAAGGATCACGCAACGCCCGACCGCAATCGCATCCAGCGACACCGTCGAAGGAAGCGCGATCACCGCGCCGTTTTGCGGAATGGGCACCTGCACCGCGGCGTCGCTCAAGGACGAGCCGTGAAGGATGCGTTTGACCGTGTGACCGTTTGATCCCGTGTATTCCGTGACGATATAATTGAGGCTCTTCGGGTACTTGAACGCATCCGCCGCATCCAGCGAGAAGAAGCGGTCATACACACCGATGCCTTGGTAAATCTCTCCCGTTTCCGCCGTATTCTGATACACAACGGGCAGGGTCAGACGAT
Organism: Oscillospiraceae bacterium; assembly: GCA_015065805.1. Taxonomy (GTDB): domain Bacteria; phylum Bacillota; class Clostridia; order Oscillospirales; family Acutalibacteraceae; genus RGIG1959. Next base: position 4,369 of record SVPN01000051.1, on the reverse strand, counting down.
CCTCGGAGGCTGTCTGCGCAAAGGACAGCTCGGAGGAATACACCACCGTGCCGTAGGCAGGGTCGCCCGCTCCCTTGGCAACGGGATCGGAAAAATCAAACGGCGTGACGAACGAATCACGCGTGCCGAATTCATCAAACACCTTGCCATCCTCATACGCCGAGCCGAACGTGCCCGTGTACGGTGAATACGTGCGGTGGGTGATGGTGCCGTTGGCGACATCGCATTCCATAAAGCGGATAAAGCCGTCGCCGCCGTTGGAGGTCGCGTATTGGTAGTTCGCCATGATCTGATAGACGGTGCGGTCGGCTTTGCCGTCGCCGTTGTCATCGATCTCATCGACGGCGCGGTTGGAGTTGTAGTTGTGGCCGCACAGCACCATACGCACATTCGGATTTTTGAGCACGACCTTGTTGAACAACAGCTCACCGCGCTCGGAGCGTCCGCCGCCCGTCGCCATATAATCGTGTACGGCAAGGACACCGATGCGGTTCGGATATGCCGCAAACACGCTGTTCACCCACGCGATATCCTCGTCGCTGTGGTTGCCGTAGCTGAGGTAAACAAACACAAAGTTTGCGCCGCCCGTCGAGCGCAGATCATAGTGCCCGTAGTTGTTCTTGTAATCGCCGCCGTACCACCAGTTGGTTTCCGTGTTGTTGTAGCGGGAAGCGCCGAAATACTTGGCATAATTCGAATAATCCGAGCCGGTCATATCGTGGTTACCCGCCAGCACACCGTAGGCAAAGCCGGCATCATCCCATTTTTTATATTCACTGCTCACAAACTGCCACTGCGAATCGTTGGAATCGTAATGCACAAGATCGCCCGTATGAACGGCATATTTCACCTTCAGGCGGTTGGCATTTGCCAGAATCCAGTCATTTTGCGCCGACAGGATCTCCGGGTATTTGTTGGTGTAGACCTGCGGATCCGTCACCCACAAAAGGGTAAAATTGCCGTCCGCAGGTGCGGCGATATCCGCCGCTGTGGCCGTCATCGGCAAAAAGCCGATGCAAAGGCACAGGGTCAACATTCCCGACAAAAGGCGCTTTGCGTACAATCGGATCATCTCTCAAGCCCTCTTTTCTTTATCGTATTGTATGCGATGCTTCACACAAAGAATATGCTCGGCACGGTACCGATCGTTTTCCAATACACGTGCCGCATTCGGATCGTTCAGCTGCGCAATGATACGGTGCAACTCATCAAATCCCGCAAACGGCGTAAGCCCGTCGGACACGTCCTGACAAATGCGTGTGACAGCCGCCTTCAAAGCGGTTACCTCCGCTTCGTGCAAGCCACCCGACGGATACACCACCGCTTCCGCTCGCTCAAGCATATACGCAAGTGCACCGCAAACGGCGTTAGAAGCATGTAAAAACGGCGATACGGCAGGGCGGCGGTATGCCGTTTTTCCCAAAGCCTGCGGAAGATGCTTGTAAGCGTACGCCGCCGCTTCAAAATAGCACTCGCCGTACGCGCCGTAAGAGGCATTTTCACGCGCTTGCCGCTCCAGCTCCTCCGTGCGCAACAAATCGCCCTGCGCACCGAGTCCCGTCACGACCATACAGCGGCTTCCCGCAAGCGTCACTGCCTTGCAGATATCCTCGCCGTAACCGTCGCCGTAAGCCATCGGATGCAGAAGGTCAAGCAGACCCTCCTCTAACCATTGCGGAAAATCCTGATACACCGCGTGCAATGCGTGGGTAAACGGAAACGCCACATCGGCGGCGAGCAACACATCGGGTGCCTCTTTGTCAAGCATCGTGCGGATGCTTCGCGCAAGCGCTGTCACACAGTCACGGCGATATTGACACCAATCGTCCCAATACGCCGCCTGCGGGTCGTACGAGGGTGTCACGCCGTAGCCGTAGGCTTCCTCAAAGCCCGCAAACGCCGCCTGCGTGTAGCCGTAATCCGCCTCTGCCGATGCCGCGTAATAGCGGATATAATCCATCTCGAAGCCGTCGATGTCATAGTTGGTGACAATGTACCGATAAAACTCCAGCAGATAGGCACACGCTTCCTTGTTGGCAGGATCGATCATCATAAAACCGTTGGGATTGCGGGATGAGCCTTTATTATCCAGCGACATCCATTCCGGCTTCCGCCCCGCGGGGGTGTGCTCATATCCCTCATCATAGAAGCTGCCGACATTCAGAATCGGCATCCACAGATGACACTCCATCCCGTATTTATGGCACGCCTCCACATACGCGCGCAACACATCAAACGTAAATTGCGGGTGAGGCGAGAACAAGCTTCCCTGCGGCGGCTCCATAATCACGCCGTTGGCGAACCAGCCCTCCACACAGACAAGATTGATGTGCGCCTCGTGAAGCGACTTGATATACGCCTCCACCTGCGCCGCATCCTGCTGTGACGGGCGGACCCACACACCGCGATACTGCACGGGATAGCTGTCGCACAGCGTGCGGCAAAGGGCATCCGCCGCTTCGATGTACGCCAGATCCCGCTCAACGGACACAACATCGGCTTCACAGCGCGGCACCGCATCGCTCTCTTGTCGGATCGCCTTTAGCTGTGCTTGTGCACTCTCATAATCGGCATAAACAAACGCCGCCTTTGCCCGATCGATACACGCCTGTGCCCTGTCAAGTGCAAACGCCACCGCACGGCTGAGACCTGCGGCATCATAGGCAAATACCACCGTTTGCGAAGCGGTATCCCACCGTACGGACATCCCTTTTGTGATCCGTGCGCGCAGATCGGTCATAACGGCACCGTGAAGCGAGAGCACAAAGCCGCTTGACGGGATCGGCGAATCGTTTCCGCCGAGCTGTGTGATCACACCGTTTTCCACCGTGATCTCATAACCGTATTCGTTCGTAGCGGTCGAGGCACCGAATGCCGCGGTGTACACGATCGCCTGATCCGCGCCGCGGGAGGTGTTGACACCGTCAATACGAACGGCGATCTCTGGTAATCGTTCCATACGCTTATCCTTTCCAATACATTCAGACCGTCACAAAGCATTGCGGATCGTACGGCGGAACGGCTTCCTGTCGGGACACAACAAACCCCGCCACCGTCGAGGCATACGCTGCACAGCGCTCCATAGGCTCGTGCTTGCTGTACATATGCAAAAATGCCGCCGAAAAGCTGTCTCCTGCACCGACCGTGGACACCACCTCCACCGCTTTGCCCGCGCAGGAACACACGGCGTTGTCATCACGGTGCAGGACATATGAGCCCTCTGCACCACGCGTCAGGATCAGGCATTGCAAACGCGGGTATGCCTGCATCAGCGTCTGCATAAACCGCTTTTGATCGGTTGCTTGTGTATGCAATGCCTTTGCCACTGTCGGCAGCTCTTCGTCACTGATTTTGAGAATGGTTGCCTGCTCCACGGCAAAGCGGATCGTCTCCTCGGAATAAAACGGTGCGCGGATATTGACATCGACGAACACATCCGCAAAACGGTCGGAATCCAGCAGCTGCCGCAGGGTGTGCCGATTGTGTTCACTGCGCAGTGCCAGTGTTCCGAAATACAGCACATCCGCCCCGACAGAGGCTGTCGGAATATGGTCATACGCCGTGTCCTGCAACAGATCATACATCGGCACGCCCGCCTCGTTGAGCGACACAAGGCATTTTCCTGTTTGCTTGTCCTTCAGACGCGCGATATATTCTGTATGAACACCTAAGTCTTGCAATTGCAGCAATGCCTGCTCGCCGTAATCGTCCTCACCGACAGCGGAAAGCATATACACCTCGTGCCCGTGCCGTGCCAGATGTGCCGCAAAGTTGAGCGGTGCACCCCCCAGGCACGCATTATCGGGATACACATCCCATACGATTTCACCGAATGCCGCGATTTTCAAAGTCATCTCTCCCTTTTGTGTCAAACCGTATAAACCTTCCTGCATACATCTATGCAGGCTTCCGTTTCATTAATAAACACGAACGGATTCGCCGTCACGTAATATCACCACACAGTATAGCACAAAGAGAAGAATTTGTAAACAATACGGTCTTGTTTAAAACGGGTGTTTTGCCGAAACGCATCTGAAGACGCCCTGAAAAAACCTGTCACGTATATACGTAGCAACAAACGCAAAACACCACCCGCTGTTTGCACAGCGGGTGGTGTTCCTATGTAATGACTGTTTTTGTTACAGTTCGCTTGACAGGCCGTTGAGGAAGTAGAACAGCGCGGTGGCATCGTTGAGATCCACCTTACCGTCGCCGTTCACATCCGCCGCAAGAAGCTTGTCGCCGTCAAGCGCGGCAAGTCCGTTGATGTGATAGAACAGCGCCGTCGCATCGTTGAGATCCACGTTGCCGTCTAAATTGACATCGCCGAGCAGATAAAGTGTCACATCCTGCGTCACGCCTTCCTCCC
>SVPN01000008.1 GCA_015065805.1 Oscillospiraceae bacterium | reverse complement strand
GAAAAAGTTGGTGTCGATGGCGGTGAGGGTACACCCGTTCCCATCCCGAACACGGAAGTTAAGCTCACTTGCGCCGACAATACTTGACTGGCAACGGTCCGGGAAGATAGGAAGATGCCAACACAACAAAAAAACTCCTTGTCACATTGACAAGGAGTTTTTTGTTTATAACGATATCCACGCAAACGGGCGGCAGATTGCCGCCCCTACATTTGTCGGCACAATGTCCGTATGGGACGGGCTTCCTGTCCCGCTTCGCACAATCTTGCGGCGTCTCCGTAGGGAACGGCCTGCGTGCGCCGTGCGTAAAACGTGACGGAATCCCCCTGTCAAACGCTTGCGTTTGACATCGTCCTCGCCGGAGACGGCACCCCCTTTGTCCGCGTTGCGGACATTTCCCCTGACAGGGGAATCGCCTTTAACAAGGGGGACAAGAGGTTGGGGCGCTTCCTGACGGAGGGATTCTTTTAGATTGTTGATGGAATCCCCCCGACAGCTCTGTTCTTTGGGTTGTTTTTGTTCTACACGCTGTCGTACGTTTGGGGGTTGCATTTGCGGGATAAATGTGGTATAGTAACGTTATAAAGCGCGTAAGCGTTGACTTGTATTTTTCGGGAGGTAAAAACTATGAAAAAAACCTTAAGTATGGTATGCAGTCTTGCGTTGATGCTGACAATGCTGTTTGGTATGATGGTTGTACCCGCATCGGCTTCGAACGCTGTGTCGCTGACGCTGACAGATACGGCGGGTGAACTCGGTGATACGGTTGAGGTTTCTGTTTCCGTTTCCGAGAACTCCTATCTTGTCAACGGTGATTTTGATGTGTATTATGACACGGATTACCTGCGCTACATTCCCGAAAGCTGTGAAGCGACGGCGTTGTTGGACGGTGCCTATTGGGCGGCAAACAGCCCTATCGAGGGTGAAGTGCGTATGTCGTTTGCAAGCGGCGCTTCTGTCGGTATCACGGCGGGTGGCGCGTTGTTTACGATGAAGTTTGAAATCATTAATAAGGACAGCACCGAAACCAGGCTGACCCTGAATGCGTCTCCTTTGTGTGGCTGTAACGGGGGAGAGGATTTTGATCTGACTGCAACGATCTCAGGCGGTCAGATCGGTATCGTCGGCGGCGCGGATCCCTGGAACTTCCTGCAAGAGGCGTTTCTTGAGAGCGGTCAGGAAAACGTGTCTATCGATGAAAACGGTGTGTGGTCGGTAACGGGTGACTTCACGCTTTCGCCTGATTTCACGATGAATTACAACGATTGGAGCTGTATTGCTCAGAAGTTTACCACGAATACGCCTGTGAAGATCACACTGGTTGACAACGATCCGCTCGGTGTTTACGGCAAGCACGAGATCGGTTTGTATGATAACTTTGTCGGTCCGCAGTATTATCCTGCCAAAGCTTATGATCAGGTGAACAGCATTTTGGGGATTTACAGCTGGAATATTAAAAATTCCGGTTGGAAAAACACAGGGGTTGCCACTATTGATCAGGTGATCGTGCATTTTGAGACGAGCGAAAATGTTGCGGCAACGTTCACATCGCTGTATATGTGCCAAAGCCTGCAGACGACATCGTCGGTCGTGCGTACTACGGCAACTAAACCGTCAACAACAACCACGACGCAGGTATATGATGTTACGTATACGGTGGAGACCGTGCAGGCTTATGAAGCTCTTTCGGCAGGCGATACGTTTACGGTGGATATTACGGTGAGCGAAATAGAAGGCATTCACTCAACGTATTTTGAACTGCTTTTTGATGCGGAGCTGTTCAGTGCTAAAGCTACCGGCGGCGATGAACGCTTTGGTGGTGTGATCCATGATACGGTTGAAGGCAAAATCGGTTTTTCGCTTGAAGCTACGGTTGTCAGCGACATCTATGTTGAGCCGAATACGGTGTTGGCTACGGTAACGTTTACGGCGTTGAAAGACATCACCGAGGATGCGGAATTTGTACTGGAGGATGTGTCGGCAAGTCGATATGCACCCGGTGCTTTTGAGTGCATCGTTCAAAACGGCGGTCTCAAAATCGTCAATCCGAATGCAGGCGATGTCACGGGTGACGGCGTTGTCAATCTGAATGATGCGACATCGTTGTTCTATCACGTCAACGGTTTAGCAACCCTTGATGAAGCGGTTCTCGGCAATGCCGATCTTAACGAAGACGGCAAGGTGGATCTTGCGGACGCAACGGCGTTGTTCTATCAAGTAAACGGACTGGTATAAAACAGAAAAATCGCGGTTTCGATTCCATCGAAACCGCGATTTTTTTGAGAATTATTTAAAGTAAATGCCGTTTTTGAGCGCCTCAAGCATAACGGTGGCACTGCTGCAGTTGGTGGAAAGGGGGATGCACTGGACATCGCACAGACGGAGCAGAGCGGAGACATCGGGCTCGTGCGGCTGGGCGGTGAGGGGATCGCGCAGGAAAATGATCAGATCCAGTTGTCCGTCCGCAAGCATAGCACCGATCTGCTGATCGCCGCCCAGAGGGCCGCTCTTCATACGGTGGATCGCAAGACCGGTTTCTCCCATAATCAGCGTACCGGTGGTACCGGTAGCATACAGCTCGTGATTTGCCAGAACATCTTTGTAGCATTTGGCAAGCTCAATAATATCGTTTTTCTTTTTGTCGTGAGCAATCAACGCGATTTTCATAGATATTTCCTCCTGCTTTATAAAGGATATCTGTATTATAACGCATTTGCTTAAAAAAAGCAATTCTTTGAAATGATAAGTTCGGTGAAATCGTGCTTTATCAAGTGAAGCGGCGGCAATACTGCTATGAAGGTTCGTGTGCTACACTTGATGCGAAGTTAAGTGTGACCCACGCGCCGAAGGCGTGCATCACAGACAAAGTCTGCATCACGCACAAAGTTGCGCATCTCGTTTCGAAAGGAACGCATCACGTAAAAAGTCCCTTTTGTCCAGCATAATGTACACCTCACTTTATCACATTATATCACAAATCAAGTATGTTTGCAAACAAGTGATAAGTGATGCCGCTACGCTGTGATCAGTGATGCGATGCGTTCCACACACGCGCCGAAGGCGTGCATCACGGGCGAAGCCTTCATCACGCACGCAGTGCGCATCACGTTCCGAAAGGAACGCATCACTCAAAAAAGTCCCTTTTGTCCGGATGGACAAAAGGGACTTTTTTGTTGGCCCGCCCGGAGGGATTCTCTTCTTGGGCTATCGAAAGCCCCACCGGGGCTTTCTCCCAAACTCTTTGCTCCCGTAGGTCGCAGAGTTTGGAGGTCGTTTCGAATCCCTCCGAACGAAAAAGAGAGCATTGCCTGTCGGCAACACTCTCTTTTTTTGGCCCGCCCGGAGGGATTCGAACCCCCGGCCTTTGGAATCGGAATCCACTGCGATATCCAGCTTCGCCACGGGCGGATATTAACAAAGCATATTATACCTTGTTGTATCTCAATTTGCAAGACGTTTTTTAGGGATATTCTCGGGAATTTTACGAAAAAAGCCGTGAAAACATTGACAAATACTAAAGATGTGATAAAATAGATATGATTATAAGTGTGTATACGGAGAAGTATCAGCTTTTGGGGAAGGAGAAGAAGAATGGAAAAAAACGAAAAAGATAAAGAATATCTTGAGATTGATCCGATACAACTGCTGAAAGCTCTTTGGAAACGCCTTTGGATCATTCTGCTTGCGATGATCGTGTGCGGCGGCAGTATGTTCTGGTACACAAAATTTATTGTGCCCGAGCGCTTTACCGCGAAAGCGATGCTGTATGTCAACAACTCGTCCATTTCCGTCGGTAATACTTCGCTGAGCATTTCCTCTACGGAAATCACAGCGGCAAAAAGCCTTGTTAACACCTATATGATCATTTTGAAAAGCCGCACGGTTCTCAATGAGGTGATCACGCAGACGGGTGTCCCGTATTCCTATACGGATATCAAAGGGATGATCGATGCGGAATCGGTGAATCAGACGGAGATTTTTGAGGTCCGCGTGACTTGTTACGATCCCAACGAATCCGAACAGATCGCCAATGCGATCTGTCGCATTCTTCCCGAGAAGATCGAGGACATTATGCAGGGAAGCTCGGTGCGCGTGGTCGACTATGCGGTGGTTCCTTCTGTGAAGAGTGCCCCGAACGTTACCAATAAAACGGCGCTTGGATTGGTTATCGGTTTTCTTCTCAGTGCCGCGGCGATTTTGATTTTCGAAATGATGGATCAGTACATCCGTTCTGAGGATTATTTGTTGCAGACCTTCTCGGATATTCCGATTCTGGCGATTATTCCCGATCTGGATGAGCATCCTTCAAAGAAAAAGAGTACTTATTACTACAGCAGCAACCGAAGGGAGGGCTGACGTTTATGGCAAAAACAAAACGTTCTGCAACCTCCAACGAAAAGCATCACTTCGGCAAAGATTTGAGCTTTGCCGCTTCGGAAGCCTATAAGTTGCTTCGTACCAATCTGATGTTTTTTGCTCCCGAGGGACAAGGTCACGTGATCGGCATCACCAGCTCCACTGTCAGTGAAGGTAAAAGTACAACCTCGATCAACTTAGCGTATGCACTGGCAGAATCGGGAAAGAAGGTTGTTTTGATTGAGTGCGATATGCGTCGTCCGACGATTGCACGTCGCTTACAGTTTGACGGTTCTCCGGGTCTTTCCAATCTGATCGTCGGACGTGCGGTTCCTTCGGAGGTTCTTCGCACCTCGACGATCCACGAGAACTTATCGGTGATCCCTGCCGGCGATATTCCCCCGAACCCCTCGGAGCTTCTTTGCTCGGAACGGATGCGTTTGGCGGTTGAATCGCTTTCGGCAGATTACGAATTTGTTTTGATCGACTTGCCGCCGGTTACCGCTGTTTCGGATGCGCTGGTTGCCGCTAATCTGGTTGACGGTCTGATTGTGGTTGTGCGACAGGGGGTTTGTACCCGCCACGCATTGCACGATACAATGCGTCAGCTTCAGGTCGTTCACGACAAAATTCTGGGCTTTGTGTACACCTGCGCCGGACAAGAAGGAAAAGGCTACTACCGCAAGAAGTACTATAAACGCGGTTACGGCTATGGTTACGGCTACGGCTACGGTGAGACTGACCGTCCGGGTGAATCGGAAGGCTGAGTATGAATATGCGACGTGCTGTATATTGGATTGCGGCGGTGCTTTGCGTAGCGCTTGCGGTGGCATGCTTTGCGGTTGCGTTTTCATCGCAGCAAACGCCCTCGACCAACACCTATGCACCGACAACGACGACCGCATCACAAACGACTGCAACGACATTTGTGCAATCGGAAGCACCGACAACCACCACAACAGTTCCGTATGTAAGCCCTGTTGATTTCGAGTCTCTTCAAAAGGAAAACAGCGATATTTACGCGTGGATCCGCATCAACGGTACTCCTGTAGATTATCCTGTTGTACAGAGTCCGACGGATGACAGCTTCTACCTGGATCACGACAGTGACGGCGACTACAATATTAACGGTGCGATCTTTTCCGAGCATCGGTACAATTCTCTTGATTTTACCGATCCCGTGACAGTGCTTTACGGGCACAATATGGCTTCGGGGGAAATGTTCGGTGAATTTCAATCACTGTATTGGGATCGCGATTTCCTGCTGGAAAATGACGATATCACTGTTTATCTTCCCGATCGGGAAATGCATTTTGAGATCTTTGCTGCGTTACCGTACAGTCGGATGCATTTGTTACACTATTATCAGTTTCAGAAACGATCGGCATTTGAATTGTTTATAAACGATATCTATTCCACAAGAAAGCTCAGTGCCGTTCTGATTGAAGATCGTAAACCTGTTTTCGGAGATCAGGTGCTGGTGCTGTCCACCTGCTTGTCGGGTGATAACCGCTATCGTTATCTTGTGATAGGGGTGTGTAAGGATAATAGCTGATGAGTCATCAGATATTATAAACGAAACAGTATATTTAGGAAAGGATGATTCCTTATGAAAAAAATTATGACCGTATTGCTCGCTTTGGCGATGCTTGCCACTCTTATGATGCCTGTTATGGCTGCAAAGAGTGACTTTGTTCCCAGTGCCGAAGTGAAGCCTGCTCCCGGCGTTGTGGAGAAGCCCACCGAAGACGGCACGCCCGCTGTCGGCGTGATCATTATGCCTGACGGCACGGTGATTCCCGTTCCCGGCACGGCGATTATCGTCACGCCTCTTGAGGGTGCTGACACCGCTGAGCCTCCTTCTATCGGTGAAGAGCTGAACGGTGCGTATGATGAGCTGAAATCGGTGGAGGATCTTGAAGAGCTGATCAAGGATCTTGAGGAAATTCTCGATCAGATCGGTGAAGATGTGGATCCCGATGATCTGGTGATCAACGATCTGATTCACATTTATATCGATGAGGAATATGAGAAGTATCTTGAAGAGGGCGGTGAGCTTCAGATCACCTTCGAAGTGACCGAAGACATCATTCTTGCTCTTAAGCAAGACGGCGACAAATGGGATGCACTGTTCGGCGAAAACTGGGTCGATAACGGTGACGGTACCTATACGCTGACGATCTCGAAGAGCGGCGTTGTGGCGTTCCTGAAGAGCGCGACGTCGGTGGATGTCAATCCCGACGATCCCGGTGTTTCGTCTCCGACCACCGGTGACTTCACGATGCTTTATGTGGTGATCGGTTCGGCATTTGCTGTGGCGGCGGTTGTGTTTGCCGTTGTAGCTAAGAAGCAGAAGGTCTGATTGCGACGATGAGTAAGCCTTTCTATCTCTCCAAAAAAAGAGTGGTTGCCGGTATAACGGCACTGCTGATTGTTTTCCTGTTTGCATTGGGCTTGTTCTTCCTGAAGCAATGGGAATTCCGTACGGGCACTCAAAATCCTGAGGGGAATTCTCCGTCAACACAGGAACGGGCAGAGATTTATGTGGGCGGAAAAAAATATGTTCAGAAGGATCATATGGAGTCGGTGCTGTTTATAGGCATCGATTCCTATGAGAAGCCTTCGGGTAACAGCTATGTGAACGGACAACAAGCGGATTTGCTGATGCTTGTGGTTCTGGATCATCAGGCGCGTACATACACGTCCTTGCAGATCAATCGTGATACGATGGCCGCTTTTCAGACACTCGGTGTTACGGGTGAAAACGGCGGTATGATAACCGCACAGATTGCGATGTCTCACGCATACGGAACAGGGGAGAACGATAGCTCCCGCAATACAACGAAGGCGGTGTCCAATCTCCTGTTTGACACGGAGATCCCTCATTTTGCAACGATCCGTATGAGCGCCATTTCAACGTTGAACGATGCTGTCGGCGGTGTGACTCTTGAGCTGATGGATGACTTCTCTATGCTGGACGGTTCGTTCAAAAAGGGTGAGACGGTTACACTGAACGGTGAACAGGCGACCGCATATGTGCAGTATCGCGGTCAATTAGAGGACAGCACCAACATCAGCCGTATGAAGCGTCAACGTCAGTATATGACGGCGTGGATGTCGGCGTTGCAAGCATCCCTTGAAAAGGATAAGGATTTCATCACGCGTACTTCGCTGAAAATCGCCGATGATTTTATCAGTGATATGGATGCGGAAAAATTAGATGAACTCGCGAATTGCTTGACGACCTATACCTCTTGCGGTATTCTGGATATTCCCGGTGATTCCGTAAAGGGTGAGCAGTTTATGGAGTTTCACGTTGATGATGATGCGTTGCAACAGATGGTTCTGGAGCTGTTCTGGACAAGCGCGGAATAATCGTTTTGCATTGTTATGCGGATAATACAGCGTTCCTTTGCCGCCTCGACTTGTTCGCGGCGGCAATTTTCTTGATTTGAGGTGTGAGTATGAGAATTGATACCTTGCTCAACGCGAATAAGCGTATGCTGTCGTTTGAGGTGTTTCCTCCCAAGCCCAATACGGATGTGGAGCCCATTCGTCAGGCGATCGATTCAATAGCCGATATGAAACCGTCGTTTATGAGCGTTACTTACGGTGCGGGAGGCGGTAATTCAAAAAATACCGTGGAAATCGCCAAAGGCATTGCCCGAAAAGGCGTGACACCTCTTGCACATCTGACCTGTATCGGCGCAACCAAGGACGATATCCGTAAGCGTCTGTCGGAACTCCGTGAGGCGGGAATTGAAAATGTTTTGGCTCTTCGCGGTGACCGCCCGAAGGATATGCCGTCGGATATAGAAGGGGAGTATCCCTATGCCGATGCATTGGTGAGAGATATTCGTGATTTCGGGGGCTTTTGTATCGGTGCTGCGTGCTACCCCGAGGGTCACGTGGAATGCCGTGACCGTGCGCAGGATCTGTCCAACCTGAAGCGCAAGGTGGAAAGCGGCTGTGATTTCCTGACAACCCAGATGTTTTTCGATAACAGTGTACTGTACAGCTTTTTGTATCGTTTGCGGGACAACGGTATCCAGATCCCCGTTGTTCCCGGAGTGATGCCGGTTACCAACAGCCGTCAGATCGCGCGCTCCTGTGAATTGTCAGGGACCTCGCTTCCGTCGCGTTTCCGTATGATCGTGGATAAATTCGGTGACGATCCTGCGGCGATGAAGCAAGCGGGTATTGCGTATGCGACGGAGCAGATCATCGATCTGTTTGCAAACGGGATTTCGGCAGTGCATCTGTATACGATGAACAAACCCGATGTGGCGGCGGCGATTTTGTCGAATTTATCGGAGATCCTCAAATGAGCGTGCAGGAATTGATAGCCGAAACATTTCGGTATTTAGGCGTTGGAAATGCTGTACCCGATGAATCCTTGACGGCACTTGCCGAACAAGCGATCCGTCGTGTTTCTCAAGCGGCAAAAACGCGTTACCTGATTCAACGGCTACCCTGCAGGATCGAAGAGGATACCGTGGTGCTCGGCGGTCTGATCGTCCGGAGTGCGGATCTTGCAAGGCATTTGTCGGGGTGTAACGAGAGCTTTCTGTTTGCTGCAACGCTTGGTGCAAATGTGGATCGGTTGCTCAGGAGAGATACCCTGACTCAGCCCTCGCTTGCGGTAGTGGAACAAGCGGCAGCGACGGCAGTACTGGAAGCGTATTGCGATGAGGTTTGCTGTTCTTTGGAATCCACCTTGTCGGCAAAATATCTTCGCCCGAGGTTCAGTGCCGGATACGGTGATATGCCCTTGGATACGCAGGAAACTGTTTTGCGGATGCTTGAAGCCCCAAAACAAATCGGACTTTCGTGTACGCGGACCAATATGCTCACACCGATGAAATCGGTCACAGCGGTTATCGGCATTGCCGATGAACAGACTGTGTGCTTTTCAAAAGGATGCGATATGTGTCGGAAAACCGATTGTGCGTTTCGCAGAATATAAATTAAACAGCGGGATTCTTCGATGGTGAAGAATCCCGCTGTTGCTGTTCAGACAGTAGCAGACGGACACACGGTATTCAAGAGACAGCTTGTACATTTCGGATTACGGGCACTGCAGATATCGCGTCCGAACAGAACGAGACGGTGACAAAAGTCATTGCTCTCATCGGGAGGAAGCAGGGCGCGCAGTTGTGTTTCCACCTTCTTCGGATCGGTGCTGTCGCATAATCCTAAGCGGTTGGAGATGCGGATGCAGTGTGTGTCGGCAACAACGCATCCCGGGACACCGAACACATCTCCGCATACCAAATTGGCAGTTTTCCGTCCGACACCGGGAAGGGCGGTCAGCTCTTTTATGTTATCGGGGATATTGCCGTTATGAACATCAATGAGCATATTTGCCATAGCAACAAGATCCTTGGCTTTGGTCTTATATAATCCGCACGAGCGGATGAGTTCTTCCACTTCACGGATATCCGCCGCTGCCAGCGATTGTGCATCGGGAAAGCGTGCGAATAAAGCGGGGGTCACCAGATTGACACGTGCATCGGTGCATTGTGCGGAAAGCCGCACCGCAACCAGTAGTTCAAAGGCGTTCGCCGCTGTTAAGGAACAAACGGCATCCGGGTAAAGCGTCTTTAACGCTTCCACAGCCTGAAGAGCGCGTTGCTGTTTCTTAGTCATTTTTGCCATAATCATCACCTACTGTCAAAAGTGTAACAGAAAAGCCGTGTGATGTCAAACCAAACTTGACATCACACGCAGTGTTCAGTATAATATAAGGTAGTATGTGAATAACAGGTGAAGGGAGGAGAAGAGATGGCGTCGGTGGCGTTTCAGGATATTGTACCGCTGATCAATGAAGCATTTTCGCGTGGGCAAACGATCACGATCCCGGTGACCGGCACCAGTATGATGCCGCTTCTTCGTCCCAAGGATGGCGTTACGTTAGCACAGATCTCTTCCGTTGAACGCGGTGATATTTTGCTGTACCGCCGCCATGACGGTCAGTATGTGTTGCATCGTGTGGTGGAGGTCTATGCGGACAGCGTGGATTTTTGCGGCGATAACCAGGTGGTGATCGAGCAGAACGTCCCTAAATGCGCCTTGATCGCTCAGGTGATCTCCTATGAAAAAGACGGCAAAACGGTGCCGTTGGCGCGTATCCGCAAGGAAGGGCGTAAGCGCCTGAACAGCCGCGTGTTCCGCGCGGCAATTTCCAAATACCGAGCAGGTCAACCGAAGAAAAAAAGCTCGGCGTACCGCTTCTTTTTTGTCTATCTGAAAAAACGTCTTGTGCCGATATTGCTGATGTGCCTGTGTTCGTGCTTCAGCGCCGTGGCGACATTGGGAATGGCACTGGCTTCCGGTCGTGTTATTGACAAAACGCTTGGCGGCGAATTGCACGATTTTGCCGTATGGTTCTGGATCCTGTTTGCGTTGATGAGCTTTGTGGCTGTCTGCAATATTCTTTACAGCAATCTTCGTGTCCGCGCGACGGGACAGTTGCGAAACGAACTGCGGCAGGATCTGTTCAAAGAGCTCCTTTCCAAGCAATACACCGCGTTGCAGGATATTCATTCAGGTGAAGTGATGAACCGCCTGACGAGTGATATCCAGATTGTTGTGGATACCTCCATCACGTTGATTCCGCAGTCAGCGGCAACGGTGATCAAACTTGTCGGCGGTCTCGGACTGTTATTGTTTATGGAACCCGTGTTTACCTCCGTTTTGCTTGTCGGCGCCGTGATCGTGGCAACGCTTGTTCAGTTTTTCGGTCGCTTTTATAAAGCCTTACATAAGCAATGCCAGGAAACCGAAGGTAAAACCCGTTCCTATCTGCAGGAATGCCTTGAGAATATGCTGGTCATCAAATCGTTTGTCAACGATCAGGCTGTGGTGGAAAAGTTAGGTGACTATCAGCAGGATAACTTTAAAAAGCAGGTCAAACGCAATCTGTTTGCCAACATCGGCAATACGGCGATCTACACCGGCTTCACCTTTGCGTATTACGCCGGTCTTGCGTGGGGTATTTTACGCGTAGCGGGTGTGATCGGCAGTGCGGCGATGTCGGTTGGTTTGTTTGCCACCCTTTTACAGTTGCTCGAACAGATCCGCGCGCCGTTCCGTTCGGCTACGGGCGTGTTGCCGCAGATTATGGCGATGCTGGCGTCTGCCGAACGCTTGCACGAGCTGATGCTTCTGCCCGATGAAAAGACAGATGCGCAGGTACAGACCGTGGATAAAGAGCAGTTTACTTCGTTACAGCTGTCGGATGTCTCGTTTGCCTATGAAGACGATCGCCCGATTCTTGTGAACGCCAGTGCGACGCTTAAAAAGGGCGAATTTGCCGTTTTGGTCGGTACTTCGGGAATGGGCAAGACAACGATCGTCAAGCTGCTTTTGGGACTCGTACTGCCCGATAAGGGCACAATGACATTCACTGCAGACTCGCAGACAGTGCCGATCACTGCCGCGACCCGTCGAATGTTTTCCTTTGTCCCGCAAGGGAATATGTTGCTTTCGGGAACACTGCGTGAGAACATTACATTCGGAAGTGAACACGTCACGGAGGAACGACTTTCCCGGGTGCTGTCGCTTGCCTGCTTGACGAAGGTGATTCAAGCGCTTCCGAACGGTATTCACACGGTGATCGGTGAGCGAGGCTACGGCTTGTCCGAGGGTCAGCTCCAGCGTGTTGCCATTGCCAGGGCATTGCTCAGTGATGCTCCTGTGTTGCTTCTGGATGAATGTACCTCTGCGCTTGATGAAGCGACCGAAAAGCAGGTGCTTGCCAATTTGCGTTCGCTGACCGATCGCACGATCCTGTTTATTTCGCACCGTCCTGCTGTGTTGCAATGTGCGGATTGTGTGTGGACCATACAAGACGGTGAGATCCACCGTTCATCGATCAAGTGAGGAGTGAGTAACTGTGAAAAAGATGATCGATTATCTGAATCTGGATGAAACCGAATATGAACTGGCAAAACAGATGGATGCGCTTCCGAGAGAAGTTTTGGATCTGTTTATCAAATTGATAAACAGTAAGCGTTCGGAGTTTGAAGCCGTCGAGCAGGAAATACGTGCGTATGCCGAGCAATACCGAAAGGAACACCGTCAATAAGACAAAACCGCCGTTCTTAGTCTCAAGAACGGCGGCTTTGATTTATGTAGAGTAAGCAATCGGTCAGTGTGCAGGCAGAATGATCGGCAAGCGGCGTGCTGTTATGCACCGAAACGGTGATCATTCCGGCACGTTTGCCGCCTGAAATGTCCGCGTTTGGATTGTCTCCGATCATATAATACTCTGTATCGGGATAGCGTTGTTTGGCGATCTCGAACAGCTCAAGCCGCGGTTTGTCATACCCCTCCAGTCCCGATGTGATCACACCGTCAAGATAGGGGAGCAGACCGAGTGCCTTGGCGGTCAGTTCTAATTCGGGGTAGTTGTTGGACAGCAGAACGTTGCGATGCCCGAGCTGTTTGGTTTCCCGAAGCACGAAAATCGTGTCGGGATACCGATGATAGCGGTCGGGGGAGAGAATACAGTGCTTGATCAGGCAAGAAGCGGCGGTGCAAACCTCTTCACGTTCGCCGCAGGTGAGGTAGACACTGTAGGTGTGGGCTTCGATGTGATGCCACCACGCATTGCCGATAAATGCGGTTTGATCGCGTTCGGGTGTGTCCCAGGGAAAACCGCCACGTGCATTGCATTCGCGGATCATAGACAGTGTGACGGCGGTCTGCGGATGAACAGCGGTCAGAGCGGCGTACATACTGCCCGACCAGAGATGGCGGGAAAACACCAAAGTGCCGTCAAAATCCCAGAAGATTGTACTCATACGGTAAAGTCCTTTTTCGGTTGGATTGATGTAAAATTTACAACGGTATTGTACCATAGCAAAAGGAAATGTTCAACGCAAAATTTCTTTTCGTTTTTCCAATCTTTTTCTTGACATTTGAGTTGTTTGGTGATAAGATAGTAGCAGTCCGATTGCCACGGAGAGGTGTCCGAGCGGTTTAAGGAGCCGGTCTTGAAAACCGGTGACTCGAAAGAGCCAAGGGTTCGAATCCCTTCCTCTCCGCCAACCTTTCAAATCCTGACAATTACATATACTTTTCGGCGGGACACCAACCCGAGCGAAAAGCAGATTCGGAGAAGTACTCAAGTTGGTGACGAGGCGCCCCTGCTAAGGGCGTAGGTCGGGTAACCGGCGCGAGGGTTCGAGTCCCTCCTTCTCCGCCAGAAAAAAGCACTTGCTTGCGCAAGTGCTTTTTTCAACTAAATCCGTCCTTACGGACGGGATAAATCCCACTTGCGTGGGATGAAATCACTTCGTGATGAAATCCGACTGCGTCGGGAGATAAGGACGGATTTAATTTCATCTGAGGCAAAGCTGAAGATTTCATCAGCGTTAGCTGATTTCATCCTTGCGTAAGCAAGGATTTCATTTTTGGCAAGAGTTCGAATTCATACCCCAATCTACCGAAAATATCTTTTTTGTAGCCCATAGACAAGAAAAAGCGATGACCAAAAGGTCATCGCTTTTTCTTATGCAACGGAAAAGGCTCGAACCCGGGCGCCGAAGGCGCGGGCAGGGAGTGCGACCGCCGCCTCACACAAACAAACGGCAGCATCATTGAGCGCACTGTCCTCAGCTTGCCGCGTCGGAAAACCAACGTATGCGGGCGGCTGATAGCCGCCCCTACTTGTCCCCTTGTCAAAGGCGATTCCCCTGACAGGGGAAATGTCCGCAACGCGGACAAAGGGGTTGCCGTCTCCGGCGAGGAAGATGTCACGGCATATGCCGTGACAGGGGGATTCCGTCAATAAACCGGTGGTAGCTCACTAAACGGGCGTGCATCTTCCTGCGGCTTGATGATATACAAGGCTTCGCCCATATAAGCAATTTTTCAAATCCTATTGTAAAGTGCCGATAAACGTGTTATAGTGTAATTAGCAAAGTCCCATATTTTCGTAAAAAGGTGGGAAACTGTTATGAGAAAAGACGTAAAGAACGTCGTCGGTAAGCCCGACAATTCGGCATTTATTCTCCGCTTCATCCTCTATGTCCTTATCTTAGCAGTTATGTTGTTTGCGGCACCGTCCGTTTTTGCAAAGATCATGGTTCCTATGGCGGCAGACGGCATGACTTCGGCGTGGTATGCGGTGTTTGTACCGCTGGCGCTGTTTATGATGGCGATCGGGTTGTTCCGCAGCTGGCGCCGTCGATGGCCGATGGCGTATATGAACGCGTATAAACGGCAGGCACAAGCCGATAATTACGAAACCTGTCCGCGTTGCGGATCGGCGATCGTGCTGAAAAAACGTACTCGTTTCAGCCGTGAAAAGGTGGGAGAGGTCGTGACGACCACCACATACACCGATGGCAGTCAGAGCGTGGATCGCAAGGATGTTTACGGCAATGTGAGTTACAAGGAGCACTTTCATCAGTGCACCAACGGTCGGTGTGCGCTGGAGGTGGAACAGACAATCGGTCAAAGCCACCTGCCGTGGAAAATGAAGGAGATCCGCTGTCTGGTGCTCAATGATGACAGCCTGCTCGGACGCAAGCATCCCTCGGCAAGGAGTATTCTGCTGTCCCGTTTACTGGTGCCGTTTCTCGCTTTGGTGATCATTGCCGTGTGCGCGATAACCGTCTACAACTACGCCGATTCTCACAGCGGCGTGTGGACATATACCGATGCCGACAAAGAATCCTCCCGCTCGGCGGAGGAGTATCAGAATTATCTGTTGTCGTTGGATACCGCGTACCTCGGCTGGCACGTGACCTATGAAAAAGCGCCGACAGATATGATGAGCTACCTGAGCAAATGCTTCGGCAAGGATAGGGCAACGGGCTATACGGTCGGTTGCTATACCTATGAGGGCAATACCGCTTTTGATTACCGTTTTGAAGGCAACGACGCGGGAACGGGTATTCCCGACGGCAGGTACACGCTGACGAAGCTGGATGGTGTCAACGTGCTGATCGACGATACCAATGAAAAGATCTATAAGCAGGGTACGGAGTTCTATGAGACGTATGCCGCAAAGCTGATGACACTGTCTCACGACGCACCGCTTCGCGAGGTCATTGCCCGTGTGAGCGGCGGCGAGCACGCGCTGTCGGGCACAAACAATTTCTGGATGGAATTTATCCGCAAGGACGATTCGATGCTGTATTCGTATATGCTGTCAAAGGATGAGACTCAAATCAGCGGCAGAGAGTTCCGCGCCGTTACGCTCCATCCCGAGGAACAGACGATGGAGCAATGGTTCTTCTCTTACGATGATTTTGAATTCAATCCGCTTGATCTGGAGGGCTATGTGTATTCCGATGCTGCGCCTGATGTCGCGACCGACGAGCTCGGCAAGCTGATCGAAAAGAGCAGTGACGGCGACGGCGATTATACGCTCTATCGCAACGATGAAGAAGCGGTTGAGATCGACATCGATTATCTCGCCAACGGATATGAATTTTCCTTTGGTGACATTACGGACGGCACATACAAAGGGTTTGAGGCGGATGTGACCTACCGCGTCAACTTCAACACCGAAACACTCACGAAGATCGTCACCGACGAGAACTATAATGAAAGCGAATCCGATATGCCGCTTGCTGAGTATCGTGAGCAATATGAGTTTTTGATGAGCATCGTTCCCGAGACCTATATCCGTCGCCTGATCGATATGGATAAGGCGGAAGTGAAGAAAGAAAACGCCGGTCTTGTGACGTGCTATGTGATGAAGGATGATAACGGCAAGGTAACGGCTGAGATGAAGCTGATGTTCGGTGTGATCGGCGAGGTGATTCATTATATCGCCGACAACGAGTATGTGAAAATTGAATTGTCCTATTGATGCCCGGTATCTGATAAAAAAGCGATGACCGAACACGATTGTTCGGTCATCGCTTTTTGATTGCATCGGAAGCGGGCGGTTGTGATGATATAGTCAAAAAAGAGCCCCGCCTGTCCTCTGTGAAGAGGACAGGCGGGGCGTTATTGTCGTGCGAGACCGTTATTCTGTCTGATCCATTAAGCCGTTGACGATGTAGAACAATTGCGTTGCATCGTTCAGATCAACCTTGCCGTCACCGTTGAGATCGGCGGGCAGGGACTGCTCTTCGGTCAGTTCCATCAGACCGTTAACGATGTAGAACAATTGCGTCGCATCATTCAGGTCAACCTTGGCATCGCCGTTGAGATCGCCGACCGTATATTCGGGCTCTGTTTCAATCGGCTCGGAACCGAAGAAGAAGTAGGAGATAATCACGTCTTTGCCTGTCGAGTTGTAGAAAGTGATTTGAGTAACGACCCATTTGAGCACGGCAGGGTCCTTCAGGAGCGGACGCATATCGATGCAACCCGTCTGGCTGGTTGCAGCATATTGCTCGCGGTTGGTGTAGGAATCCCAGTTGCCTGCACCCTGGTTAATAAAGGGCGTTTCCGTGCTGGAATCCAGGAAGGACAGCCACGGGCAGTAGTTGGAGTTACCGTACAACGAAAAGGTAAAGTTTCCGTCCGTCGGTACCGCGAAGGAGTAGTAGAGATACGGCGTTTTGCTGATATCGATCTCCAGACCGAGCGGAGCGGATGCCTGGTTACCAATGGGGGTCCAACCCGTGATCGTCGGGTGAGCGGAATAACCGATTGCTTTGAGGAGATCGTATTTCTCGGCAACTGCAGGTGCTTGTTGAGCGGCATGCGCATAGAACGGGTTTTCGGGCGTTGCAGGCTTGCCGTAGGTGTAGCCACCTTCTTCAGGCCATACGAAATTATCATATGCAACCATCTCGGCAACATTTACCGTGAATGTACCTTTGCCTGTAAGCAGGATGATAAACTGATTGAAATATACCGAGGACTTATCGGTAATACTCGGACAGTTATCACACATTTCCAGTTGAACATCGTATTTGCCCGGTGCCGCGCGATCATTGGTGATTTCGAAAATATGGCTGAAAAGATCGGATGTGTTCGGCCAGTTTCCGTTGGAAGAATCATTGCTGTTGACGATATTATATGCCATTTTGAACGGCATTTCGGCGTCGAACTCCATATGCAGGGAGTTCAGAACGGTCAGATCGAAATAATCCTTTTTATTCAGCGTGACGCGAAGATCACCGTCGCTGTTATTGATGATGGTCAGTACACCGTTTTCCACGGTGACCGTGCCGTCACCCGAAACAATCGTCCATTCCTCGTCGTTTTCGGGAATGAGATCGAGCTTGACATCCTCTACGGGAGGCGGTGCCACATAATCGGTGATCTGCATCTGACGGATCGTCACAGCGGAGGATTCCGCGGGAGCACCGATCGAATAGACCTGAGTGGCGGTGATGGTCGCGGTATCGCTGTCGGTGATGATCTCGGACAACGGGATGTTCACGGTATAGGTGCCGCTGAGCATATCATCGCCGTTGAGCTTGCCTGCGGCAATCAGCTTGCCGACGTTGTATTCCTTGCCGTTGATGAACAGGTCAACACGCGACTTGAGGTTAACCGTCATATCCACCGAGAGCTGATGATCGGCAACCGTGTAGGAGAGAGGAGCGGGATAGGTGTACTTCAGCGACGGCCACTGACCGTTGGTATTGCGGATGACCGTGTAGTTGTTTTCGTCACGGTACACTTCGGAGGTGTTCGCCTGATACTCCACCCAGTTGCTTTCATCCGCGGGCAGGAGACTGCCTTCGGGTTCGGGGATGATGTCGGAGAGGAGCTTGAGCTGGTTAACCGCGATCTGAAGCTTAATGACTTCAAGGTTGATGTCTGCCTGAGTGTGGTTGGCGTTGTTCAGACCGTTTTTCGCAACCGTCAGTGCCGTCTGCAGCTTTTTCCAGCTACCGGCAGTGTACAACGACTCATCCAATGCTTCGCATTCCTCGATCAGGCTCTGCAGTGCCGACTTATCGATCTCCTCGGTGGTTGCGGGATCGGTCAGCAATTCGACATACTTGTAGTCTACCGTGTCGGGGTTGGTGGCAAGATCGGCATATTGCGGCGATCCGTCACCGGGAACGATATACAAATAAGTCTTGGAAATCGAAATCGTCGCATTCGGATCCATACCGAATTTTGTGAAAGCTTCCGTGATGTCGTACACGCCGTTGTAAACGCCGTTCATACTGTCACAGTCGATACGGTTGAAGGCGTTATCGATGGCGTGGTTGATCACGATGGTGCCGGACAGGTTTGCCTGGGCGGCGACAAGGTGAATACTCCAGGCGCAGTCGGCATCCACATCCAGCTTGATGTAAACCTTGCCGTTGTTGGCTTTGATGGAGTAGCCGAGAGAGCTGTTGACGGATGCCCAGCCGTTGGTGGTGTTGCGCGACAGTTTGAAGCCGGTGCCGTCAAGAGCGGTCTTGGTGGTATCCGAGCTTGCCCACTTCGACGGGGTCATATCGTAATTGTGAATCGAGACAAGGTTGCTGTCATCGAACGCTTCGACGGGCGTCTTCATCGCACCGAGCATACGGGACAGCTCGAAATACGCGGTCGAAACCGACGCAGCGTCGGATGTATCGATTGCCTTGACGTCTTCGAGGACACTCGCCAGAGCGTCAGCCGATTCCTGCGTGTATGCAGTCGGATCAAGCGATTCGGCATACGCGATCAAGGCTTCCAGAGGTTCAAGGTCGATGGAAGCATAAGAACCTTCCTCGGGGATCTCAGGGTAATGGAGATAGGAAATGTGATGATAGGTGACGATATCCGCAGCATCGGGGGTTTCAACGATTTCTTCGGCAATCGGTTCGGAACCGAAGAACATATAGTTGACGGTAACGCCTTTTGCCTGAGAGTTGTAGAGCGTTAACTGCGTCACGATCCAGGTCGCCTTGTTCGGGTCGGTCGAGATAGTGCGCATATCCACGCAACCCGTTTCGGAGACGGTGGCATATTGCTCGCGGTTCTTATACGAGTCCCAGTTGGCGTTGCCATTGTTCAGGTAAGCGCCTTCGCCCGTTGCATCACGGAATACCAGCCACGGTGCGTAGTTGGTGTTGTTTACGAGTGCAAAGGTGAAATTACCGTCTGCGGGCACCTCAAACGAATAATACAGGTACGGGGTCTTGGTCAGATCTACCGTCAGATTGAGGCCGGAGTACGGTGCCCAGCCGGTGTTGACGGTGTTGTCGGACAGACCTGCCGCCTTGAGAAGATCGGTCTTATAGGTGACGTTCGGTGCTTTGCTTGCCGCGTGTGCATAATAGGGGTTGTCGGGGGTTGCGGCAGGGTTCGTATCAACGGGAACGTCTTCCGTCGTTTCTGTCTTTTTGGTGATCACGATGGCAGAATCGGTGTTAATGGCTTCTTCTTCCGTGATCTCATCACCGAGAACGTATGTCGAGAAGGCAACCGTGTTGAGGCAACGGTTCGGTTGATCGCAATTCAGATCGATCGAAAAGCTCTCGCGGTCGCCGTAGGGATTGTAACGACCGGTCACGGGAGAATACGTGATGCTCGAAAGCGTCGTACCTTCCACGCTCATCAGGCGGAGGTAACCGTCGCCGCAGCAATGCGGTACCGAGCCGATGTAATGCTCATTTTCATAGAACGAGGGATCTTCTGCTTCGACGAACTGATAGTCCGAGAGGATCTCGTACACAATGCGTCCGTCGGAGGCCTCAACCTCGTTGAGAATAGAGCCGTCGTCGTGACCGCAGAGAACAACCTTGACATTCGGGTTGGGATCGACAATTTTGTCGAAGATCAACTGCGCACGCGATTTCTCTGCGCGGTCTGCCGTTGCCGCATCCAGGTATTGGTGCGTTGTGACGATCGCGGTACGATGGCTGTACATCTGCAACACATCATTCGCCCACGCAATGGTCTCGTCGGTGGCTTCCACGCCGTAGCCGAGATACATCACAATGAAGTCCACATTACCGATCGTGACAAGATCGTAGTGGGAGGTATTGTTGTTGAGGCTTCCGCCGTACCACTGCTTGTCGTTATAGCGGGAAGCGGGGAACGTTTCAATGAACTTGGAGTAGTCGGATGTGGAAGCACTTTCGGAATAATCGGGCTTTTTGAAATCGCCCACATCGTGGTTGCCCGAGACAAGGCCGTTGGGCATACCGACTTCTTCCACATACTGCATTGCCTGATCGGCAACCTGCCATTGCTTCACAGCGGCGGTCGTGTTGGGACGATCATCAACCAGATCACCCGTCGTGATGATGTAACCCGCATTACCCGCCACATATTCGGCGGCGGCGTATTGATAGACCTGATAATAGAAATCGTACAGATCCTCAAACTTGGTATAGTGCTGAGGGTCGGTTGACCAGATCATGGTGTCGGAGCCGTTGGTGGCATAGTCAAGAATGGCCGCCGCATAGATCATATCGGAATAGGCATACGTTGCTACATCCACAGATGCCGAAACGGAGCCGCTTCCCGTAACGGTTCCGATCGTATCCCATGCTTCGGTGGAAGGATTGTACACCTTCAGGGCGATGCGTTCACCGGTAAAGGTCGAGCCGGTGTATCGAACGATCACCTCGCCGTCGGTTTTGCCGTTCAGATTGATGTCGAAGGTCTGATAGGGAATACCTGCGGTAGAGCTGTTTTCTAAGGGAATGCCGTAATATTGCAGGTTATAAGAGGTCAGATCATCGTAATACATCGTTTCCGAGAACAAACGGGAGAGGGATCCGTCTGCCGTAGAGCCGTAGCCGACGCAGTATTCCAAGGGAGTCACCGCGTGATAAGCGACATCGGCACCTTCAACGGACGGAACAAGGGATTCATCTTCTGCGTAGGTAAAGCTGATGTCCAATGCATCGGTAACGATAAAGGTCACCGCAGCGATGGTCGTTTGTCCGTTGGAATCGGTCGCTTGAGCAACCAAGGTGTATCTGCCGGCTTTCAATGATTGCTCGGCAGGGGTGAAGGTCACCGTGGCGTCGGTACCGAGGCTGATGCCTTCCAAACGCGTATCACACGCAGTGAGAGAGGCGTCACCGTTTGCCGCCATTGTGACGGTGATCGAGGTGTCAGCAAGAACAGAATCGAAATCGGAAATGCTGAACTCGATGGTGGGGCCGTCTTGTGCGAAGACAAGGACACCGCTGAACGGGGTCAGCAGCAGACACAGTGTCAACACGCACGACAAGACGGACTTGAATGCTTTTTTCATAAACAAACCTCCTTACGGTTTATTAAGATACTCATATTATATAAGAAAATAGATAAAATTTCAATGTTTACAGTGAAATTTTTATACAAAATTCAAAAAAATACAGAGATCGGATTAGCCGATCCCTGTATTTTCAGCGTTTGTTCCAATACTGATAGTAGGCGACCACCGTGCGATATTCGCCGCTGTCACGGTCGGTGCCTTTGATGATGACTCCTGCAAGGCTCATCAGCTCACCGTATTCGGCTCCTGCGGTATCGCAGGAAAATACAGGGGTACCGTCGCAAACCACCGTAATGATATCGGGGCGGGCGTTGAGCCGTCCGATTTTACCGAGCACGCGTTCGGTCACCGTGCCGCTGTCGTCGCGGATGCGTTCGGTGACATAGGCAAGTTCCTTGCCGTCCATTTTACGCAGAAGCGGATCACCGCCCGAATTGTCGGTCGGTTTTTGTCTGCGTCGGAAAAAGGAAAACATCCCTGCACCTCCTCAGATCGTTTCGCCTCTTGCGAGACGTGCCTGCACATCGATCATAAACTGTCGGGCATAGCGCGGGGAGCGTCCGCCGCGCTGAATTGCCCAGCGTTCCGCGGCGGCAAGCAGGCGGTCACGGTCAACGGAAAGTCCCGCGTCGTCTGCCATTTGCCCGATGATTTCCAGAAAATGCTGCTTGTCGGGAAGCAGGAAGGTCAGGGAAATGCCGAAGCGGTCGGAAAGCGATACCGATTCCTGCACGGTATCGCCGCGGTGCACCTCGTCACCGTCGCGGTCGGAGAAGGTTTCCTTCAGAAGATGACGGCGGTTGGAGGTGGCGTAAATCAGTACATTGGCGGGGCGGGAAGCAAGACCGCCTTCCAGAACGGCTTTAAGTGCGGCGAAGTTGTCGTCGTTGGCGTTGAAGGACAGATCGTCGATAAACAGAATAAATTTCATCGGCAATCCCGCGATCTGCTCGGTGAGATCGGGAAGCTCGCGCAGGTATTCCTTCGGAACCTCGATCATACGCAGTCCTGCGTCGGCATATTCGTTGAGAAGCGCTTTGACCGTAGAGGATTTGCCCGTTCCGCGATCGCCGTAAAACAGAATGTTGTTGGCTTCAAAGCCGTTGAGAAATGCCAACGTGTTATCAATGGCGATCTGCCGTTGATACTCGTAGCTCTTGAGATTGTGCAGGCGGATGGGGTCAGGATGCTCGACGGGGATCAGTCTGCCCGCCCGCCACAAAAAGGCGCGGTGCTGTGCAAAGCGTCCGCAACCGTAACGCGCGTGATACGCGGCGATATCCTCTACCTGCGAACCCCAGTCTCCTGTGTCAAGAGGTGTGTCGGGCGCATCGGTATTCCACGGGAGAAGCTCGGGCAGATCGCTGCAAGCGGCATTTTGCAGGGATTGGAGTGTGAAGCGGGAAGCCTCACACAGAATGGACAAATCCCGTCTGGCGGCGGCAAACAAAGCAGGATCGGGACGGCGTTCTGACGAGCAAGCCGACGAAAAGGGATTGTCATCCGTCAGAATATCTGCGGCAATGGCTTGTGCCAGGCTGTGAGGAGCGGGCGTGGCGTTCAGCGTTGCACAGAAGGCACCGTAGCAATCACAAAGAGTCACCGCATCGGCCTGAGAGGCTTCAAGAAGCTTGCATAATGCGCGCAAAACAGGCTTTTCCAGCAAATGCCGGTATACGGTCAGCGAACGTAATTCGGAAAGTAAAATAAGGGGCATACGGATTCCTCATTTCAAAAACGCGGCAGAGAGGACTCTGCCGCGTTCAGGAGATTTGTTTTTACAGAGCATCAATGTCGGCAGCAGTAGCGAGCTTGACACCGTTTGCGGTAAGAAGCTCTGCTGCAGCTTGGTTATCCGCGACGCGGAACACCACATAAGCAGCTTCCTGACGGCGGGTGATAAAGGCATACATATATTCAATGCTGATGTGATTGTCGGCAAGAATATGCGAGACCTTTGCAAGACTGCCGGGAGCGTCGGGGATGGCAACGGCAAGCACCTGCGTTACGGAGACAACACAGCCTGCCTCCTTGAGGACGTTGATAGCGCGGTCGCAATCGCTGACGATCAGACGAAGGATGCCGAAATCCTGCGTATCGGCAACCGACATCGCGCGGATATCCACGCCTTCACGGGCGAGGGTGGAGGTCAGCTCGGCGAGCTTACCTTCTTTGTTTTCAATGAAGATGGAAAGCTGGTTGATGGTCATAATGAATTCCTCCTTTTATATCAGTCGTGCAGTTTGCGGTTATCAATAACGCGGACGGCTTTGCCGATCGAGCGTTCAATGGTCTGGGGTTCAACAAGCTTGACCTTTGCGGACAAGCCGAGCAGGCTCTTGAGTGCTTCGCGGATCTCGCTTTCTTTTGCGGAAATGTTGCGAACCGCATCCGAGAACATCTCGGGTGTCATTTCCACGCGGACCTCCAGGGTGTCGGTGTTGTTGACGCGGTCCACGATCAGCTGATAGTTTGCCGAATAACCGAGCTGAGTCAGCACGGTTTCGATCTGCGACGGGAACACGTTGACGCCGCGGATGATCAGCATATCGTCGGTTCTGCCGCGAGGCTTGCTCATTTTGATGAAGGTGCGGCCGCAGGAGCATTTCTTGCGGGTCAGCACGCCGATGTCACGGGTGCGGTAGCGAAGAAGCGGGAACGCTTCCTTGGAAATGCAGGAGAACACGATTTCGCCTTCGGCACCCTCGGGGAGCACTTCGCCCGTATCGGGATCGATGATCTCAACGATAAAGTGGTCTTCGTTGACGTGCATACCGGTCTGCTCTTCGCACTCAAAGGCAACGCCGGGACCCATAATTTCGGTGAGTCCGTAGATGTCGTAGGCCTTCAGACCGAGTTTTTTCTCGATATCCTTGCGCATACCCTCCGTCCACGGTTCAGCACCAAAGATACCTGCCTTCAGGGAAATATCATCAGGGCTCAGTCCCATCTGCTCAAGTGTTTCACCGATATACAGCGCATAAGAGGGGGTACAGCAGAGAACGGTCGAGCCGAAATCCTTCAGAATGGTGATCTGGCGGGTAGTGTTACCGCTGGAAACAGGGATGGTCGTCGCTCCGATGCGCTGAGCACCCAGATGCAAGCCGAAGCCGCCCGTAAATAAGCCGTAACCATACGACACGTGAACGTAGTCGTCCTTATCGGCACCTATCGCATACAGTTGGCGGGCAACGATATCAGCCCAGACGTCCAGGTCGTTTTGCGTATAGCCGACAACGATCTGCTTGCCGGTGGTACCCGAGCTTGCGTGAAGCTCCACGACATCCGTCATCGGAACCGCCATCATACCGTAGGGATAGGTGTCACGAAGATCCTGCTTGTAGGTAAACGGGAGCTTATACAGATCCGCGGCGCAGGTGATGTCTTCGGGCTTAATACCTGCGGCATCCATTCGTTCGCGGTACAACGCAACATTTTCATATACGTGTTTGACGGTCTTGACCAGACGCTCATCCTGAATGGCGCGAAGCTGTTCTACGGGTGCGGTTTCGATTTCAGGCTGAAAATACTTGGACATAGGTTGACACTCCTTTGCAGAATAAAATGGGATTATAACGCTTTGCCCAGAGCAAACGCTTTTTTGTTGAGTTCCAGAAACTTCGGCGGAACGCACGCTTCCAACGCGGACAGCCATGCTTCGTCGGAGATGTCAAAATAATGGGATAAGCGACCCATCAGCACGATATTCACAGCCTTGGAAGATCCTGCCTCGTTTGCAAGAGAAAGGGCATCAAAGGCATCGACCTTGTGACCGCTTGCCTGCATTTTGGCAACCAGGTCTTCGGGGTAGGATGCGGCACCCGTGATAACGGGCATCGGATCGATCTGTTGGGTGTTGACGATGATCTGACCGTCTTTTTTGAGATATTCCGTCCAGCGGGCGGCTTCCAACAGCTCAAACGAGACAATAGCATCGGCCTGACCCTTGTCGATGACAGGGGAGTAGACCTTGTCACCGTAGCGGACATACGTGACGACCGAACCGCCGCGTTGGCTCATACCGTGGACCTCGGAGACCTTGACGTCATAGCCCTGATCCATCAGTAGTCTGCCGAGCAGCTTACTGGCAAGCAGACTGCCCTGACCGCCGACACCGACGATCATAATATTTTTGGTTTCCATAGTCTGTTCGCCTCCTTATTTCGCGGTGCTTTCAAAGGCATCGAAAGCACAGAGTTGTTTACATACATCACAGCCGACGCAAAGCGTGGGATCCACGGATGCTTTGCCGTTTTTCATACTGATGGCGGGGCATCCTAACTTCATACATTTTTTGCAGGCGCGGCATTTGTCGGGATTGACCGTCAAAGGCGGATTTGCCTTCACATTTTTAAGAAGAACGCAGGGACGGCGGGAGATGATGACCGACGGCTCCTTAACGGCAAGCTCTTCCTTGACAGCGGCATCACACGCGGCAAGATCGTACGGGTCCACCACGCGGACACGCTGAATGCCGAGTGCACGGCAAAGCGCTTCCAGGTCCACCTTGGCGGCGGGATCGCCCTTGATGTTGTAGCCGGTTGTCGGATTCTGCTGATGACCCGTCATACCCGTGATGGAGTTATCCAGAATAATGACGGTCGAGTTGGTGGCGTTGTAGGATACGTTCACAAGTCCTGTCATACCTGAATGCATAAATGTTGAGTCGCCGATGACACCGACGGTTTTGCTTTCGCTTTCTTCGCCGCGGGCTTTGTTAAAGCCGTGCAGACCCGAGATGGAGGCACCCATACAGATGGTGGTGTCCATCGCACAAAGAGGTGCCTGCGCACCGAGAGTGTAACAGCCGATATCGCCCAGAACGGTGATCTTGTTCTTGGCAAGCGTATAGAACAGACCGCGGTGCGGGCAACCTGCACACATCACGGGAGGACGCACGGGAAGCTCCTCGGAAAGCGCCGTGCCGCCGTTGACATCCGCACCGAGAGCCGATGCTACTAAGTTTTGCGAAAATTCACCGATAACGGGGAAGAGCGATTTGCCCTCCACTGCAAGACCGAGTTTGCGGCAATGCGTTTCAATGACATCGTCAAGCTCTTCGACCACAACAAGGCGGTCAACCTTTGCGGCGAAGTCTTTGATAAGATCGACGGGCAGAGGATGAACCATACCGAGTTTGAGCACGCTGACCGAATCCCCGAACACCTCTTTGACATATTGATACGAGGTGGAGGAGGTGATGATGCCGAGCGAAGTACCGCCCATTTCTACGCGGTTGATGCTGTCGGTTTCGGCAAACGCGATCAGATCCAGCGTGCGCTGTTCCACGATGGGATGGCGTTTTTTGGCAAAGCCGGGCATCATAATGTATTTGGCGGGGTTCTTCTCGTAGGGCTTTGCCTCGGGCTCCACGCGGTCGCTGAGTTCCACAAGACTTTGCGAGTGTGCAACACGGGTGCACATTTTCAGAATAACGGGCGTATCAAAACGCTCGGATATCTCATAAGCACGCTTGACAAATTCCAGGCACTCTGCCGAATCGGACGGTTCGAGCATCGGCACCTTGGCGGATGCCGCGTAGTGACGGGAATCCTGCTCGTTCTGCGAGCTGTGCATACCGGCATCGTCCGCCACGACAATGACCATACCCGCATTGACACCGGTATAAGAGATGGTGAAGAGCGGGTCGGCGGCGACATTCAGACCCACGTGTTTCATCGCACAGAAACTGCGCTTTCCACCGAGGCAAGCGCCGAAAGCGGCTTCCATTGCCACTTTTTCATTCGGCGCCCATTCACACGCGATGTCGTCATAAGTAGCGGCAAATTCGGTGATTTCGGTGCTGGGAGTGCCGGGGTAGCTCGATGCTACACAGCATCCCGCTTCATATAAGCCTCTGGCAACCGCCTGATTGCCGAGCATCAGTGTTTTCTTCATACATTACCCTCCTGGTTGCGCAGATCCACAATGCGCTTGGCTTTTCCTTCGTAACGTTCCAGCGAACGCGGGGAGACGAGCGTGACCTTGGCATCGATGCCGAGAACGGTGCGGAGCTTCTGAACGGCAGACTGACGAAGCGCTTCGAGTCCCTGGAAGTTTTCCAGAAGCGAGGCGTCCACCAGTTCGATCTTGACCTCGAGATAATCCGTGTAGTTACGGCGGGTCAGGACAAGCTGATAATGCGGGGAAATGCCTTCGATATTCGCCATCACACTTTCGATCTGGGACGGGAATACGTTCACACCGCGGATCTTGAGCATATCGTCCGAACGTCCCTTGACCTTATCCATACGGGCGTGTGTTCTGCCGCATTTGCAGGTCTGGTAGTTCAGGCGGGTGATGTCCTTTGTGCGGTAGCGGAGAAGCGGGATGCCCTCCTTGGTGAGCGTCGTCACGACAAGCTCGCCGTTTTCACCTTCGCCGAGCGGCTTTTCCGTAACAGGATCAATGATTTCGGGAAGGAAGTGATCCTCTGCAAAGTGCAGACCGTCACGCTCAACGCATTCACCCGACACACCGGGCCCCATCAGCTCGCTCATACCGTAGTTATCGGTGGAGAACAGACCGAAGCCCTTTTCGATCAGATCACGAAGCTCGTTTGTACAGCCCTCCGAGCCGAACAGACCGATGCGAAGCTTGATATCGTCATTGGTGATGCCCATTTCGTGGGCAACCTCGCTCATATACATCGCATAAGACGGGGTGCTGACGAGCACGGTGGAGCCGAAATCCTTAAGTAACATCGCTTGCTTTTGTGTGTTGCCGCTGGAAACGGGAATGACCGAGCAGCCGATCTTCTCCAGGCCGTAATGCAAGCCGAGCGCACCCGTGAACAAACCGTAGCCGAACGAAATCTGCGCAACATCATCATCGGTGACACCGACCGCCATACACAGTCGTGCCACACAGTCGCTCCAGTTGTTGATATCGTTTCTTGTGTAACCGACAACGGTGGGCTTGCCTGTAGTACCTG
This sequence comes from Oscillospiraceae bacterium, assembly GCA_015065805.1. Classification (GTDB taxonomy): domain Bacteria; phylum Bacillota; class Clostridia; order Oscillospirales; family Acutalibacteraceae; genus RGIG1959. The sequence goes on along the minus strand of SVPN01000008.1, from coordinate 26,984 downwards.
AGCTTGCGTGAATACGCACGATCTTCTTTTGCGGTACGGCAAACAAGCCGAACGGATAGTTGTCGCGGATATCCGCTTTGGTGGTGAACGGGATATACTGCACATCCGAAAGCTGCTTGATCTTGTCGGCGGTGACGCCCGCTTCATTCAGGCGCTTGTGATAAAACGGAACGTTGTTGTAGCAGTAATCTACAATATGACGCAAACGCTCTAACTGTAATGCCTCGATCTCTTTGCGGGGCATTGTCTCAATATCTTTTTGAAAAAACAAGGCGAAATCCTCCTTTTGGGATCAGATGCTTTTACATAATAGCACGCAAAAGCAACATAGATTCAGTATAGCATATACATAGGTATTTGTCACGAACTTTTTTTACAAAATCCGATGCTTTTTTGCAAGAGAAATACGGATGATGATCAGTCTTTGTAAACGAACATAAGAACCGCAATCGGAATTGCAGTTCTTATGCGCCATATTATTCAGCGGATTCCTTGTCACCGGGCAATGCTTGGCTTGCAGGTACGGTGACTTTGCCCTTATAGCAGGCAAAGATATCCTCAAGCGATTTTGTATCTTGCTTCTTGGTGATCAGGCTGATAAGCGGAACCAGGATCAGACCGGCTATCATCACAAATGCGCCGCAGTTGATGGGGGATTGCAGCCATACAGGGAAAACGGTGAGGTCGGTTGCCAGCGTATCGATCAGATTGAGCAGCATAACCCCTGCGCCGAATACAAAGGAAACCCAGACAGACACCTTGGTGACACCTTTCCAGTACAGACCGTAGAGGAAGGGTGCCAGAAATGCACCGGCAAGTGCACCCCACGAGACACCCATCAGCTGGGCGATAAAGGTGATGGAAGAGTGATATTGCACAAGGGCGATCAATGCCGAAATCACAATGAATACCGCGATGAAAATACGCATCGTCAGCATTGTGCCTTTTTCTTTGAGCTTTTTCATACAGGTTTCCTTGAGGAAATCCAGCGTCAGTGTGGAGCTGGAGGTGAGCACGAGAGAGGACAAAGTGGACATCGAAGCCGACAGCACCAGCACAACCACAATACCGAGAAGAATATCGGGGAGATTGGCGAGCATTGCCGGGACGATGGCATCAAAAACGACCTTGCCGTTTGCGTTGTAAATGCTCGGGTCATCCGCATACAGCCTACCAAAGCCGCCAAGGAAGTAGCAACCGCCCGCGACGATAAACGCAAACGCGGTGGAAACGATCGTGCCGGTTTTAATGGATTTTTCGCTTTTGATGGCATAGAATTTTTGAACCATCTGCGGAAGTCCCCAAGTGCCGAGCGAGGTGAGAATGACAACACACAACAGGTTGAACGGGTCGGGACCGAAGAAGGAGTTGAACGCACCGGGAGCGGTGACGGTTTCGTCGGTCACATTGGCAAGGGCGTTGAGCGCTTGTGTAAATCCGCCGTGTCCGCTCAGGACAGCGGCGATCACCGCCACAATGCCGAACAGCATAATGATGCCTTGAATAAAATCGTTGACGGCGGTGGCGGTGTAACCGCCGACGATCACATAGATGCCCGTCAGCACGGACATTACGATCACGCACACCTCATACGGAATATTGAACGCCATTTCAAACAGGCGGGACAGACCGTTGTACAGCGATGCCGTGTAGGGGATAAGGAATACGAACACGATCAGTGCCGCTGCAATACGCAGGGCTTTGCTGTCAAAGCGTTTGCCGAAAAAGTCGGGCATCGTGCGGCTGTCGAGATGCTGCGTCATCACGCGGGTGCGTCTGCCCAGGATCACCCACGCGAGAAGCGAACCGATGAGGGCATTGCCGATACCGATCCAGGTGGAGGCAATACCGAATTTCCAACCGAACTGACCGGCGTAGCCGATGAAAATGACAGCGGAGAAATACGAGGTGCCGTAGGCGAACGCCGTGAGCCACGGGCCGACATTGCGGCCGCCGAGAACAAATCCTTTTGTATCGGTGGCGGAGCCGCGACACAAAAAGCCGACAAGGACGGTGATGGCTAAAAACGCCACCAGCATCAATGCTTTGATAACCATAGCGAAGACCTTCTTCCGATTTTTTGACGCTTTAAAGCCAAAACACTTTAAAGCGATGAAGTATGTCGATATTATATACAACGTGTCGGGAAAAGTCAAGTGGTTTGGACATAATTTTTCCTCTTTTTTCATAAAATCTTGTAAATATCCGGAAAGGTGTGAGGCTTATGCCGCGTATTTATCTCAGTCCGTCTCTTCAGGAGTGGAATCCGTATGTTATTGGTGGTACAGAGGAGCAGTATATGAATCTGGTTGCCGATGCAATGGAGCCGTATCTGATCTCCAACGGGATCGCGTTTACACGTAATCGCCCCGAGCAGACTCTGTCACAGGTCATTGCACAATCCAACAGTGAATATTACGATCTGCATCTGGCACTTCATTCCAACGCGGCGGGAGCGGGGAATGAAGGGACGGTGCGCGGAACGGAGGTGTATTATTATACGCCGAGCAGTGAAGGGGAACGGGCGGCAGGATTCATTGTCGATACGATGAAAGGGATCTATCCGCTGCCCGACCGTGTGCGGGCGGTTCCGACAACATCGCTTGCAGAGGTCAGGCGTACCAACGCGCCGTCGGTGCTGGTGGAAATCGCTTATCACGATAACACGGAGGATGCACAGTGGATCCGTGATAATATTCAAGAGATCGCACGTGCCCTTGTCGAGGCACTGACATTGTATTTCAATATCCCGTTTATCGAAGCGACTCCGCCGCAAACAGGCGTGGTGAGGACTGCGGGCGGTGCACTGAATATCCGCAACCGTCCCGCGACAGGTTCGGCTGTCATCGGCACGATCCCGAACGGTGCCTCGGTGACGGTCAACGGTCGGACGGGGGACTGGTACGTGGTGAATTACAACGGCATTATCGGCTACGCCAATGCGGCGTTTCTTACGCTGTGACGGATTTCGGTTGCAACCCTCGGTTGTCTGTGATATACTGATAATAAAGGATGGTGAAAAGTCTATGGCAATCGGAATGACCTTGAACAAGGCGTCGGAAAACGGGGATCCTTCTGTGTCGAAATACTTCGGTTCACCGGTAGTGCCGAGGAGCTGGGAACACGATTTTGAGGATTCGGAGATGTTTTTTTGCCAGATCCGTCTGTCGGATATTGCGCCGTTTGATCACGATAAGCGTCTTCCGCACACAGGCTATCTGTATGTTTTTCTGGATACCAACGACGGATTGACCCCCACGGTGCGATACTATGACGGCGAGCCCGAATTGGTGATCGAGGACTTCAATGCCGAAGCAGAAGGCTTTGAGGAGTTTACACAGGCTTGGGAAATCATCTTTTTTCAAACAGATGATGACGCCGACGGCACAAAGCTGTTCGGCGTTCCCGCCGACTGGCCGTATGAGGAAGCACATCCCGCACTGCTTTTGCAGTACGATCCGCTTGACAACGGCACGGGCTTTCTGAACAGTACGGACGGACGGCTGTATCTGTTTTTGATCGACGGTGATTTATCAAAACCGACAGTGTGGTTGGAATATTCATAATAGAAAAAAGGAGCGTGCAACAGCACACTCCTTTTTCTTATGAGTTACATACTGAGATCGATCACGGTACGGTTATCGAATTTCCGCACACTGGCTTCTCCCGAAAGAAGCGAGACCATCAGGCGGTAGATGGTGACGGGATCATCCAAGAAACGTTCCCGCACAAGCTCTGCCTGTTCTCTGTCGGCAACAACCAGCGTAAACGACATCATCGGATGCTCACTGCGATCGATGCTGCAGGTGACGGCAACGCCCGTTTCTAACTGTTCAAACTCCACGCAGGTATCCTTGGCACGGCGTTTGCGTGCCATCAGCTTGACGGCGGCTTCGACAGCACGTGTGCGGATGGTAAACGGCAGGCGGTTCATCAGCGTTTCGCACGCTTCCTTGCCGATGGGAGTCAGCTCCAAAACGCCGTTCTCATCTTCAGTCAGATTACCCAGCTGTGCAAGCTCTTCGATTGCCGCTTCGGTTTCAAAAAAATTCGCAATACCTTCCGAAAAGACGATTTCAACGATGGTTTGTCGGTCCATCGGTTCGTTTACGCTGTTCAGCATATAGCATACTAACACACGGATCTCGCGGGAGTTGAGAAGTCCGCCCGGCGCAACACCGTTGGTAAAAGCATCGTGTTCCAAGTGCGATTCCTCCTTGTTTTTTGTAAAGTATACCACAGATTATAAAAAAAGAAAAGCCTTTTGTTGCGATTGCTTGCAAAATCTTTATATGAAAAAGAGCAGGCCGTTTTTTTCTGTGAAAAAACAGCCTGCCCTCTTTTATTTTGCAGAAGAATGTGCTATACTGTTAAATTGAGTAAATATGTAATTATAGATATGCGGAAGGAGGTTTTACTATGGATCATTTTAAATTGGTTGCGCCGTATGAACCGACGGGTGATCAGCCGCAAGCGATCGAAGCACTTGTTAACGGCGTGCTGAGCGGTCATAAAGAGCAGACTTTGCTCGGTGTGACGGGTTCGGGTAAAACCTTCACAATGGCGAATATCATCGCAAAAGTCAACCGCCCGACGCTTGTGCTGGCTCACAACAAGACGCTTGCCGCTCAGCTTTGCTCGGAATTCCGTGAGTTTTTCCCCGAAAATGCGGTGGAATATTTTGTTTCCTATTATGACTATTATCAGCCCGAGGCGTATATTGCCACCACCGATACCTATATTGAAAAGGACTCCGCCATCAACGATGAGATCGATAAACTGCGCCATTCGGCAACGCTGGCATTGTCGGAACGCCGCGATGTTATCATCGTGGCGAGTGTCTCGTGCATTTACAGCCTCGGCAGCCCGATCGACTATCGGAATATGGTGATCTCGTTGCGTCCCGGTATGACAATGGAGCGGGACGATCTGCTTGCCAAACTCATTGAATTGCAGTATGAGCGCAACGACATCAATTTTATCCGCAACAAATTCCGCGTGCGCGGCGATGTGGTGGAGATTTACGAAGCGGGTGCTACGGAAACAGCGGTACGCATTGAGTTTTTCGGTGACGAGATCGATCGTATCAGCGAGATCCATCCGCTGACGGGGGCTGTCAAGCGTACGATCACCCACGCGGCGATCTATCCTGCCAGTCACTATATCGTGCCGCCCGAGAAGATGGAAAAGGCATTAGAGGCGATCGAAGCGGAGCTCGACGAGCGCGTGGAATATTTCAAGCGCGAGCAGAAGCTTGTGGAAGCACAGCGCATTCTGCAGCGTACCCGCTACGATATGGAGATGCTTCGCGAGGTCGGTATGTGCAAAGGCATCGAGAACTATTCAGCGGTGATGGCAGGGCGTGCTCCGGGCAGTGCACCGTATACACTGTTGGATTACTTTCCAAAGGATTTTTTGCTGTTTGTAGATGAATCGCACGTCACATTGCCGCAGGTACGCGGTATGTACGGCGGTGACCGTGCCCGCAAAACCAGTCTGATCGACTACGGCTTCCGTCTGCCGTCGGCTTACGATAACCGCCCGCTGAATTTTGATGAGTTTTATGACCGCCTTAATCAGGTGGTGTTTGTCAGCGCGACACCCGGTGAATTGGAACGAAGCAAAAGTACGCAGATCGTCGAGCAGGTGATCCGCCCGACCGGTCTTGTTGACCCCGAGGTGATCGTCAAGCCCGTGGAGGGGCAGATCGACGATCTGATGGAAGAGATCCGCGTGCGTGCCGCAAGGGGTGAACGCGTGCTGATCACCACACTTACAAAGAAAATGGCGGAGGATCTGACCACCTTTTACGAAAACGCCGGCATCCGTATCCGCTATATGCATCACGATATCGACACGATGGAGCGTATGGAGATCGTGCGCGACCTGCGACTGGGAGAGTTTGATGTCCTTGTCGGCATCAACCTGCTTCGCGAGGGTCTGGATATCCCCGAAGTGTCGCTGGTGGCGATTCTTGATGCCGATAAAGAGGGCTTCCTCCGTTCGGAGACGTCGCTTGTGCAGACCATCGGTCGTGCCGCCCGTAACGCAGGCGGTCAGGTCATTATGTATGCCGATGCGGTGACACCTTCTATGGAGCGCGCGATCGTGGAAACGAACCGCCGCCGTGAGATTCAGATGCGCTACAATGCCGAGCACGGCATTGTGCCTAAGACCATCGTCAAGGATGTGCGAGAAGTGATCGATATGGGCGGCAGGAAGACAGGCAATAAGCCTGTACGCCGCATGACCCGCGAGGAGCGTATGCGTGAGATCGAAGCACTGAAAAAAGAAATGCGTCACGCAGCTCAATTGCTGGAATTTGAACACGCGGCGTATTTACGCGACCGCATCCGTGAACTGGAAGAGCAATAACAGAAAGGACTGCTTATGGCAAACGATACCTTGATCGTGCGCGGTGCGCGCGAACACAATCTGAAGAATATCAATGTGGATATCCCGCGTGACAAGTTGGTTGTATTTACGGGCTTGTCGGGGTCGGGAAAATCTTCGTTGGCGTTTGATACGATTTATGCGGAAGGACAGCGCCGCTATGTGGAAAGTCTGTCCTCGTATGCCCGTATGTTTCTCGGGCAGATGGATAAGCCCGATGTCGATCAGATCGACGGATTATCTCCGGCGATCTCCATTGACCAGAAAACCACCTCCAAAAACCCGCGCTCCACGGTCGGTACCGTGACGGAGATCTACGATTATCTGCGTCTGCTGTACGCGCGCATCGGTGTGCCGCATTGTCCTGTTTGCGGCAAGGAGATCCGCCAGCAAACGGTGGATCAGATCGTGGATAAGGTGCTGTCGTTGGAGGAAGGCACCCGCATTCAGGTGCTGGCACCCGTGATACGCGGGCGCAAGGGCGAGCACACCAAGGAGCTGGATGCCGCAAGGCGTTCGGGCTATGTCCGCGTGCGTATTGACGGCAATGTGTACGATCTTTCCGAGGAGATCAAGCTTGAAAAAAACAAAAAGCATACGATTGAAGTGGTGGTGGACCGCTTGGTGATCCGTGCGGATATCCGCGGTCGTTTAGCGGATTCCGTGGAAACCGCTACCGCACTGTCGGGCGGCTTGCTGACGGTGGATGTGATCGGCGGCGAAGAAATGCTGTTTTCGCAGAATTACGCGTGCCCCGATCACGGCATCAGCGTGGAAGAGCTGACACCGCGTATGTTCTCGTTCAACAACCCCTTCGGTGCTTGTCCGCGATGCAGCGGTCTCGGCTTTTATCAGACACTGGATCCCGAAAAGCTGATTCCCGATAAAACGAAATCGCTTCGCGGCGGTGCGGTGAAAGCAAGCGGCTGGGGCTTTTCCGAAAGCGGCACGCTGTCGCAGATGTTTTATGAAGGCGTGGCGAAGCATTACGGCTTTTCGCTGGATACCCCGATCTGTGAGCTGACCGACAAACAGTTAGAGGTATTGCTGTACGGCAGTAAAGGGGAGAAGATCACCGTCACCCGTAAAAACGAATACGGTCACGGCACCTACCAGACGGAGTTTGAGGGCATTGTCAACAACCTTGAGCGCCGTTACCGAGAAACAAACAGCGAATATATCCGCGGTGAGATCTCGGCGTTTATGAGCAACAACGATTGCCCCGAATGCCACGGCAAGCGTCTGCGCCCGGAAAGCTTGGCGGTCACGGTCGGCGGCGAGAATATCCACGATCTTTGTGAGCGTTCCGTTTCGGATACGGTGGCGTTTCTGAATTCGTTGAAGCTGACCGAGAAGGAGCAGAGGATCGGTGACCGCATTCTCAAAGAGATCCGCGAGCGTCTCGGCTTTCTGGAAAGCGTGGGACTGGATTATCTGACGCTGTCGCGCAGTGCAGGAACGTTGTCGGGCGGCGAAAGTCAGCGTATCCGTCTGGCGACGCAGATCGGCTCTTATCTGATGGGCGTGCTGTATATTTTAGATGAACCCAGCATCGGACTGCATCAGCGGGATAACGATAAATTGCTGGCAACGCTTCGCCGCTTGCGCGATCTCGGCAACACGTTGATCGTTGTCGAACACGATGAGGATACGATGCGTGCGGCGGATTATATTGTGGACATCGGCCCGGGAGCGGGTATTCACGGCGGCAAGATCGTCTGTGCAGGCACTCCCGAAGAGGTGTGTGCGTGTGAGGAATCGCTCACGGGGCAGTATCTCAGCGGTAAAAAGCGGATTCCCGTGCCGCAGACCCGTCGAAAGGGTAACGGACACACCCTGACGGTCAGAGGTGCAAAGGAGAACAATCTCAAAGGCATTGATGCGACCTTCCGTTTGGGCGCGTTCAACTGTGTTACGGGTGTTTCGGGTTCGGGTAAATCGACTCTTGTCAACGAAATTCTGTATAAAACCCTGGCGCATAAGCTCAACGGTGCGCGCACCCACGCAGGATGCTGTGAGGGGATCGAGGGGATCGAGTATCTCGACAAGGTTATCGATATCGACCAGTCGCCCATCGGTCGCACGCCGCGCTCCAATCCCGCGACCTATACGGGCGTGTTCGGGGATATCCGCGAGCTGTTTGCTTCGACGAAGGATGCGAAAATGCACGGCTTCAACGCAGGTCGCTTTTCGTTTAACGTGAAGGGCGGACGCTGTGAAGCCTGTCAGGGCGACGGTATTATCAAGATTGAAATGCATTTTCTGCCCGATGTGTATGTGCCATGCGAGGTGTGCAAGGGTCAGCGCTACAACCGCGAAACGCTTGAGGTGCAATACAAAGGGAAAAACATTTACGATGTGTTGGAAATGACCGTTGAGGAAGGACTGTCGTTTTTCAAGGACATTCCGAAAATCGCGCGTAAACTGCAGACGTTGTATGAGGTCGGCTTGGGCTATATCAAGATCGGACAAAGCTCGACAACGTTATCGGGCGGTGAGGCACAACGAGTCAAGCTGGCAACGGAGCTGTCCCGCCGCGCAACGGGTAAGACCGTGTATATTCTTGATGAACCGACCACGGGTCTGCACACCGACGATGTCCGTCAGCTGATCGAGGTGTTGCAACGCCTTGTGGACGGCGGCAATACGGTTATTGTCATTGAACACAATTTGGATGTTATCAAAACAGCGGATCACATCATCGATCTCGGTCCCGAGGGCGGTGACCGCGGCGGTCAGGTGGTTGCGTGCGGTACGCCCGAGGAGGTCGCAACCGTCAAGGAATCGTATACGGCACACTATTTAGCACCTCTGCTGAAAGGGGAATCATACAAATGAACAATACTCTCAGAATGCTCTGTAACGCTTCCGGCGCAGGCGGCCATACCGCTGTGTCGGAGGTGGTGAAAGCCCTTGTGAGCGATTACGCGGACGAGGTGCGTGTGGACGCTTTAGGCAATGTGATCGCCACGCGCAAATGCGGCAAGGAGGGCGCTCCCGTTCTCTTGCTGGAGGCACATATTGACGAAATCGGCTTTATCGTGACCCACGTGGATGAGGATGGTTTTGTTCACGTGTCCAACTGCGGAGGCATCGACCGTCGCGTGCTGGCAGCGGCAGAGGTCACCCTGCTGACGGAACCGCCGCTTGCAGGCGTGTTCTGCTCGACTCCGCCGCATTTAGCAGGTGAGGATGGCAAGCTCAAGCCGCTCGACGAGATGGGCATCGACATCGGCTATCCTGCCGAGGAAGCAAAAGCGTTGGTCGAAAAAGGCACACGCGGTGTGTTTCGCGCTCATTTTGAAGAATTGTCCGAGCATCTTGTCTGTGCCAAAGCACTGGATGACCGCGTCGGTTGTGCGGCGGTGATCGAAGCGATGCGTTTGCTTAAAGACGAAGACCTGTCCTGCGATGTGACGGCGTTGTTTGCCGTGCAGGAAGAGGTCGGCGGTGCGGGTGCGACCGTTGCGGCGTTCGGCATTGATCCGTCTGCCGCGATCGCGACCGATGTCAGCTTTGCCGTGACGCCCGATGCGACTCCGCACAAGTGCGGCAAGCTCGGCGAAGGTCCGATGATCGGCGTGTCTCCGACGCTCGATTACGCGCTGACCGAGCAGATCAAGGCGATTGCAAAACGTTGCGGGATCGCGGTGCAATATGAAGTAATGGGCGGTTCGACCGGCACGGATGCCGACAGTATTTTTGTGTCGAAATGCGGTGTACCGACGGCATTGCTGTCCATTCCGCAACGCTATATGCATACGCCGATCGAAGTGATCGATGTGCGTGATGCGAAAGGTGTTGCAAAACTGATGGCTGAGGTGGCAAAGGAGGGGATCGCGTCGTGCTGAATACATTAAAAGAGCTTTGCTTGCTTGACGGCGTTTCGGGACGGGAGCATCCCGTAAGGGAATACATCGTCAATAAGCTGAACGGCATTGCGTACATTGATGAGATGAAAACGGATGCCTTGGGCAATCTGCTTGTGCATCTCAAGGGCAAACAGCCTGCGGCGAAAACGCTGATGATCGCCGCGCATATGGATGAGGTCGGCGTGATCGCCACAGGTGTGACGTCCGACGGCTTTGTGCGGTTTTCTGCAGTCGGCGGTATTGACAAGGCGGTGCTGTTCGGTCACCATGTGCGGTTTGGTGAACACATCGGCGTGATCGGCGGCAAAGCCATTCATATGTGCAAGGGTGACGAAAAGTCGGAGATCCCTTCGGGGGATCTGCTGATTGATATCGGTGCGTCCTGCGAAGAAGAGGCACTCAAAAAGGTGTCGCCCGGCGATACGGCGGTGTTTGAAAGTGAGTTTTACGAGCTCGGTAAGCTCGTGAAGGGTCGCGCGATCGATGACCGTGCGGGATGTGCGGTGCTGTTGGAAATTGCAAAAACACAACCCGAAACCGATGTGTGGTTCGTGTTTACCGTGCAGGAGGAAATCGGTCTTCACGGTGCCAAAACCGCTTCGTATGCCATCGCTCCCGATATCGGCATTGTAATCGATGCGACAACGGCGGCGGATACGGTCGGCGTTGCACCCGACAAGCAGGTATGCCGTGTGTACGGCGGTGCCGTGGTGTCCTTTATGGATCGCCGCACGTTGTACGATAAAGAGTTATACGATACGGTGATGGCAACCGCAAAGGAAGGCGGTATCAAAGCACAACCGAAATCGATGGTGGCGGGCGGCAACGATGCAGGTTCGGTGCAGACGGCAAGATGCGGTGTCAAGGTGTCGGCGATCTCGCTTCCGTGCCGCTATCTCCATTCGCCCTCCTGTGTGGCGTCAATGGAGGATCTGCAAGCCGTTTATGAGCTGGTATCGGCGTTGATCGGACGTGTTGCTGTATGATGCGTCAGGTCGGAGCGCAGGAGGTTGCGCAATGGACACCCGATTCGGAGGCGGCATTGCGTCAGTGCGGACAGTTTGCCGCATACGGTGCCGAGCAGAGCTTTTTGCGTTTTTATGAGGACGATCAGGGAAATCGCCTGTCGGTGTTTGAAAACGCTGCAACGCTGTATGCGAACGGCGATACAGAGGAAATGTGTCTGTTTCTGACGATGGATCCGACGGTTTATACCGTGCGCACGGATGCGGTTACAGCCGCAACGCTTTCCGAAATGTGGGGTGTCCCGTTCAAAACCGAAGCGGTGATGCAAGCCCCTGCCGATGCGGCAGTTCACGAGACGGTGCACGAAATGCCGCTTCGGGATGTTTACGGTGTGATTATCGACGGCTTCGGTCGGGAAGCGATTCCGCCGTTTGATGCGTGGTATGCGGATGTGCACCATCGCTATCGGCACGGACGGTGCCGTGCTGTCGGTGTGTATGAGGACGGGATTGCGGTTGCGTGTGCGATGACCGTTGCCGATTGTGATACGGCGGCGTTGATCGGTGCGGTTGCCACCCGTCCGCAGGCACGAGGGAAAGGCTATGCTTCCGCGTGTGTGCTGACGCTTGCGGCGATATTGCACGCTGAAAACAAACGCGCCCTGTTGTCCCCAAAAAATGAATATGCTCATCGCTTGTATGACCGTATCGGATTTACGGTTATCGGCGAATGGGGAAGTGTCGATAAAACGGAATAAGAAAGGAACTCAACGGAAGTATGAATACCCCTTTTTTTGATATACCGTCCTCTCTTTGTGCCGCATCGGATGCGGTGATGGCGGGGACAAAGGATGCGTTCGCACGCATCGATGAGATCACGGAATACAACCAACAGAAGGTGTTGTCGGCGTTTATCGAATTTCACGTGAGTGAAACGCATTTTGTGCCGACAACGGGTTACGGCTACGGTGACCGCGGCAGAGATACACTTGATGAGCTGTTTGCCAAAGTGATGGGTGCCGAGGATGCGCTTGTGCGTCATTCGGTTGTGTCGGGTACGCACGCGATTACGGTTGCCTTGTTCGGTGTGCTTCGCCCGGGAGATGTGCTGTTAGCGGCAACGGGAACGCCTTATGACACGCTTTTGGGCGTGATCGGTGTCGGTGCACCGAGCGACGGCTCTTTGGCGGATTACGGCATCGGTTATGCGGAAGTCCCGCTCAAAAACGATTTACCCGATCTTGACGGTATTCGCGAGGCACTTCGCATGGATCCGCGTGTGAAGGTCGTTCACATTCAGCGTTCGCGCGGCTACTCGCTTCGTCCGTCGCTGTCGGTCGCACAGATCGGGGAGATCGTGTCGGCAGTCCGTGAGGTGCGCCCGGATGCGATCGTGTTTGTAGACAATTGCTACGGCGAGTTTGTGGAAAAGACCGAGCCGACCGCAGTCGGTGCCGATCTGATGGCAGGCTCACTTATCAAAAATGCGGGCGGCGGTATTGCCGAAAACGGCGGTTACATCTGCGGCAGACGGGATCTTGTGGAGCAGTGTTCGTACCGTATGACAACGCCCGGGCTCGGGCGCGAGGTCGGCGCATCGCTCGGCCATAACCGTTCGCTGTATATGGGGCTGTTCCACGCGCCGCACGTTGTGGGCGAGGCTCTGAAAACGGCGGTATATGCGGCGGCACTCTTTTCGTCGTTCGGCTATGAAGTGACTCCGACAGCGGATGAAGTCCGCGCGGATATCATTCAGGCGGTCAAGTTAGGGGATGCGCCGTCGCTGATCGCGTTCTGTCAGGGAATGCAACAGGGTGCTCCCGTCGATTCCTTTGTGGTCCCCGAGCCGTGGGATATGCCCGGGTATGACGACCAGGTGATCATGGCGGCGGGTGCATTCACGGCGGGTGCGTCCATTGAGCTTTCCGCCGATGCACCGCTTCGCGAGCCCTTTGCGGCGTATATGCAGGGCGGACTCAATTTCCATTCGGGCAAGCTCGGCGTTCTTTTGGCGGCACGCTCGATGATGGAAAAGGGTATCCTGAAACTCTAATTGTTCATAATTCGTTTATCCTCTTTTGACGGATATGCGGTATGATATAGAAAAATCGTCGGCAAGAGGTGCCTTATGTTCGGGTATGTCAAGGTGTTTCAGCCACAACTGAAAATCTGCGAATACGAACAGTACAAAGCGGTGTATTGTTCGCTTTGCCGCACGCTCGGTAAGCGGTACGGCTTGGCGGCACGGATGACGCTCAGTTATGATTTTACCTTTCTGGCGTTGTTTCTGATGGCTCTGAAGGATAAGGATGCGTCTTTTGAACAAGGACGGTGTCCGTTTCATCCTCTGAAAAAGAGATTGCTGTGCACGTCCAACGAAATACTGGATTATACAGCGGATGTGGCGATGCTGTTGATGTATCATAAGGTTGAGGATACCATTCGGGATGAAGGCTTTTTCAAGAGGCTGGCGGCACGAGGTTTGCGACTTTTGTTCAAGCGGCATTATAAGCGTGCGGTTCAGCGCCGTCCCGAAGAAGCCAAAGCGGCACTGGCGTTTATGCAGGCGCAGGAGGCAGTGGAAGCATCGGAGAATCCCTGCGTTGATGCGTGTGCACATCCGACTGCCGATTTTCTTGCGGTGCTTTCGTCCTGCGGTGACGGGGAGCAGGCGGAGCTGACAAAACGCTTCGGTTATTGTTTGGGACGGTTCGTGTATTTAGCGGATGCCGCACAGGATCTCAAAGAGGATCTTCAAAAGCATCGCTTTAATCCGTATGCGGTCGGAATGACCGATGATTCCGACGAAGCCGTTTCAACACGTCGGGAATATGCCGCTCAATCTCTTCACGCGTGTGTGGCGGTATGCGCCGAGTGCGCGCAGAAGCTTCCTTTTAAACGCTTTTCCGGTATTATCCGCAACGTAATTTATGAGGGCTTGCCGTATGTGATCCGGCAGATATGTGAGAAGAAACAGGAGGAGTCCACCAATGAAAAATCCGTATGAGGTACTCGGTATTTCCCCGAACGCCACCGATGATGAGGTGAAAAACGCGTATCGGGCAAAGGCGAGAGAGCTGTATGAGCAAAACGCCGCCTCCGAGGATTTTTCCGCAAACGGCGAAAATGCGATGACCGAAATCAACGATGCCTATGATGCGATCATCCGCGAACGGATGGGAGCAGGCGGACAGTCTGTCGGCGGGAACTATCCCGACATCCGCCAGTTGATTCAACAGCGTCGCTATACGCAGGCAGAGGAGCTTCTTGACGGCATTCCGTCCGCTTCGCGCGGTGCGGAATGGTATTATCTGAAGGGTACGGTTTTGTATCAGAAGGGCTGGCTTGAGGAAGCGCAGCGCCATTTTTCGCAAGCTTCGTATCTGGATCCGAACAATGCCGAATATCGTCAGGCTGTCGAACGCTCCAATGTCAACCGTTCCGGCGGCTATCGCACAACGAATACTCAGTCAACGGGTTGTAACAGCGGCTGCGGCGATTGCTCGAATCTGTGCTCCACACTGATCTGTATGGATTGCTGCTGTGAGTGTATGGGCGGAAACCTTACGTCGTGTTGCGGTTGCCGTTAACCGTTTAGGGGGAACTTTTTATGAAAACCTCTCAGCGCTTAGCTCTGTGCGGGGTTGTATCGGCGTTGGCGGCGGTGATGCTGCTTATGACGGTGTTTCCGTATGCAACGTACGCGCTGGCAGCAATGGCAGGGATCGTGCTGATCCCCGCGGTGCTTGAATGCGGCACACGCTACGCGGTCCTGAGCTATATTGCAACAGCGATGCTTGCGTTGCTGATCACGCCCGATATCGAGGCAAAATGGCTGTTCATTCTCTTTTTCGGTTATTATCCGATCGTGCATCTGCGTCTGCAGATCCGCAGAGGTGCTTGGGTGTGGGGTGTGAAGCTCGTACTGTTCAATTTGGCGGCGGTTGCCGACTTTTTGATTATGACAATGGTTCTGAATGTACCCCGTGAAGAATTCGTTATCGCGGGAGTGTATGTACCGTGGGTGTTGCTGATTGCCGCGAATGCGGTGTTTGTGCTGTACGATATGGCACTGTACCGCGTATCGGCGATGTACCGTGTGCGGCTTCATCCGCTTATAAAAAAGATGATGAAATAAACGGGTAAGGAGGTGTCTGCGTGGCAAACAAACGCTGTCCCAAGTGCGGTAAACCGATTGCCGCACAGGCACATTACTGTATATATTGTTCGACAAAATTCGATCAGATCAAGGAGGAACCCTCGGAATCTGCCGAGGAAGCATCTGCTGTTACACCCAAGAAACACGCATTCGGTCTGATCGTGACATTGATTTCACTTGTTCTGATCGCGATTGTTGTATTGCTGGTTCTTTTTGGGCCTGTCTCTCCGTTTTCCGAACAGCAAGAGCCTGCACCGACTGTGACAACTACGGTCACCACTACGACGCGCAATGCGGCACTGGATGCCCAACGTCAGACCTACATCGGCTATTGGTATGATGAGTACAGCGCGGGAAAACGCGACCATAAAACGCAAGGCGGCTATGTGTTGTATATTGCGGAGATCTTTCACGACTATGTCACGTTTGATCTCTTGTCCTATCAGGGCTTAGAAGGCGGTGCGATCGCTTCTGCCACCATTGAAAAAGCGGTGCTAAATGACGATACGTTGCATTTTACCTTCGACAACGATACGCTCGGGCACAAGGGTGAAGGCTTCCTGCGGCTGGCAGAGGATTGCATCCAGATGGAGGTTATGATCGACGGGGAATTGACGCAGGAGGAACATTCGTTAGCGGTGAATGCCGTTTTTGTGCGCCGTGCGCTTCCCGTTTCCGAAGGACAGAATGTGCAGGAGCTGACAACGCTCAACGCTCTCAAGGCAGTTGCGGGACCGCAAACCGCGGAAATGAAGACGGATGAAAAGGGCTTGAATACCTACACGTTCCGCGGCTTGAAAGCGGTTGCGGATAAAAACGGTTCCGTGAAAAGCATCCGTGTGGATTATTCGGCGCTGGAGAAAAAAGACGGGTATTGCTACGACTGTGTGGACGGGACGATGACCTACGATGTGATCAAGGCCTATTTCGGAGAGGCTTTGCACGATTATGTGGAGCAACCGACGGACATCCGTGTGCTGCATTATGCGCTCTCCGCCACATCCGCTGTGACCTTTACCTTTGATGCCGACAGCAATCTGTTGATAGGGCTTCAGTATGTTCTTTGACCCGAACGCTCTTCGGAGCGTTCGGGCTTGTTTTTTGCAGGCACAGCGAATTTGTCTTGCAATTTGCTTTCAAATTTGGTATGATAATTAAAATCGATTAAAATGGGGTGTAGGGCGTTGAAATCCAATTTGACCTCGCGTATTGTTTCGCGGATGAACGGTTTTTCAAAGGGTCAGAAGCGCATTGCGCAATATATATTGGAGCACTACGACGAGGCGGCGTTTATGACGGCGTTCCGTCTCGGCGAAACCGTCGGCGTGAGTGAATCGACGGTGGTTCGCTTTGCGGCGGAACTGGGTTTTGACGGCTATCCCGAGCTTCAGAAGGCTGTGCAGGAGCTGGTGCGCAGTAAGCTGAACTCCATTCAGCGCATTGAAGTGACGCGTGCGCGTATGGCGGATGATGAGGTGCTGGATCATATTCTGACATATGATATGGCCAACATTCGTCAGACACTTGACGAACTGCCGCGCGATACGTTTTACAAAGCCGTGGATGCGGTTATCCACGCGCGAAAGGTTTATATTTTCGGCGCAGGCAGTTGTCGTTCGCTTGCAAATTTCACGGCGTACTATCTGAAAATGCTGTGCGCGGATATTCATTTGGTGTATACCTCCAGTGAGATGGAGATCCTTGAGGAAATGTTTGCGATCAACGATGAGGATGTGCTGATCGGTCTGAGCTTCCCGCGTTATTCCAGCAAGGCGGTCAAAACGCTTCATTTTGCACACTCGCGCAACGCCAAGATCGTCGCGATCACCGACAGCCAGCTGTCGCCGATCGCACCGTATGCGGATTATCTGCTTTTAGCGCACAGCGATATGGCGACGATCGTGGATTCGCTTGTCGCACCGCTGAGTATTATCAACGCCCTGATTGTGGCAGTCGCGGTCAAAACGCTCGATCAGAACCGCGATAAGCTGAAAGAGCTTGAAAATCTCTGGGACACCTACCGCGCGTATACCCAGGATAACACGGAGGTGCCGTCGTGAGTCGTGTCTTAGTGATCGGCGGAGGGGCGGCGGGTCTTCTTGCCGCGGGCACGGCGGCACAGTGGGGAGCGGAGGTTACGGTATTAGAACGCAATCCCCGTCTTGCCCGAAAGGTGATGATCACGGGAAAAGGGCGTTGCAATGTCACGAATGCATCGGATCTGCAACAGCTGATTGCCCACGTGCCGCGCAACGGACGGTTTTTATACAGCGCGTTTTCCAACTTTACCTCCGAGGATATTCGGGAGCTGTTGTCGCAATACGGCGTGGAAACCAAAGTGGAGCGTGGCAACCGTGTGTTTCCTGTGTCGGATAAGGCTGTGGATGTCGTGGACGCTCTTGTGCGGTTTGTCCACGCCAACGGTGTGCGGGTCAGGCAGGCGCGGGTAACCGACCTGATTCTTGATAACGGCGTGTGCGGCGGTGTGATCGACGAAGACGGCACGCGATACGAAGCCGATGCGGTGATCGTATGCACGGGCGGACTGTCCTATCCGCGTACCGGTTCGACGGGTGACGGATATCATCTTGCCAAGCAGGCAGGGCATACCGTGACAACGCTTTTGCCATCGCTCGTACCGCTTTGTACCAGAGAATACGATGTGACGCAAATGCAGGGACTGTCTCTGAAAAACTGCACCTTGCGCGTGACCGATACGGTTACGGGTAAAACCGTGTTTGAAGAGTTAGGCGAAATGATGTTCACCCATTTCGGTGTAACGGGTCCGCTTGTACTCAGCGCATCCGCTCATATGAAGGATATGGCGGTCGGACGCTATATTCTCAGTATTGATCTCAAGCCTGCACTGTCCGAGCAACAGCTTTCCGACAGGCTTTTGCGTGAATTGGAAGCACATAAGCACGCGACGGTCGCAACGATGCTTGCGACACTGCTTCCGCGTTCGATGGTGAAGGTGATGGCGGACCGAAGCGGTCTGCAGGCATCGGCACCGTGCCATTCGGTGACAAGAGAGCAACGGCTTCGTCTGCTTGAAAAATTGAAAAACTTCACTTTGACCGTGGAGGCATTTCGTCCGATCGACGAGGCGGTCATCACCTCAGGCGGTGTGGAAGTGAAGGAAGTCGATGCCAAAACGATGGCATCCAGGCTTGTTGACGGCTTGTATTTTGCGGGCGAAGTGCTGGATGTGGATGCCTATACCGGCGGATACAATTTGCAGATCGCGTTTTCAACAGGTGCGGCGGCGGGACGCGCGGCCGCGCAACGATAATAAGAGGTGATAGTCTATGAAGACCACGACCCATCCGATCGCGGTGGCGATCGACGGCCCGAGCGGTGCGGGAAAAAGCACCGTTGCCAAAATTCTTGCAAAGGAACTGCAGTTTATTTATGTGGATACGGGTGCGCTCTACCGCGCTGTCGGTTACACGGCGCTTAAACAGGGCGTGTCGATCTATGACGCGGCGGCGGTGGAGGCGATGCTTCCCTCACTGACGGTTTCGCTCGGTTATGAAAACGGGGAACAGCGCGTCTATGTAAACGGGGACGATGTGACGGCGTTTATCCGCACCCCCGAGGTGTCGGAGGCGGCATCGGCAGTGTCGGCGGTTCCGTCTGTGCGTCAATTCTTGTTTGAACTTCAGCAGAATATGGCGAAAACCTCGTCGGTGATTATGGACGGTCGTGATATCGGTACGGTTGTGTTGCCTGATGCGCAGGTGAAAATTTTCCTGACCGCTTCCGTGGAGGTGCGTGCAAAACGCCGCTTTGACGAGCTCATTGAAAAAGGAATGGATGTTACGTATGAAGATGTGCTCAGCGATATGATTCAGCGTGATAAGCGTGACAGCGAACGTGCCACCGCACCGCTTAAGCCGGCTGAGGATGCCGTGCTTGTGGATACCAGCGACAACACGTTGGAAGAAGCGGTCGCGCGTATGCGCGCATTGGTGGAGGAGAAATTGGTATGAAGGTGACATTCGGCATTCGTGTCGGACGCGTGCTGCTGGCGATACTTCGGCCGCTGATTTTTTGCTTGTTCCCGTACCGCTTTGTGCATCGGGAAAAGCTCCCAAAGGTCGGCGGGAAATTTATTGTGTGTTGCAACCACATTTCGGTTATTGACCCGGTCTTTCTGCTTCTGGCTTGCCGTTTCCCGATCTATTATATGGCAAAAGAGGAGATTTTCCGCAACCGTCTGATCGGATGGTTTTTAAGAACGTGCTTCGGTGTTTTTCCCGTGTCGCGCGGCAAAGGGGATACGACAGCGATTACGACGGCAATGAATTTGCTGGATAATCAAAAGGTCCTCGGCATTTTTCCGGAAGGCACGCGCTCCAAGGACGGCAAGTTAGGTGTTGCCAAAGCCGGTACATCGATGATCGCGGTAAAAACGCAATCCCCGATTTTTCCTTGCGCGATCTTTGCGAAAAACGGCAAAGTTCGGTTGTTTCAAAAGACGACGGTGGTTTTCGGTGATATGCTGACGCTTGAAGACTTGCATCTTCACGGCGAAAAACCCGATATCCGTTTTGCAACGCGTAAGATTATGTCGGTGATCGGTGAAATGATTGAGGAGAATCGTGTATGAAGACCGTGACTCTTGCCAAAACGGCAGGCTTTTGCTTTGGCGTCAGCAAGGCTGTGGATACCGTGGAGGAATTGCTTGCAAAGGGGGAACGCGTTTGCACCCTCGGCCCGATCATTCATAATCCGCAGGTGGTGGAAGGCTTTGCCGCCAGAGGTGTGCGCATCGTTTCCTCGCCTGATGAGGTTCGTCCCGATGAGATTATGGTGATCCGCTCTCACGGCGTTGCCCGACAGGTCTACGAGCAGGCACAGTCGCTTTCGGTGCGTGTGTGCGACGCGACTTGTCCGTTTGTATCCAAGATTCATCGCCTCGTAAGCGAGCACACCTCCAAAGGTGCTGTTGCGTTGATCGCGGGCGATCCCGATCATCCTGAGGTGAAGGGAATTTGCGGGCATTGCGTCGGAAAAGCACACGTGTTTGCATCGTATGAGGAGCTTGTGGAGCTGACCGAATCGGAAGAATTCGGCAAAATTGCGGAAAATTCTCCCGTGGTAATGGTGGCACAGACAACTTTTCACCTAAAAACTTGGGAAAAAAGCGTAAAATTTGCAAAAAAACACTATACAAATCTTTTAATATTTGATACAATATGTAATGCGACTGCAAATCGGCAGAACGAAGCAGCCGTGCTTTCTTCGGAAAGCGATGTAATGGTGATTGTCGGAGGGCGTCAAAGCTCTAACACAGCGAAGCTTCGGGATGTGTGCGCCGCACACTGTCCGACGTTTCTTGTGGAAACCGCGGCCGAGCTTTCAAGGGAAGACCTTGAAGGCGCACACCGAATCGGTGTGACCGCCGGAGCCTCGACACCCGACGATATTATAAAGGAGGTACTATCAACCATGTCTGAACTTGTCAAAAACGAAACTACACCGATGGAGGTTGTCTCGGATGAGATGAGCTTTGAAGAAGCTCTCGACGCGACCTTCCCGGAATCTCAATTGAAAGAGGATAGCAGCAGAGTGCGCGGCATCGTGACGGCGATTGCGCCCAACGAAGTGCAGGTCGAAGTCATCGGCCGCAAGCAAACCGGCTACATTCCTGCGGACGAGCTTTCCGCAGATCCCAACGCTGTGCCGGCGGATCTTGTGAAGATCGGCGACGAGCTTGAGCTTCTCATTATGCGCACCAACGATCAGGAAGGCACCATTATGCTTTCCAAGAAGCGCATCGACTCGCTCAAGGGCTGGGACACCATTGTGGCGGCCGAAGAGAGCGGCGAGATCCTTGAGGGCGTCGTTGCCGACGTTATCAAGGGCGGTATCCTTGTTGTTTCCAACGGCGTGCGCGTGTTTGTTCCTGCTTCGCAGGCGAGCGCTTCCCGCCTTGATGACCTTTCCGTTCTGCTCAAGACCACGGTGAAATTCCGTGTGATCGAGATCAACGCTTCCCGTCGCCGTGCGGTCGGTTCCGTCCGTTCGGTCAGCCGTGAGCTTCGCAAGGAGCAGGAGGCTGCGTTCTGGGCACAGGCGGCTGTCGGTCAGGTGTATACCGGTACGGTCAAGTCCCTGACTTCTTACGGCGCGTTTGTGGACATCGGCGGTGTGGACGGTATGGTGCACATTTCCGAGCTTTCCTGGAAGCGTGTGAAGCATCCCTCTGATGTTGTGTCGGTCGGCGATGTCATCGAAGTGTACATCCGCGATCTGGATGCCGAGAAGAAAAAGATTTCTCTGGGCTACCGCAAGGCGGAAGACAATCCGTGGGAGATCTTCAAGTCCAAGTACGAGGTCGGCTCCGTTGTCACGGTCAAGGTTGTCGGTATGACCACCTTCGGTGCGTTTGCTCAGATCCTTCCCGGCGTGGACGGTCTGATCCATATTTCGCAGATTGCGGATCATCGCGTGGAGAAGCCGCAGGACGAGCTCCAGATCGGTCAGGAGGTTGAGGTCAAGATCACCAACGTGGACTATGACACCAAGAAGATCAGCCTGTCCATCCGTGCTCTGCTGGCTCCCGCCGCTGAAGAGGCTGTGGAAGAGGCTGCTGAGGAAGCGGCTGACGCTGAGTAATTATTCAAAATCGGGATGCGTACAAACTGTACGCATCCCTTTTTTTGCTTAAAAGTCAAACAAAGTCAAAAAATTAAAGAAAACAAAAGAAAACGAAAGATATCAAGAGAAAACAGCCTGTTTTATGAAAATAACAAATAGAAACTGACTTTATTTGACTTTGACTTTTATTGACTATTAGTCTATACTGTGATCAAGACAGAAAGGAGTGAATGAATGATGCGTATGAGCGATGCGATTGCGGCGTATATTCTTCATATGATGGATACGAAAGCGGAGGATACGGTTGAGATCTGCCGCAATGAGCTTGCAGGGGAGATCGGCTGTGTGCCGAGTCAGATCAATTACGTGCTGAGTTCACGCTTTACGCCTGAAAACGGGTTTGTGGTTGAGAGCCGTCGCGGAGGCGGCGGGTATATACGCGTAAAACGCATTGCCTTTCGCTCGGAGATTTCGATGCTGACTCATATCATCAATTCCATCGGGAATTCGCTTGTCGAATCAGCGGCGATGACGATCGTGCAGAATCTTGCGGAGCGTCGGCTGATCGAACCGCAAACGGCGCGTGCGATGTCGATGGCGCTGTCGGATCGCGCGTATCGTGCGGTACCGGTTGAAGCGCGGGATACATTACGTGCCAATGTGATGAAGCATATGCTGACGGGAATTGCGCTTGCAGAATAAGGAGGAACGGGTCTATGAATTGTCAACATTGTCAGAAGCGTCCTGCTACAACACATATCAAATGTACGGTGAACGGGAAAAAGTCAGAGATGTATGTGTGCGCCGAATGCGCCGCCAAGCACGGTATCGAGGTGTTCGGAGGAACAGCGGGGATCGGTGTGGAAAACCTTTTCGGAGGCTTGTTTGCCGCACCGTCTCTTCGCGATCCCGATGAGCACGAACGTTGCCGCTTCTGCCGCAAGAGCTTTCGTGAGATCGTGCAAAGCGGTGTTGTCGGTTGTCCCGAGTGTTACATCCAGTTCTACGATCGCTTACAGCCGTCAATTCAGCGCGTGCACGGCAAAACGACTCATGTCGGTAAAATTGCGGCATCGGGCAGTCCGCAGATGCGGAAAAAGCGCGAGATCGCCGCTTTGAAGGAGGAGCTGACAAAGGCATTGGCTTCGCAGGATTATGAGCGTTGCGCGGTTCTGCGCGATCAGATCAAGGAATTGGAGGGTGAAGGCAATGACTGAAAAATGGTACCGCCAATGCGGCGAACAAAGTGAAATGGTGATCAGCACCCGCATCCGCCTTGCCCGAAACGTTATGGGATATCCTTTCCCGAACCGTATGACCGACGAACAGCGCGAGGAACTCAAGCGGGCGGTGCGCGAGGCGGTGGAGCAGATCGGCGGACTGGTGCTTGAGTACATCGAGCTTCGCGATTGTGAGCAACGGGATATTCTGGCGATGGTGGAGCGGCACCTGATCAGCTATGATTTTGCCAAACAGCAAACAGGAGCACTGTTGCTGTCGCCCGATGAGCGCATCAGCATTATGATCTGCGAAGAAGACCATTTGCGCATTCAGGTGCTTGGTGCGGGTTTAGATCTCGAGGCAGCCTATAAGATGGCGGATCTGGTGGAAACGGCACTTGATGAGCGCCTGCACTTTGCGTTCGATGAGCGTCTCGGATATCTGACACAGTGCCCCACCAATTTAGGTACCGGTATGCGCGCATCGCTGATGCTGCATCTGCCTGCGTTGCAGGAGCGCGGTGCGATCCGCCAGCTGTCGGGGAATGTTTCCAAGCTTGGGTTGACCATTCGCGGAGCGTACGGAGAAGGAACGCAGGCGCAGGGAGCGTTTTATCAGATGTCCAATCAGGTCACGCTGGGAATTTCCGAAACAGCGGCGATTGAAAATCTCAACGGTATTGCTCAGCAGATTATCAAACAGGAGCAGGCGGCACGGGAGGCGATGCTGTCGATGCCGCAGTTTGAAGACCGTGTGTGGCGTTCGTACGGCTTGTTGAAATATGCACGTTCGCTCAGCAACGAAGAGGCTTTGAAACTGCTGTCCAACCTCCGTATCGGCATCGTGTCGGGATTGATCACCGATGTGAGCCTGGAAGTCGTGTCGGCACTCCTCGGCGATATTCATCCCGGTTGCCTGATGGCGCAGGCGGGTGAGGACCTGACACCCGAAAGCCGTGATAAGCGGCGTGCCGATCTCGTGAGAGCGGCAATGATGTAAGAATTATGAAAGGACGGATGACAGATGTATCGTTTTAACGGATTTACACAAAAAGCGAATACGGCGTTGAATTTGGCAATTGAAGCGGCACAGGAATTCGGTCACACCTATATCGGCACCGAACATATTGTGTTGGGTCTGTTACGGGAAGGCACGGGTGTGGCGGCGACGGCGTTGAAAGCGGCAGGTGTGGACGCGGACGGTTATGCTCAGAAAATTCTTGGGGCAGAGCCTGCGGGTCATCCGACGCGTCTGTCACCGGGTGACCTGACACCGCGCTCGAAAAAGACCCTTGAGCTTTCGGTGCTCGAAGCGGCAAGACTGCACTCGGGGTATGTCGGCACGGAGCATATTTTGCTGGCGGTGCTCAAAGATCCGTCGGGTGTTGCGATGCGCCTGCTGACATCGATGGATGTGCGCGGTGATGAGATCGCGCAGTCCGTTCTCGGCTCGATGAATGCGGATCCGTCTGCGCAGGAGTTTATCAAGGGGCAGTCACCCTCGTCTCCGGCATCTCCGAAAAACGCCAAAACCCCGACGCTTGATCAGTTCGGCAGAGATCTGACGCAGCTTGCGCGCGAGGGCAAGATCGATCCCGTGATCGGTCGCGCAAAGGAAATCGACCGTGTGATCCAGGTGCTGTCCCGTCGCACAAAGAACAACCCGTGTCTGATCGGTGAACCCGGTGTCGGCAAAACCGCCATCGCGGAGGGATTGGCACGAAAAATCGCCGCCGATGAGGTGCCGGAATTGCTTCGCGGTAAGCGTGTGGTGGCGTTGGATCTGACGGGTATGGTTGCGGGAACCAAATATCGCGGAGATTTTGAGGAACGCATCAAAAACGCGATGGACGAGGTCATTAAAGCGGGGGACATCATCCTCTTTATTGATGAGGTGCATACCATTGTCGGCGCAGGTGCGGCGGAAGGAGCGGTGGATGCGGCGAACATTCTCAAGCCCTCTCTGGCTCGCGGTGAATTGCAGATCGTCGGTGCGACGACGATCGAGGAATACCGCCGTCATATTGAAAAGGATGCGGCACTGGAACGCCGTTTCCAGCCGATCACGGTCGGTGAGCCCTCCGAAGAGGAAGCGATTCAGATCCTGTTCGGATTGCGGGATAAATACGAAGCACATCATAAGGTGAAGATCACCGATGAAGCGATCACGGCGGCTGTCACGCTTTCTGCGCGTTACATTGCCGACCGCTTTTTGCCCGATAAAGCCATCGACCTGATCGATGAAGCGGCATCGAAGGTTCGTCTCAAGGCGTTTACACCGCCTGCGGATATGCGCGCGATGGAGGAAAAGCTGAAATCGCTTGCAGAGGAAAAGAAAGCGGCGGTCAATGAGCAGGATTTTGAACGTGCCGCAAAGATCCGCGATGAGGAACGCGAGTTGCAGGCTCAGCTTGAGGAGCTTCAGTCGCAGTTTCAGGAGAAAAACGCGGGCATCACGGGACAGGTCGATGTGCAGGATATTGCCCAGATCGTGTCGGATTGGGTCGGTATCCCCGTCACACAGCTCACCGAGGAGGAAAGTGCCCGCTTGCTGAAGATGGAGAGCATTCTTCACGAGCGCCTTGTCGGACAAGAGGAAGCCGTCAGCGCGGTATCGCGCGCGATCCGTCGTGGTCGCGTCGGGCTGAAGGATCCCAAACGACCGATCGGTTCGTTCATTTTTCTCGGGCCTACGGGTGTCGGCAAAACCGAGCTTTGCAAAGCATTAGCGCAGGTGATGTTCGGGGACGAAAACGCGATGATCCGTCTGGATATGTCCGAATATATGGAGAAGCATACGGTGTCCCGCCTTGTCGGTTCGCCTCCCGGATATGTCGGCTATGATGAGGGCGGTCAGCTCACCGAAAAGATCCGCCGCAAGCCCTATTCCGTGGTATTGTTTGATGAGATCGAAAAAGCGCATCCCGATGTGTTCAATATGCTGTTGCAGATCCTTGATGACGGTATGCTGACCGATTCGCAGGGGCGTCGTGTGGATTTCAAAAACACGGTGATCATTATGACCTCCAATGTCGGTGCACGCCGTATGACCGAGCAAAGCGTGTCGTTTGGTTTCGGGAACGGGTCGTCGGAAGACCAAAGCAATGCCCGTGTGCGCGAGCAGGTGATGGGGGATCTCAAGCAGCTGTTTAAGCCGGAATTTCTCAACCGTGTGGATGATATCATTGTGTTTTCAAAGCTGACACAATCGGAGATCGAGGAAATCGCTGTGCGGATGCTTCAATCGCTCAAGCACCGTATGGAGGATATGGCGATGTCCGTGCGCGTTACGGACGAAGCCATCAAGGCAATTGCGTCTCGCGGATACGATCCTGTTTACGGAGCCCGTCCGCTTCGTCGTGCGATCCAGTCCGAAATCGAGGATCCGCTTGCCGAAAAACTGCTCGAAGGCAGTGTGAAGGCGGGCGAATGCATCGTGGTGGATTTCGTTGACGGTGCCTTTACGTTTCAAACGGAATAATATCGGAATATGCCTGTGCAGACAGTAGCGGTTTGCACAGGCGTATTTTTTGTGCAAAATGGGTATTGACAAAATATGGGATATTCTATACAATATAGGTACAACATATATACAACCTCAGCATAACTGACGGATTTCGCGGGATACCGCGGGGGAGTGCCGAGGGGTTCTTGTCGACCGTCTGGGCATTTTGTTTTCAATGGGGGAAACGAAATGCCTTTTTGTTTTCTCATCAGGAGGGATTGACGTATGGAATTCAAACAATGGAACGGATTTAAAGAAGGCGTA
>SVPN01000007.1 GCA_015065805.1 Oscillospiraceae bacterium | reverse complement strand
CACCAATTAAGGGAAGCCTTGACGAGGTGATGGCGGTTATTGATGAAAGTGCTGTGAACAGAGCGATTAAAATCGGCGTCTGCAACATATATCACGGATGTGTTCACAATATGCTCCACGAAAAAAGCGAGGATATTTTACGAGGCTTATATAAATCTGCTTCTTTTGTAATACAGGCAATTGTATTCAAACAAACAGGAAACTACGTCAAACAACAAAAAGAACTGCAATTTATGGCAGCATCAAACGAAAAAGCAATTATAGATACTTTTGTATATCTCAAAAGTGGTGGCAAGGTTGATTTTATCAAAATGTCTGAAACATTATTTGCTTGGTGCAAAGAGCAACTTGCAAACTGTGGATAAGCACACTACTTTTGCTTACCCTTACCTCGATTTTGCTCCGTTTTGTTTTGCGAAAGAACGACCAATGCGTTCTTACCACGCGCCGGAGGCAGATTTCTTAAAAATTCTTAAAGAGACTGGATTTTTTTCAAAAAGCGTGTATAATGATAAGCGATTTGAAACATTGCCCGGAAAGGAGGATGCACAAATGAGCAAGCGCACCGTCGCGTATCGCATCGCGGCATTTATCGGACTGCTTGCGGCAAGTCTGCTGTTTTCGCTTGCCGTATGGCTGGACAGCGAATACGACAACGTATCGATCGATCAGTTTCTGTATCAGATGAAAACCCCCGCTTCGGGTGCCGATCTCACGCTGACCTTTTACGCGATCCTCAAGGTCGGTCTGCTGTGCATTCTGCTGACGGCTGTCGGGGTCTTGCTGTATATGTTCTGCGCGGGGCTTCTTTCCAAATGGTTCAAAAGCAGTGAACGCTACGCCGACATCTGCCGATCGTCTGTCTGCCGTTTCATCGTCCGATGTGCGTTGCCGATCGGACTTGCTCTGACGGTACTGGCATCCGCCTTTTTTGCCGTCAAGCTCAAGGTGCCTGGCTATGTCCGCGCGATGACCGACGATTCGGATTTCATCGAAACACACTATGTCTCCCCCGACGATGTCACGCTTCAATTCCCGAAGGAAAAGCGAAACCTGATCTACATCTTCCTGGAATCTATGGAGTCCACCTTTGCCGCCCCTGTTGCAGGTACCGCCATCACGGATAATTATATTCCTGAGCTTGTGACAATGGCGGAGGAAAACATTCATTTTTCCGCAGATGACACGCTCGGCGGCGCGTATTCCTACGCAGGAACTACCTGGACGGCTTCGGCAATGGTGGCACACACGGCGGGGATTCCCGTGCAGGTGCCGCTCGGGGCGGATTCCTACAGTGAAGACACGTATATGTCGGGTGCGGTTTCCATCGGCGAGATCCTTGCCCGTGAAGGCTACAGCCAGGTGCTGTTGCTCGGCTCGGACGCTTCATTCGCCGCACGTGATGCATACTTCACCGAACACGGCAACTACACGATTATGGATATCAATACGCTGAAAGCGCAAAACCGCCTGCCGCAGGATTACCGCGAATGGTGGGGCTTTGAGGATCAGAAGCTGTTCGCCTTTGCCAAAGAGGAGCTGACGCGTCTTGCCGCCGAAGGTAAACCGTTCAATTTCACGATGCTGACAGCGGACACCCATTTCCCCGACGGCTATGTCTGTGAGCTTTGCAACGAGGAGTATGACCTTTCTTACCCGAACGTGCTTCGCTGTTCCTCGCGCCAGACAACGGCATTTATCCGCTGGATTCAGGAACAGCCGTTTTACAGCAACACGACTGTTGTGGTGGTGGGGGACCACCGCACGATGGACCCCGATTTCTTCGGTGACGATGCCGAGCACGCACCGCGCACCGTGTACAACTGCATCCTGAACGCGGCTGTCGCTCCCAACAGCACCCGCCGCGAATTCGGCACCTTTGATATGTTCCCCACCACGCTTGCCGCGATGGGCGTGTCAATCGAGGGCGAACGTCTGGGACTGGGCACCAACCTCTTTTCCGATACCGCGACACTTACCGAGCGCTTCGGCTTTGAGGCACTGGATGCCGAGCTGCAAAAACGTTCCGCATTTTACAACGAAACCATTTTAGAAATGACCGACGAGGTGTAAACCGCTTTTAAAACCGCCGCTGATGCGGCGGTTTTTTTGATTTTTCGCTTGCGTAACTGCGCAAAATCCTGTATACTGATACCGTTGTTTACAATTTCTTGATATTCCCATCACATAAGCATTGTATACTGAATCCGTTATATTATAAAAAAAGGAGACAACACTATGGCCTCTTTACTGATCAAAGCCGCTAAGGGAAACCGCGCGGCCATCACCCGCCTTTACAACAACACCAAAGCCGATGCATTCTTTGTTGCACAGCAGATCTTAGGTGACGATGCACAAGCACAAACGGCTGTCGCCGATGCCTACGGCACCGTGCTGTCGCTGTCTTCGCTGGCAACCGTTACCGATGAAGCCGCTTTCGGCGAAGCGGTGTTCTGCGCCGTTGCACAGCAGGCAAAGACTCAGCTTCTGCGCCGCGATTCCAAAGCTCTGCGCGCTCCTGCCGACCGTCGCTTCGACATCCGCACCGTTCCCGAAAAAACGGGCAGCGACAAAGACACCGTATTTGCAGCATTTACGCCGCTGCAACGCCTGATCTTTGTGTTGCACACCGCCGCCTCTCTGTCTGAGGACGCACTGACAGTCATCACCAAGCTTGACCGCCGCACGCTGGCACAGGCAATCGGTGAAGAGCGCGGCAACGTGGACAAGATCCTCGGTGACAACGCTTACGAGCCCTTTGTGAAGGCGTTTGTTGCCTCCAAAGCGGCAACCGTTCCCGAGGCTCTCGAAAAAGCGGTTGCCGCCGTCATCGATACGGTGGTGAAGCCCGTGGAGGATGCCCGCAAAAAGCGCAACCTCATCACGGTGCTGACGATCCTCGGCATTTGCTTACTGCTTGTCGGCTTCTCGGCACTTCTCATCTGGGATATGACCCGCCCGACCGATCCGTCGCAGACGAATAACAGCTCGACGCCCACCACGACCACCAATGCCGCCCACGCGTCCGTCGGCACCGTCACCTCGGTCAAAGCCACGCACTATGCCGATATCGACATCAAGGATTACGGCGTGATCACCGTGGCACTGGATTCCGTCACTGCTCCCGAAACCGTCACCAACTTTCTGATGTTAGCGGACAGCGGCTTTTACGACGGTCTGACCTTCCACCGCATTATGGAGGGCTTTATGATGCAGGGCGGCGATCCCAACGGCAACGGATCGGGTGGCTCCGACCGAAATATTACGGGCGAATTTGCCGACAACGGCTTTGAAAATCCCTTGTCCCACGTGCGCGGTGCCATTTCGATGGCGCGCGCTACCGATTACAACAGCGGCAGCTCGCAGTTCTTCATCGTGCACGAGGATTCCACCTTCCTTGACGGACAGTATGCCGCGTTCGGCTATGTCACCGAGGGTATGGATATCGTGGACAAAATCTGCACCTCTGCTGAGCCGGTTGACAACAACGGCACGATTCCCTCCACGCAACAGCCCATCATCAACACGATTACGGTCCGCACCGCCGAATAATCCGAAAAATCCCCGCCGAGAGCGGGGATTTTTTATTGACATTCCGAGGAAAACTCGGTATGCTGTTCATAAGGAGGGGTTGTGTATGAAACGATTGATTTCCGGCATCGTTACGCTGTCGTTGTTGCTTTGTCTGCTTGCAGGCGGCTGTACATCAAACAGTATCAACGAGCACATTCTGCGCAGTGCGCAAGAGCTCACCGTCACTTCTCCGAACAGCGATACTGCATTCACCCTGACCGTCAAGGACGGGCAACTGCACTATCACGTATCCCGCAGGGACACCGTCTGCATCGGTGACAGCCCACTCGGGATCGTTACGACCGACACCGTCTTCGGCACGGTGTCTTCACTCGATGAATTGGGCAAGCCGCAAGGTGACATCCGCACCGACAAGCGCAAGCTGTACGGCAGAACCGCGGTTGCCGATGACCCGTGCACGGCGGTGAGTATTCCCGTGGGCGGAACTGCCCCGTTCACGTTTGAGGTGCGTGTGTTTGACAACGGTGCGGCGTTTCGCTACCGCTTACCCGATGCCTGCACGATTGAAAGCGAACAGACAGGATTTGTGCTCCCCGCTGACAGCAAGGTATATGCAGGTGAACAGCACAAATACTACGAATCCTCAAATATCTATTACGATCCGTCCCGTTATCTGTCAGTCAACATCGGCATGCCCGCTACCGTCAAGCTGGCAAGCGGCGGTTATGCCGCCATTCTGGAAGGCGATCTCACCGATTATCCCGGCATTGCGCTGTCGTGGAGCCGTCCGTATGTGTATACCGCTGTCTTTGAAAACGAGTCCTACACCTTTGAGGGCGCAGTCACGACCCCCTGGCGCATCATCAGCATCGGTGCGGATCTGAACGAGCTGGTGAACAACACCATTATCTATCAGGTATGCGATGCTCCGAACGGGAATTTTGACTGGGTCAGACCCGGTCGCGCGACGTGGTCGTGGATCACGGGACGTACCACTGACCGCGTTACGCCCGCGCTGATGGAGGAATACACGCAATATGCGGCAAGGTTAGGCTTTGAATACAACATCCTCGACGAGGGCTGGGTCAACTGGAGCAATTATCTCAAAAAGCTCCCCGCCCTCGCCGAACAGGGCGAACAATACGAGGTCGGACAGATCCTGTGGACGGGTGTGACCGCAGGTGAATCGTTCGGCGGCGGCATCTCCTCGGCAGAGGATGCCTACCGCTACCTTGACCTGCTGGAAAATTTCCGTATGGCAGGCGGAAAGATCGACTTTTTCACCACCGAAGGACACGTGGAAACAGGTGTCAACCTCTATCGTGACATCCTTGACTATGCCGCGCAAAAGAAACTGATCGTCAATTTCCACGGATGCAACAAGCCGACGGGACTGGATGTCACCTACCCCAATGAACTCAACCGCGAAGCCATTTTAGGCTTGGAATCGATTCAGATCCAAAACCGCATCGCACAGGCGCAGATGTTCACCACACAGCCGTTTGTGCGCAATCTTGCCGGTCACGCCGACTACACGCCCGCCGTGGACGATGCCTTCCATATGGCGCAGTTGGTGCTGACCGATGCACCGATGCAGGCGATCGGCTCTCATCCGCAGGATATCCTCCGCTCTCCCGCGCTCGAAATGATCAAAAGCGTGCCGACCGTGTGGCAGGAAACCGTGGTACTGCCGCCGAGCGACATTACCAAAAGCGCTGTCATCGCCCGAAAGGGCGACAGCGGCAGCTGGTTCGTGGGCGGCATCAACCGCATGGGCGACGACACCCTCACACTGGAGCTCTCGCGGTTTTTAGGCGAGGGTACGTATCAATATGAGCTGTGGACGGACGGCAAAAACGGTCTTGAAAAAACCGTGGCAACCGTGACAAAGGACGATGTGCTGACGATCCCGTTTGAGGAATACACGGGATTTATCGTCCGCTTCGACCGCATCACCCTGTCGCAATACGGCGGCGAGATTGATCCCGACAAGCCGCTGACCGTCTCCCTCCACGATCCCGATGTGACCGTGGCATACACCCTTGACGGGAGTGAACCGACACGCTCCTCGGCGGTGTTCAGGGACGGCGATACCCTGACACTGACGGACAGCTGTACACTGACAGTCAAAATCCTGTCAGGCGAGGATAAGGGACTCGTCGAAACATACCGATTCAACCGCATACAATAAAAAACGCCCGTTGTTTCCGTAAAGAAACAACGGGCGTTCGTTTGTTATTCTTATGCGTGCTCCTCGATGTACGCGGCAAGGTCGCCGATGGTGCGGATCTCGTCCGCCGCTTCGTCGGGGATTTCCACCTGGAATTCGGCTTCCAGAGCCAGAATAAGATCGATAACCTCCACCGAATCGGCACCGAGATCTTCCTCGATGTTCGTGGTGTCGGACAACGTGCTCACATCAACGTCAAAATATTGACCCAGAATTTCTTTCACTTTATCAATGACCATAACGCATTTCCTCCAAGACAAATTTTTGCAACGGGACGACTGGACATAAGCCTGCAGTTGTGATATACTGAACAGCGGCAAGCTGTCGCGTCCCCTCAACAATATAGTATAAACATTTGCGGCGTGTTGTCAATTCTTTTTTGAAAAAATTCGCAATTTTACGATGAAAGGACAGGGATGCCGATGTCTTCTGCCTATTGTCTGATCGGGCATCCGCTCGGTCACAGTCTGTCGCCTTTTATTCACAAGCGACTGTTTGAATTGTCCGGTCGCGACGCTTCGTACCGTTTGCAGGATATCGCGCCCGAGAGCTTTGAGAGGGATATTCCCGCTCTGCTGCGTCAGATCGGCGGGTGCAATGTCACCATTCCCTACAAGCAGAAAATCCTTCCGTTTCTTGACCGCATCGAAGGCAAGGCGGCACTCTATCAGACGGTCAACACCGTGGCGGTGACGGAAAGCGGCACGGTCGGCTACAACACCGATGCGGACGGCTTTCTGTGTGCGTTGCGCGAAGCGGCGATCCCTCTTGAGGGTCGCGTACTGATCTTAGGTGCCGGCGGCGCGGGTACGGTGCTTGCCTTTGAAGCGGCGTTGGCAGGATGTCGGATCGTCTCATACGATCCGTTTGCACCGGAAGCCTCGGTGCGTCTTTGCAACCGTCTGCGTGAGGCAGTCCCGCATGTTGAATGCGAAGCGGTCACCGTCCTTCCCGACGGCGCGTTTGATCTGCTCATCAACGCCTCCCCCGTCGGTATGTATCCCCACACGGATGCCTGTCCGCTCCCCGATGACCGCCTTGCACAATGCGCGGCGGTATTCGATGTGATCTATAACCCGCGTCAAACTCAGCTTTTGCAAAAAGCGGCGGCAAACGGTGCCAAAACCGCCGGCGGTATGGCGATGCTCGTGTGGCAGGCGGCGATCGCGCATAAGCTCTGGTTCGGCGCAGACTTTCAGCCCGCGGATATCGCCGCACTTATCGACGATTGCTACGCCGAGCTTGCGTCCTTCTGAGGTGAAACCTATGAAAAATATTGTGTTATGCGGCTTTATGGGATGCGGTAAATCCACCGTCGGCAAACGGCTTGCGGCGCGTCTGCATATGACCTTTACGGATATGGACAGCTATATCGAGGAGCAGGCAGGTCGCACGATCTCCGCCATTTTCGAGCAGGACGGCGAAGCGGCATTCCGCGAGGCGGAGCACCGCGCATGTGTTGCACTTGGTCAGGAGCAAGGGCTTGTCATCGCCACAGGCGGCGGTGCGGTGCTTCGCCCCGACAATGTGGAGGCACTGCGTGCGAACGGCACGGTCGTCTTTTTAAATGTGGATGTGCAGACGGTACTCAAACGCCTCAAAAATGACACCTCCCGTCCGCTTCTGCAACGCCCCGACAAAGAGGATGCTGTACGCACACTGATGCAACAGCGACTGCCGCTGTACCGCGCCGCAGCCGCCGTTACCGTCGATGCCGATGCCGATGCCGACGCGGTTGCCGCGACAATCGAAGCCTGCCTTTCGTCAATCTGATTTTTTGCGGTTTTGTCAAAGCGGACACGGGGGTTTTTGGTGAATATCCCTATCTTTGCACAATTCTGTGAAAGGTGTTGCAATTTGCACTTCCTTGTGTTATACTTTATTTATCCAAAAATTGCTGAAAGGATGGCTGGTCATTATGAACGCTATCGGTTCTCATCTGAAAAAACAAAACATTTGGTTTTATCTTTCGGCTCTTTCTTCTGTTGCCATTATCGCGCTGATGTTTGTGCCGTGGATCACTGAGCCGAAGGCGGCATCCCTCCTGACGCTGATTCTGGATTCCACCCGCCACGTTGAACTGCTGGTGTTTATGATCCCCGTGATGCTCGGCATCATCATCGTTCACGCGCTGTATCTGTTCTCCATCTTCCGTCCCGACGGCGAACCGATCTTCCCCGCCACCCTCACGATGCTGTTTGCGGGTCTGATGCTGTTCCTGTTCGTGTTCGCAACCGATATGGCGTATTCGGCGATCACCGTGACCAACAAGATCTACACCACCAGTTTCCTGGAATTCCTCGGTATCGACCACTGGAACTGGGTTCCCCTGATCTGGTTTGTGATCACGCTTTTGCAGGGCTTGCTGTTCGGCAAGCTTGCTCACAAGAAGCCCGTTATCAGCTACACCTGATCGTTAAACTCCCTCCCTTTCGGAAGGGAGTTTTCTTTTTATAAAAAAGGCTTGCATTTTTTATATAATAGTGTTATACTCTATATGTAGTGAATAATGATGATTGACAAAGAGTGGGGTGACCCGCTCTTTGTTGTTTGATTGGAGGTTTTTTATGGCACCCGCAACCCCGAAGAAAAAAGGCGGCAACACCGTGGCGATCTGTCGCGAGCTGGCTCAGCCGTTTGTCGATCAGCTCGGACTGATGCTGTGGGATGTGCGCTTTGTCAAGGAAGGCGCCTCATGGTATCTGCGCTACCTGATCGACAAGGAAGGCGGCGTGACGGTCGAGGACTGCGCCGCGCTGTCCCGCCTGATCAACCCCGTTCTTGACGAGGTGGACCCCATTGAGACGAGCTACTGCCTTGAGGTGATGTCGCCCGGTATTGAACGCGAGCTGACAAGGCCCGAGCATTTCGAGGCGTATCTTGACTGGGCGGTCGTCGTCAGGCTCATCCGCCCGCGCGACGGTGTGCGCGAATTTGCCGGTATCCTCAACACCTATGAGGAGGACGGCACCGTCATCATCACGACCGAAGACGGAGAGGAGCTCCGTTTTGAGAAGAAAGACATCGCTCTCGTCCATATTTTAGACGACTGGGACGAGGACGAATAACCCGACGGCACTGCCGATATTAAGGAGGAATAGGAAAACATGAGCAAAGCAAACAATGAATTTTTCGAAGCACTTCGCTTGCTTGAAAAAGAAAAAGGTATCCCCGCCGATTATCTGATCGAAAAAATTGAAGCCGCCATTATCATCGCCGTGAAGCGCGATTTCGGATGCAAGGACAACATCCGTGTGATTATGGATCCCGACTCCGGTGCCTTCTCCGTGGCGATCCTCAAAACCGTTGTGGAAGAGGTTCTCGAGCCCGGCGAAGAGTTGACCGTTGAGCAGGCTGTCAAATACAAGAAGTCCGCTAAGCTCGGTGATGTGGTGGAGATCCCCCTGGAAACCAAGAAATTCGGTCGCATCGCCGCCGAAGCCGCCAAGCACGTGATCCGTCAGGGTATCCGTGAAGCGGAGCGCAGCCGTCAGTTGCAGGCTTTCCAGCGCAAAAACCAGGAGCTTGTCACCGCTGTTGTGCGCCGTGTGGATGCGGCGACGGGTGCGGCGATGGTGGAGGTCGGCACCTCGCAGGTGATCCTCCCCCGCTCCGAGCAGTTAGAGAGCGATTCGTTCCGTGAGGGCGATCACGTCAAAGTGTTCGTGGTGAACGTGCTCAGCAGTGATAAGGGCGCGCGTATGCTCCTGTCCCGCACCCACGCGGGTCTTGTGCGCCGTCTGTTTGAAATGGAGGTTCCTGAAATCCAGGCAGGCACCGTGGAGATCAAGTCGGTTGCCCGTGAAGCCGGTTCGCGCACGAAGCTTGCCGTCTGGGCGGCGGACGAAAACGTCGATCCCGTCGGCGCCTGCATCGGCCCGCACGGCACCCGTGTGGCGGGCATCGTGGAAGAGCTCGGCGGCGAAAAGATCGACATTGTGCGTTACAACGACGATCCTGCCACCTACATTGCCGCGGCACTCTCGCCTGCGAAGGTCACCGCCGTGGAGGTGGATCCCGACGGTGCGAAGGCTTGCCGCGTGACCGTTCCCGAAAATCAGTTATCGCTTGCCATCGGCAATAAAGGTCAGAACGCCCGCCTTGCCGCGCATCTGACCGGCTGGAAGATCGACATCCGCCCCGAAAGCGGCTTCTTCGGTGACGGTCAGGAAGACTGATCATTTTCAAAAGAGGTGAACGGAATATGGCAACCACCCCGAAAAAACTCCCGCAACGTCTTTGCACGGGTTGCGGTGAAATGAAGCCCAAAAAAGAACTTGTCCGCGTCGTAAAATCCAAAGACGGCGAGATCGCACTGGATCTCACGGGACGTGCCAACGGTCGCGGTGCTTATATCTGCCGTTCCCTTTCGTGTATGCAGGCGGCGCGAAAAGCCAGACGCTTTGAAAAAGCGTTTTCCTGCAAGATCCCCGATGAGATTTACGAACGGATGGAGGAGGCACTGAAAGGTCATGAATGAAGCCAAACTGACAGGACTCCTCGGAATGGCGCGCCGTGCCGGCCGACTGACCATCGGCTTTGATGCCTCTGTCGCCGCCGCCGAAAACGGTAAAACAGGTCTGATCCTGCTTGCCGCCGACGCGTCCCCGAAAACCGCCAAGGAGTGTGCCTTTGCCGCTGAAACCTACGGCGTAAAGGTGATGACATTGCCGTTTGACAAAGCGGCTCTTTCGGATGCCATCGGTATGCAAAAGCCCGTTGCTGTGATCGCGATAGGCGACAGCGGCTTTGCTAAGGCCATCCGTCCCCATTGTACAGAAACAGCGTTATAAGAGATATCAAAGGAGGAAGACAGCCTATGATGATCAAATACCGTGTCAGCGATGTCGCAAAAGACTTCGGTGTCCCGAGCAAAAAAATCGTGGAGATTCTCGCCACCTACTCGGACACGCCCCGCAAGAGCGCAAGTGCGCTCGAGGAAGCGGAGCTTGACTGGATCTTTGAATACTTTACCACCGAATATCAGGTAAAAAGCTTTGACGAATATTTTGCCAAGGCGGAAACCCGCCGTCAGCAGGAAGCAGCGGCAAAAGAAGAAGCCGAGGCCGCCAAGCGCGCCGAGGAAGCCGCCGCCATCGAGGCCGCCGCCCGTGAAGCACGCGAAAAGGCCGCCAAAGCAAAAGCGGAGGGCAAGCCCGAGCCCGCTGTGGTTATTCCCCAGCGTCCGCCCAAGGCGAAGAAGGACAAAGCACCTGCTGCTCCCAAAGCCCCCGTGGAGCGTCGCACCGTCGATACCCGCACCCCGCAGGTCGATGTCGGTCGCTATGACGAGCGCTTTGATGTGATGGCACAGACCTCCAGCCGCGTGCGCGGTGACGGCGGTGCTGTCAGAAAGCAGAAGATCAACCAGCGCTCGCAGGATTATCGCAAGCCGCAACGCAAACGCGAGACCGAGAAAGAGCGTATGGATCGCATTGAGCGCGAGCGCAAGAAGAAGCAGCTCACCATCACCGTCGGCGAAACGATCACCGTCGGGGAGCTTGCATCCCGTCTGAAGGCAACTTCGGGCGAAGTCATCAAAAAGCTGATGATGATGGGTATGATGGTCAGCATCAACGAAGAGATCGACTTTGACACCGCGTTCCTCGTGGCGGAGGAATTCCACACGAAGGTGGAGCGCGAGGTCGTTGTTACCATTGAAGAGCGCATCATCGACGACAGTGAAGATACCGATGAGAACCTTCGCCCGCGTGATCCCGTTGTCGTTGTGATGGGTCACGTTGACCACGGTAAGACCTCCATCCTTGATGCCATCCGCAAGACCAGCGTCACCACGGGCGAAGCGGGCGGTATCACCCAGCACATCGGTGCGTATCAGGTGGATTGCAACGGTCAGTCCATCACCTTCCTCGACACCCCGGGTCACGCCGCGTTTACCGCTATGCGTGCGCGCGGTGCGCAAGCGACTGACATTGCCATCCTGGTTGTCGCGGCGGACGACGGCATTATGCCGCAGACCGTCGAAGCGATCAACCACGCCAAGGACGCAGGCGTGTCCATCATCGTTGCCATCAACAAGATGGATAAGCCGACCGCCAACCCCGACCGTATTATGCAACAACTCACCGAGCACGAGCTCGTTCCCGAAGAATGGGGCGGCGATGTGATCTGTGTGCCGGTGTCGGCAAAAACGGGTATGGGTCTTGACGATCTGCTGGAAAACGTGTTGCTTGTTGCCGAGATGCGCGAGCTTCGCGCCAACCCCGACCGTGCCGCCAAGGGCATCGTCATCGAAGCGCGTCTTGATAAGGGTCGCGGTCCGATCGCCACGGTTCTTGTGCAGAACGGTACGCTCCACGCGGGCGACATCATCGTGGCAGGCACTACGGTCGGCCGTGTGCGCGCGATGGTGAACAGCCAGGGTCGCAAGATCAACGTCGCCGGCCCCTCTGTCCCCGTGGAAATTATGGGTCTGGACGAAGTGCCTGCATCGGGCGATATCGTCAACGCCGTCACCGACGAGCGTCTGGCACGTGAACTGGTTGAAAAGCGCAAGGAAGAGCAAAAGCAGGCGATGTTCGATCAGTATCAGAAGGTCACGCTTGACAACCTGTTCGATCAGATGCAACAGGGCGAAGTCAAGGAACTCAAGATCATTGTCAAAGCAGACGTGCAGGGCTCTGTCGAAGCGGTTACCCAATCGCTCCAGAAGCTGTCCAACGAAGAGGTGCGCGTGCGCGTGATCCACGGTGCGGTCGGTGCCGTTACCGAGGGCGACGTGATGTTTGCCGCCGCTTCGGGTGCCATCATTGTCGGCTTCAACGTGCGTCCCGATCCTACGGCAATGGAAGCCGCTAAGCACGAGAATGTGGATATGCGTCTGTACCGCATCATTTATGATGCCATTGAGGAGATCAAGGACGCGATGAAGGGTATGCTCGCACCCAAAACGCGTGAGGTTATGCACGGCCGCGTAGAGGTCCGCAGCGTGTTCAAGATCACGGGTGCGGGTATGATCGCGGGCTGCTATGTGCTCGACGGTAAGATCTGCCGCGGCGACCTCATCCGTGTGGTGCGCGAAGGCATCATCATCGCCGATGACAAGATGTCCTCTCTGCGCCGCTTCAAGGACGATATGAAAGAAGTTGCCGCCGGCTATGAATGCGGTATCGGTCTGGAAAAGACGGTCGATATCAAGGAAGGCGACATCTACGAAGCCTATATCATCGAGGAATATCGTGACTGATATCCTCGTGCGTTATAAACAGAAAGGAGTCCGGTTTTATGGCAGGACACCGCGCTGACCGCACAGCGGAAGATATTATGCGTGAACTGACCGCGATTCTTCGCACCGTGAAGGATCCGCGTGTCAGCGGCACGATGTTATCCATCGTGCGCACCGAGGTCACCAATGACCTCTCCTATGCGACTGTCTATATCAGCTCGATGGACGGTATGGAAGCCGCCAAAAATGCCGTCAAGGGACTGCGCTCGGCGGCAGGCTATATGCGCCGCGAGCTCGGTGCGGCACTGAAGCTTCGCCACGTGCCCGAGCTCCGCTTCGTTGCAGACGATTCCATCGCGTACAGTGCTCATCTTTCGGACACCTTCCGGGCCCTGCACAAGGACGATAAGGAGGATGCCGAATGAGCCGTATGATTGACACGGCGGCAACCGCCGCCATGCTGGCAAACGCGCAGGACGTCGTCATTCTCATCCACCAATACCCCGACGGCGACACCATCGGCAGCGGTTACGCGCTGTACTATGCCCTGCGTGCTGTCGGCAAACGGGCGCGCGTGGAATGCTGTGACGAGATCCCCGAAAAATACGAATACCTGCTCGACAGTGCAAGGGCGGAGGCTTTTGAACCGCAGTTTGTCGTGGCAGTGGACGTTGCTGACGATAAGCTGCTCGGTTCGCTCAAGGACGTGTACAACGGTCGCATCGACCTGTGCATCGACCACCACGGCTCCAACACCGAATACGCGGATTATCTGTTGCTCAAGGCCGATTATGCCGCGGCGGCAATGGTGATGTGCGAGGTCCTGCGGGAGATGAACGCCACGCTGACAAGCACCATCGCCGAATGCATCTACACGGGTATTTCCACAGATACGGGTTGCTTTAAGTATTCCAACGCCGACGCGTATACGCACCGTATGGCGGCAGATATGATGGAGATCGGCATCCGCTACGATATGATCAACCGTTCGATGTTCGATGTCAAATCCCGCGCACGTGTGGAATTGGAGCGTATGGCGCTGTCGGGTATGCGGTTTTACCGCAACGGCAAGATCGCCGTGATGCCCATCACCTGCGAGATGATCCGCGAAAGCGGTGCGGCGGAGAACGATATGGAAGGGCTTGCCCCGATGCCGCGTCAGATCGAAGGCGTGTGGGTCGGCGTGACGATGCGCGAAAAGCCGGGCGGCGAATTCAAGATCAGCGTGCGCACCGGCAATCACGCCGATGCCTCAGCGATCTGCAAACAGCTTGACGGCGGCGGACACATCCGTGCCGCAGGCTGCAGTCTGATGATGTCCCTTGATGACGCCATCCAAACGATGGTGGACACCATTGTGAACACGGTTGACAGAATATAAGTAAAAGAAGCAGTTCAAGTTGAACTGCTTCTTTTTTATGCCTTATTCAATTTTGCCGGTAACGTCGGATCAGGTGTGACATACACGGTTTTCTGGTGCTCGTAGATCACCATACCGGGCTTCGCTCCCGAGGGCTTATGCACGTGCTTGACAAGGGTATAATCGACGGGGACCTGTGCGGAATTCGCCGCCTTGGAATGCAGTGCCGCTAACATCGCCGCTTCACGCAGGGTCTGTTCGGGCGGTTCCTGTCCGTCGGTGAATACCACCGTATGAGAACCCGCAATATCCTTGACGTGGAACCAGATGTCCCGCCCTTTGGCGGTTTTTAAAGTGAGCTGATCGTTCTGCACATTGTTTCTGCCGACCGCGATGACAAACCCATCGCTCGACACAAACCGCATCGGGCCGACCGAAGCAGGCGGTTTACGCCGCTTTTGTGAGGTGTCGCGGATATATCCGCTTGCCGCCAGCTCCTGCCGCACCTCGGCGATCTCCGCAAGCGATGCGGCGCGGGACAAGGCATCCAGCACCGAATCCAGATAGCGAAGCTCCTGCTCACCTGCCGCGATCTGCTCGGCAAGCACACGTTCTGCCGTTTGTGCCTTGCGGTATTCTTTATAATACCGCTGTGCGTTCTGCGTAGCATTCAAAGCAGGATCAAGCGGCACGGTGATCGTACCGCCGTTTTCATCATAATAATTCACAAGCGTCACCGAGGTGGCACCGACGGGCACGGCATACACCTGCGCCATCAGCATATCCGCAAACAGACGCTTTTGCTCCCGCTGTGCGGATGCCGCCAGCTCCTCACGCTGACGCTGCAGCTTGCGTTCAATACGCGCGGTGGCGTTAACAAGCAACTTCAGGGTATCGTGCGCCTTGGCACGAAGGCGTTCGGTCTTGTCACGGTCGGAATAGAAATCCTCAAGCAATTCGCTGAAGCTGTTCCGCTCCGATCCGACCGCCGTCAGCCCGAACTGCGTAAGCAGCATATACGAAAACGCCGTGGGCATCCCATCGGTCGAGCGCATCAGATACGGCACACGCTTCTCCCCCGTCAGCAGGTTGACGCGCACACGCTCCAGATAAAACGCCAAGCGCTCCCATTCCTCCTCGGACAATTCCTCGCACGTTTTGGTTGCGCGGCGAAGCGTCAGCGACACGATCTCGCGACATACCAGCGGTGACAAGCCCTGCGTCACATTGAGAAGTGCCTTGGAGAGCTCGCCGCCTCCCTGCTCCCTGACTTTTCGGGCAATCGTTGCCCCGTCGTGTTCCAAAGGGGACACGCGATCGGCAAACGGCACGGGCGGTTCATAAGCCAAGCCCGACAGAATCGGACGCACCTCGGACATCGCAAAATCCACCCGCTTGATGGCATCGACGATCTTGCCGTCAGCGATCAGTACAA
Organism: Oscillospiraceae bacterium; assembly: GCA_015065805.1. GTDB lineage: Bacteria > Bacillota > Clostridia > Oscillospirales > Acutalibacteraceae > RGIG1959. The sequence goes on along the minus strand of SVPN01000007.1, from coordinate 39,670 downwards.
TGTTGCTGTGACGGCCCGTCATCTCACACGCTAATGTCAGGCAGACGGGGTCACCGAGCTCGTTGATGCAATCAAAATCCATATACAGCACGCGTTCGAGCCCGTCCTGGCGAATTGCCGTGAGCTTGCCGCCCGTGAGCTTTTTGCGCAGAAGCATACAGAACATCGGCGGTGTAGCGGGATTTTCGGGTGTTTCGCGCACGATATGCATACGCGGTGACTGCACACGTGCCGACATATACAGTTTAAAGGTGCCGCTTTTACTGCGAAGTGCGATGATCAGCTCCTCACGCGACGGCTGGTGGATCTTATCCACACGGCAGTCACGAAGCGTCTCACGCAATTCTGCGGCAAGGCAATAGATAAAGCCGCCGTCCATCGACATCGGACATTCTCCTTACACTGTGGTATACGGTGCGTGACCCGTGAACGGGATCACGCGCAAGGCAGGGCAACTCTTCTGCAAGCGGTTTGCAAGCGGCTCCACAACAACGACCTCTGTCGCGTAATGCCCTGCCGCAACAACCGTCAGGTGAGCAGGTGTTTCCAGCCATTCGTGATGCTTGATCTCGCCCGTGAGATAGGCATCGGCTTCACAGTCCGCGATAAAGTCGCCGCCCGCACCGCCGACAAGCGCCACCGTGCGGATCGTTTTTATACCTTTTCGAAGCTGTACGCGTGTGCCGAGCGTCTGCCCGACGAATGTTGCAAATCCCTCAGGCGTCATCTCTTGCGACAACCGACCGATGCGACCGATACCGCCGAATGCTTCACACACATCCGTCAGTCCGATCTTTGCGGCAAGAACATCGTTAACGCCGCCCTTTGCGGCATCTAAATTCGTATGAGCGGCAAAGCAGGCGATGCCGCTCGCGGCAAGCGTATACAACGCGCTCGGTGCACACACGGCGCGCACGGGCGAAAAAATCAGCGGATGGTGCGCCACAATTGCCTGCGCGCCTTGTTCCTTGGCAAAACGGATCGCCGCCTCGTCGGCATCCAGCGTCACCACGACCGTGTCAAGTTCACGGCTTGCATCACCGACCAGCAAGCCGACATTGTCCCATTCCTCGGCAAGCGCTTTAGGTGCGATCGTTTCCATCACAGTCATTAACTCTTTGAGAATCATATCCGTTCCTCCAATGCGGCGGCAAGCGCTTCAAGCGATGCCGCTTGTTCGGTCTGTCCGCCTGCGCGCAAGCCTGCGGCACGGCGGCGCAGATGTGCCGCCTGATGCGCAAAATACGGTGCGCCCTCTTCGTCGGATAAACCGCCGACATACGGTGCCAGCACCGATGCAGGCGGCGGTGCAGCGGCAAACGATGCCGCCATCACGCAATATAGATGGCGTCCGTCGCGGATCAGATGCTCTTCTTCGATCGAAAAGCCGTTTTGATACAGCCACTCCCGCAGTTCTACGGTTTTGGTCATCGGTTGCAGCACCAGGCGACGGTCAACGCCGTCCTTGAGCCACGGTGCGGCGGCGAGGATCTGCGCGATCGTTTCTCCGCCCATTCCCGCAATGACGATCTCGGTGGCTTCCTCGGGTGACAGCACCGACAGCCCGTCACCGACACGCACCTCGATGCATGCGGATAATCCCGCCTCCTGCACGGTACGACGCGCCGAAGCGGCAGGACCTTCCCCGATATCGGCGGCGATCGCCTTCTGACAAATGCCGTTTTGAATCAGCCACACGGGCAGATGTGCGTGATCGGTGCCGATATCGGCAAGCACACCGCCCGCCCGCACCATCGATGCCGCACACAGCAAGCGTTGATCGGTCATAGTCTCACTTCCTAAGAAAAAAGGGCTGTTGCACGCAAGGCAACAGCCCTTTTTCGGTTTTCTTATTTGCCCTCAAAATGAGCGTTGAGCTTTGCCACCAATTCATCGGGATCGACGCCGTGCACCATACACGCCTGCTCAATGGTTTCGCCGCGAGCAGACGGACAGCCCAGGCAATGCATACCCATTTCAAAGAAAAAGGGTGCCGTCTCACGGTCAAAATCCAGCACATCACCGATGATAGAGTCTTTCGTAACGGTCATATCGGAAACTTCCTTTCTGAAAACAGTATTTACGGTCAATATTATACTGCCCAACCCGCCGTTTGTCAATCACACCCACAAAAAATGTTGTACATTGCGCAAAAATATGATATACTACTGTCATTCGAGAGGAGAGATGCATTTGAAACGCGAACAATTGGGAAGCCGTCTCGGCTTTATTCTGCTCAGCGCAGGCTGTGCCATCGGCATCGGCAATGTATGGAAATTTCCGTATCTGGTCGGTGAAAACGGCGGCGCGATCTTCGTGCTGTTCTATCTGCTGTTTTTGGCAGTTTTAGGTGTACCTATTATGACGATGGAGTTTGCCATCGGTCGTGCGGCACAAAAAAGCCCCGTAAAAATGTATCAGGAGCTGGAGCCCAAAGGCAGTAAATGGCATCTTCACGGTATCCCCGCACTGATCGGCAATTATCTGCTGATGATGTTTTACACCGTTGTCACAGGCTGGATGATCCATTATTTTGTGTTTTCCGTACAAGGACAATTCCGCAACGCGTCCACCGATGTCATCAAGAATATGTATGATGGGATGCTTGCCAGTCCGTTTTCAATGATGATCTTTACGGCGATCGGTATTATGATCGCTGTCGCGGCGGGTCTGTCCGGTCTGCAAAAGGGGATTGAGCGCGTAACAAAATATATGATGCTGGCGCTTCTTGCCATCATCCTTGTGCTGGCGGTCAACAGCTGTCTGCTTCCCGGTGCAAAGGAGGGACTGGCGTTTTATCTCATTCCCGATCTGCACTCCGTTGAGCAAGCAGGCGGTATCGGCAAGGTGATCGTCAATGCGATGAATCAGTCCTTCTTCACCCTCAGCATCGGTATCGGTTCGATGGCGATCTTCGGCAGTTACCTGAAAAAAGACCGTTCTCTTCTCGGCGAAGCGACCACGATCGCCTGCCTTGACACCTTTGTCGCCCTGAGTGCGGGATTGATCATCTTCCCTGCCATCTTCACCTACGGTCTGAAGCCCGACAGCGGTCCTTCCCTGATCTTCATCACCCTGCCGAATATTTTTGCCAATATGCCGCTCGGTCAGCTCTGGGGAAGCCTGTTCTTTGTCTTTATGAGCTTTGCGGCATTGTCCACCCTGCTTGCCGTATTCGAAAATATTGTGGCGTGCTGGATGGATTTCGGGTTTTCCCGCACCAAAGCCACTCTTATAAACGGCGTACTGCTGTTTGCGCTGTCGATGCCCTGCATCCTCGGTTACAACGTATGGAAAGGGTTCTCGCCGTTCGGCGGCACCTCCACCGTGCAGAATTTGGAGGATTTCTTAGTATCTCAGATCCTGTTGCCGCTCGGCTCGCTGATGTTTGTTCTCTTCTGCACCTCGCGCTACGGCTGGGGCTTTGAAAAATTCAAAGCCGAAGCCAATCTCGGTAAGGGGCTGAAGGTGAAAAACTGGATGCGCGGCTATATGACCTATGTACTGCCGCTCATCATCGCCGTGCTGTTTGTCATCGGCATTGTCGATACGTTTATCTGATGCAGAAAAACGGAGAGCATTCGCCTGAAGCGATGCTCTCCGTTTTGAATTATCCGATACCTGAGCCGAGAGTCAGGTAGCATACCGTGCCGACGATCAGCACCAGCACACACAGTCCGCAGAAGCCGTATTTTGCCAACGGATAAAACCATTTGCCAACAGGCTTTTCGCGGCCGCTGTTGACCGCTTTTTCCGCGAACGCCTTACCGGCGACCCAGAAGAACATAATGCCTGCAAGACCTGCGCCGAGCGGACAGATGAAAATGGACACAATGTCCATCCAGTTGCTGACAATGCCCTGGATCAGCAACGACACCGTCAGACCGATGCCGCCGACGATGCACGCCGCCGGGATACGACCGATGCGGAGCTTTTCCTGCAACGTGGCGATCGGTGCTTCATACAGATTGATCAGCGAGGTAACGCCCGCAAACATCACCGCCACAAAGAATACGATAGCGACCCATTCGCCGCCAGGCATACCCTTGAACAAATTCGGCAGAGCGATGAACATCAGTCCGGGGCCGCTTTGCGGACTTTGCGCCACCGAGCTGTCTGCCGCCACACCGACCGCCATAGCGGGAATGATGACAAACGCGGCGAGCAATGCCGCCAACGTATCGAACAAGGCTACCATCCGTGCCGATTTGGGCACATCCTCGTTGTCCGACAGATACGATCCGTAGATCAGTGTGCCGTTACCCGCTACCGACAACGAGAAAAATGCCTGTCCGAGAGCATATATCCATGTCATCGGATCGGCGAGGGCTTTGGGGTCAACACGGAAAATCTCCTTGTAGCCGTTTGCCGCACCCGGCTGAAACGCTACATAGATCCCCAGTCCGACGAAGAGGAAAAAGAGCAACGGCATCAATACCTTGTTGACACGTTCAATGCCCTTGCCGACACCGAACAGCAGTATCAGCACCGCTATTACCAACGCCGCCGCCTGCCACCAATTGTTGCCGAAGCCGCTTGCCATCTTCCCGAAGGCATCACCGAACGCACCTAAATCGTCATACGCTAAGGTTGCACCCGTGAAGGTGCCGATCATATATTTCAGAATCCAGCCCATCACGACCGTATAGCCGATGGCAAGCGCCATCGAACCGAGGGTCGGGATCAGACCGAGTGCTTCACCGAGTCTCTTCCTGCCGCGTGTTTCACACGCCGCTCCGAAGGCACCGATGGGGCCCGAGCGGGTCGCGCGACCGAAGCTCATCTCCCCGATCACGCCCGTCGAGGCGATCAGCACCACAAAAATAAAATACGGTATCAGGAACGAGCCGCCGCCGTACATCGACACGCGGGACGGGAACATCCAGATGTTGCCCATACCGACCGCCGAACCGATACACGCAAGAATAAATCCCCAACGGGAACGGAACGAGTCACGCGTTTTCTCCATAAATATCCTCTCCTCTGTTGAAAAGATACTTTATTATACTAAATCACTAAACAAATTGCAAGTTTTTTTGACAATTTCCTTGTTTTTGCCCGCTCCATCCCTTATAATAGAATACAATGGAGGCGATACGATGGAGAAAACAACCAAGCCGCGTTTGCTGGCGATGCTGAAGATCCTGGAAACCTATTCCGATGAACAGCATCCGTTGACCTTTGCCGAGGTCACCCGTTTGTTGAAGGAGAATTACGGCATTGACGCACACCGCACCACGCTTCAGCGCGATCTGGACGAGCTGATCGCCTTCGGTGTGGATATCGTCACGGTGCGCTCCACACAGAATCGCTTTTTCGTCGGTGAGCGTGTATTTCAGACTCCCGAGCTCCGTCTGCTTGCCGATGCCATCGGCTCTTCCAAATGCCTGACCGACAAGAAAAGTGCCGAGTTGACCGAAAAGCTGTATTCCCTTGTGAGCGTGCATCAGGCGGATATGCTGCGCAAGCGTCCGCTCAGCGTCTCGACCGCCAAGCCGAGCAACGAGAGCATCTACTACATCATCGATGCCATCAACAACGCCATCGACCGCAACAAAGCGATCCACTTCACCTATACCGACTACACGCCCGACAAGCAGAAAACGCTCCGCGGCGACGGCGAGGTGTACACCTTAAGCCCCTACGCCTGTGTATGGAACGGAGACTATTACTATGTGGTCGGCTGGAGTCACAAGCGACACGACATCACGGTGTTTCGCGTGGACCGCATCGCCGCACCGCCTGAAATCGCGCAGGAAAGTGCCATTCCCGCTCCCGAGGGCTTTGACCTGAGCGACTACACACAAAGCGTGTTTCAGATGTACAAGGGCAAGGAGGTCGTTGTGGAGTTAGAATGCACCAACGATATGATGCGCGTGATCATCGACCGCTTCGGAGACGATGTACAGACCGCCATCGTGGATGAGCAGCATTTCAAAGCGACCGCTCCCGTTTCGCTGTCCCCCACCTTCTACGGCTGGGTGTTCGAATTCGGCGGCAAAATCCGCATCACAGCCCCCTTTGAGGCAAAGGATGCCTATCGCAATATGGTGACAAAAGCGGCAGAAAACCTATAAAACAAAGAGAGCAGAACGAAAAACCCGTTCTGCTCTCTTATTTTAATTGAACAAATCCTTGAGCTTATCAAAGAAGCCTTTTTGCTTCTGATAATTCTTGTCCGATGTCGAGCTGTCAAATTGGCGCAGCATCTCTTTTTGCTCGGAGGACAGGTTGCGCGGCACCTCGATCGTGACACGGAAGATCAGATCGCCCGGGCGACGACCGTGCACATCGGGGAAGCCTTTGCCCTTCAGGCGAAGCATTTCGCCGGGCTGTGTACCCTCTTTAATCGTAAACGGCTCCTTGCCGTCAAGCGTGGGTACCTGAATCTCCGCGCCGAGTGACGCCTGCACAAAGGTCAACGGCAGATCGCAGTAAATGTCGTTGCCGTGACGCTCAAACAGCGGATGCGGACGCACCGTCACGCGCACCTGCAGATCGCCCGCAGGTCCGCCGTTCTGACCGGCATTACCCTTGCCGCGGATGATGATGGTCTGCCCGTCGTCAATACCCGCCGGGATATTGACACCGACGGTGCGACGCGCGGTGACGCGACCGCTGCCGTTGCAGGTCGGGCAGGGCGTTTCGATGATCCGTCCCGTACCGCGGCAACGCTCACACGCCGCCTGTGTCTGCATCACGCCGAACGGGGTGCGCTGTTGACGGCGCACCTGACCGCTGCCGCCGCAGTGCGGACAGGTTTTCGGGGATGTACCTTTTTTGGCGCCGCTTCCCGCGCAATCGGGACAGCTTTCCACCAGTGTGACTTCGATCTGCTTTTTACAGCCCTTTGCCGATTCCTCAAACGAGAGAATCACCGATGCCGCCACATCGCCGCCCTGACGCGGTGCGTTCGGGTTACTGCCGCGGCGACCGCCGCCGCCACCGAAGAACGACGAAAAAATATCACCGAAGTCGAAGTCCATACCGCCGCCGTAGCCACCGTAGCCGCCACCGCCGCCTGCGCCGAAGTTGGGATCGACACCTGCGTGACCGTATTGGTCATAACGCGCTTTTTTCTCGCTGTCCGACAACACCTCGTAAGCCTCGTTGACTTCCTTGAACTTCGCCTCTGCTTCGGGGTTGTCGGGGTTCAGGTCGGGGTGATATTGCTTTGCTTTTTTGCGATACGCTTTTTTGATCTCGTCATCCGAAGCACCCTTTTGCAGTCCGAGTACCTCGTAATAATCGCGTTTTTCTGCCATTGGAGATTCTCCTCAACATCGGTATAGGAGCGAGCAATGCCCGCTCCTATACCGACCGTATTTCATTATTGCACGTCGCCGTCGTAGAAGCCGTCTTCGCCCGCACCGTCAGCAGGCGCATCACCCTGCGGATTTGCCGCCTGATAGGCTTTCGTTGCGATCTCGCCGAACACCTTCATCAGCTCTTCCTTCTTCGCGTTGATCGCGTCGATATCCTCGCCCTTGAGCGCTTCCTTGAGCTCGTCGATCTTCGCCTGCACGGAAGCCTTTTCCTCTTCGCTGATCTTGTCACCGAAATCGGTCAGTGCCTTTTCACACTGATAGACCGCCTGATCCGCTTCGTTGCGGGCTTCAACCGCCTCGCGGCGCTTCTTGTCCTCTGCCGCATAGGCTTCTGCATCGCGCACCGCCTTCTCGACATCTTCCTTGGACATATTGGTGTTGGAGGTGATGGTGATCTTCTGCTCGCGACCCGTTGCCATATCCTTCGCGCTGACATTGACGATGCCGTTGGCGTCGATATCAAAGGTCACCTCGATCTGCGGGATGCCGCGCGGAGCGGGCGCAATGCCGTCCAGACGGAACATACCGAGCGTCTTATTGTCCGCGGCGAACTCGCGCTCGCCCTGCAGGACGTGGATCTCAACGGAGGGCTGATTGTCAGCCGCCGTAGAGAAGATCTGGCTCTTCTTGGTGGGGATGGTGGTGTTGCGCTCGATGACACGGGTCATCACGCCGCCCATCGTCTCGACACCCAGCGACAGCGGGGTGACATCGAGAAGCAGAAGGCCCTTGACATCGCCGCCGAGCACGCCGCCCTGAATCGCGGCACCCATTGCAACACATTCGTCGGGGTTGATGCCCTTGAACGGCTCTTTGCCCATAAAGCTCTTGACCGCTTCCTGCACCGCAGGGATACGGGTCGAGCCGCCGACAAGCAACACCTTGTCGATTTCCGAGGTCTTCAGACCGCTGTCCTTGAGCGCCTGGCGCACGGGGCCCATCGTCTTTTCCACGAGGTCGGCGGTCAGACGGTTGAACTCGGCACGGGTGAGCGTCAGGTCAAGGTGGACAGGACGACGGTCCTCCGACTGCGCGATAAACGGCAGGTTGATGGAGCTGGTCATCGCGCCCGACAACTCGATCTTCGCTTTTTCTGCGGCGTCATACAGACGCTGAATGGCGGTCTGGCCTTCGGGGCTCTTGTCAGCGCCGAGGTCAATACCCTCCGCCTTCTTGAACTCTGCGATCATCCATTCGACGATCTTCTGGTCGAAGTCGTCGCCGCCCAGGCGGTTATTGCCCGCCGTAGCAAGCACTTCCTGGATGCCGTCGCCCATCTCGATGATGGACACGTCGAATGTACCGCCGCCAAGGTCATAGACCATGATCTTCTGCTCGGCTTCTTTGTCCGCACCGTAAGCAAGAGCCGCGGCGGTGGGCTCGTTGATGATACGCTTGACTTCGAGGCCCGCGATCTTACCGGCGTCCTTGGTTGCCTGGCGCTGTGCATCGGAGAAGTATGCCGGGACGGTGATGACCGCTTCGGTCACCGGCTCACCGAGATACGCTTCCGCATCGCTCTTGAGCTTTTGCAGGATCATAGCGGAAATTTCCTGCGGGGTGTATGTCTTACCCTCGATGGTCACTTTATAATCGGTGCCCATTTCACGCTTGATGGACGACACGGTGCGCTCGGGGTTGCTGACCGCCTGCTGCTTGGCGGTGCGACCGACCATACGCTCGCCGTCCTTCTTGAAGCCGACAACCGACGGCGTCGTGCGCGCGCCCTCCGCGTTGGGGATAACGACTGCTTCGCCGCCCTCGATCACCGCCACACACGAGTTGGTGGTACCAAGGTCAATACCAATGATTTTTGCCATTTGAAATTCCTCCTATAATAAGTGAGTGTGTACTTGTATAAAAGAGAGCATCTGCTCTGATTTAGTTTGCTACGCGTACCATTGCGGGACGTACCACGCGATCGCCGAAGCGATAGCCTTTTTGAAACACCTCGGTCACGGTGTCGGGCTCGACGCCGTCCGCATCCTCGCGCATTACGGCGTGATGCACTTCGGGGTCAAACGGTTCACCGAGTGCGGAGATCTCGCTCAGACCTAACTTTTCAAGCTCGCTGTGGAACTTATTGACGATCATATCCACACCCTTGCGATAATCGGGGCCGTCGGGTGCATCCGCCGCACGGTCCAGATCGTCGATCACGGGAAGCAGGCGTGCCAGCACATCCGCTTTGGCAAAGGTGCCGATCTGCTCCTTTTCCTGCTCGGTGCGGCGCTTGTAGTTGGCGTACTCCGCAAGCATACGGGTGTATTGCTCCTGCTGTGATGCGAGTGCCGCCTCTAACTCGGCGATTTTTGCAGCCGCCTCATCAACGGGCTCCTGTACCTCTCCTGCGACCTCTTCTTCGGTCACGGGAGTCTCTTTTTCTTCACACATACTTATGTATCTCCTTTCGTATACCGTTCAGTATACGCTGTTTTGCAAGATTTAATCACCACAGCTCCGCCATCAGGCGTTCCATCGTACCGGCGATGAATTCCAGCTGCGGAATCGTATCGGCGTAATCCATACGGACAGGACCGATCAGACCGATCGTACCGCGTTGGTGTCCGTCGGGCGAGTAATGCGTCACAATGACGCTGGAGCCGCGAAGCTCGGGGCAAAGGCTTTCACTGCCCAGAAGCACGTGAAGTCCGCCCGTATACGCGGCAAGCATTGCCGCAAGCTGATCCTGCCTGGAAAGGAAGCTCAGCAACAAACGTGCGCTGTCCCACTGATAATCGGGGTTTTCCAGCAATTTGAGCTGTCCGGCAAGAAGCACATCCGCTTGCGCCGACTCGCGCACAAGTTCGTAAAAGCCCGTGATGAGGCTTGCCATCAGCAACCCTTCCGTGCCGAGTGCGATCAACAGCTGTTGCAACTCGGATTGGTGAATCTCGGACAAGGGACGACCGACAAACACATCGGTCAACAACGTGCACAGCACCTGCAAACGTTCCTCGTCCACCGTTGCATCCACGCGGCAAAGACGACTGCGCAGGCTTCCCGACGAGGTCATCAGCGCCACCATCACGGTGCGCGCCGACATCCGCACAAGCTCCACACGGCGAAGCGTGTTGGCGGTTTCGCGCGGAGCGGTGGTCATCGCCGCACAGCCCGTCGCTTCGCTGAGCATCTGCGCCGCTTCGGACAGCAGTCGCTCAGGGTCACCCGCCGCCTGCTCAAGGCGGTGGACAATGCGGTCGCGGCGGTCGGTTTCCAGTCCGCGATGCGGCATCAGCTCATCGATGTACAGCCGAAAGGCCTTTGCTGTCGGGATTCGCCCTGCCGAGGTATGCGGCTGTTCGAGATACCCGAGCATTGCCAGCTCCGCCATATCGTTGCGGATGGTCGCGGAGGACACGGCATTTTCCAGCATCATCACCACGGCCTTGGAGCCGACAGGCTCACCCGTGCGGATGTAGCTTTCGATCACAGCCGCTAAAACGGCTTTTTTTCGGGTGGAAAGCGGTGCCATACATCCTCCTCCTTTCGGCGTTAGCACTCTTGCCTCTTGAGTGCTAATGCTACTTTACCACACCCCGCGGCATCTGTCAACCACCATTTGTGAAAGATTTGTAAAAAGCGGAAAATAATTCTTTTCCGCTCACAAACAGAAGCGACAACTGCCGCACCATACGGCGAAGGCGACCAAAAAAAGACCGCCAAAACGATAAATTCATCTTGCTTTTTCGCGCTTGCCCGCTATAATAGTAGGTACTGTTTATAACAGCTGAACGGAGGCGGTTTTCGTGGCATCTCTTCTGCTTGCCATTGTGTATATCAGTTTTATCAGCCTTGGCCTGCCCGACGGTCTGCTCGGTGCGGCGTGGCCTGTGATGCACCTTGAGATCGGTGCACCGCTTTCGGCGGCCGGGTTGATTTCGTTTATCATCACGATCGGCACGATCCTCTCGAGTCTCGCCTCCGATCGTCTGACCAAACGCTTCGGTGCCGCCACCGTCACCGCCGTCAGCGTCGGGATGACCGCGGCGGCACTGTTCGGATTCTCGGTTTCCTCTGCGCTGTGGCAGCTGTGCTTATGGGCACTTCCCTACGGGCTGGGTGCGGGGGCTGTGGATGCGGCACTCAACAACTACGTCGCCACGCACTATAAAGCGCGGCATATGAACTGGCTTCACTGCTTCTGGGGTGTAGGTGCTTCCGTCGGCCCGTACATTATGGGTGCGTACCTGACCCACACGGGTGTCTGGGAGCACGGTTACCGCACCGTTTCTCTTATTCAGACAGTGCTGACGGTCTTTTTGTTTCTGTCGTTGCCTCTTTGGAAGCGTCCGACCGCCGACAGCGACGGCGCTCCTGCTTCCCCGTCGGTCGGTGCGCTGCAGGTGCTTCGCATCCGCGGTGTCAAGGAACTGCTGTTGGCATTCTTCGCCTATTGCGCGGCGGAAATGACCGCTATGGTGTGGTCGGCAAGCTATCTTACGGAATTCCGTCAGCTTCCCGCCGAACAAGCGGCTTCTCTTGCCTCACTGTTTTATCTCGGTATGATGATCGGGCGGCTTATCAGCGGCTTTGTTGCCGACCGTGTCCGCGACAAGAATATGATCCGCATCGGCATTGCGGTTGCCGCCGGCGGTATTACGTTGATTTTGTTGCCTGTTTCTGCCGATATTGCCGCGATCCTCGGTATCTTTGTTTTCGGTCTCGGCTGTGCGCCGATCTACCCGAGCTTCATTCATTCGACCCCTGTAAACTTCGGGGAGGACTATTCGGGTGCCATCATCGGTATTGAGATGGCGGCGGCATACGCGGGAAGCTGTTTAGCCCCTCCCGTATTCGGTCTGATCGCCGATCACATCAGCGCAGGATGGTTTCCCGTATACATCGCCTTGTTCTTCCTGTTGCTGATCGGGATGTCCGAACGGCTCAACCGCCTGGTCACGCCGCAACACAAATAATAAAAAGCGGTCTTTTCATGAACTTTTCATGAAAAGACCGCTTTTTTTATTATATACATTCCTCAAATGCCGCTGTCAGTTCTTCGTTGACCGCCCGCATTGCCGCCGTATCGACCTTGACGACCTGACGGTCATAGGTCACAAATCCGTTGACCTCATCCTCTACATCCGAAAGCTGTGTCAGGATCGCCGCACAAAGCCCGTTGCGCACGGCAGGAAGGATCTCGTCGCGATACAGCGACAGCAACCCCTGTGTCAACGCCTGCGGTGTGTCAAACAAACGGTAGCCGTACACCTTCTGCGGATTGAACATATGTCCCTCGATCGCGCACGAATAGCCGCCGAATTCCGACAGCACCAGCGGTCTTTTGCCCGCTTTGAGCTTCACGGGTCGGAAATACACGTGCTCGCTCTGCACATCGCTTTCCTTACCGAAAAACCACCCCGAGGTCGTATCCCAGATGCGTGTAGGATCAAGCGCCTTGAGCTTGCGGTACATACCGTCGGCATCAAACTGCCCCCAGCCCTCGTTGAAAATGGTGTAACAGCACACGCAGGGATGATTATACAGATGCGCGACGGTGGCACGGGCATACCCCTCAAACACAGCGCGCTGTCGCTTGGAACGGCGGCGAGGCAAACGCTGACGCAAGCCAATCGTCGGGAGTGCAGTATCAAGCAGGAAGCTGTAGCGACCGTTATTCACCATATCCTGAAACACGATCACGCCTTGCTTATCGCATTCGTAATAAAACACCTCAGGCTCGATCTTGATGTGCTTACGAAGCGTGTCGAAGCCTAACTCTTTGGTCAGCCGCACATCAAAGCGGTAGCCTTCTTCGGAGGACGGCAGGTAGATGCCGTCGGCAAAATACCCTTGATCTAACAGACCGTTGAAAAAATACGGTTTGCCGTTGAGAAGCAGACGCGGCGTACCGTTTACCTCGCCGACCGACAGCGTGCGAAGCGCAAAATAGGACGTGACCGTATCCTCACCCGACCGCAATGTAAAATCATACAGATGCGGATTTTCGGGCGACCAATGCACGGGATCGTCGATCGTCAGCGTGATGCTGTCCCCCTCGAAGCGGTACTCCCTGCCGTCAAGGGTCAGGCATTTTTCGGCTGTGCCGCCGAACACCTTCACCGTGACGCTGTCAAGCGTCGGGATGATGCGAAGCGAACGGATATACCGCTTTGGCACACTCTCCAGCCACACGGTCTGCCAGATGCCGCTGATGGGTGTATACCACATCCCGCCGCGCTTTTTTCGTTGCTTGCCGTAAGGAATATCGGGATCCAGCGGGTCGGTCACCACAACCCGCAGTTCATTTTCGCCCTCACAAAGTGCGTCGGTAATATCCCACGAAAGCGGCAGATATCCGCCTCCACGCGGCCCGACAGTCATACCGTTGACAAACACCGATGCCTCCTGATCGACCGCACCGATATGCAGAATCACGCGGTCTTTCACAAATCCCGTCGGGAGCGAAAATGTACGCATATACTCGAGCGTATCGGTCGGGCGAATCGGCTTGTCGCATCCCGATGCCGCCGATTCGGGCGGAAACGGCACCGTGACGGTGCAGGTTTCCACCGCCCGTTTATCCCGTCGGATGTTCATCGTCCACTTGCCGTTGAGGCACAGATACGAATCGCGCATCAGCTGCGGGCGCGGATAGTCGGCAAACGGCACATCGCCTTTTTCAAACGGTGTCTTCAGCATCGTCATCAGCTCCTTTTCGTTTTATAAGAAAAGTATATGGGTTTCCCTTAAAAAAGTCAAACAATAAAAAAACGCACGGTCGGTCTTTTGTCATCAAAAGACCGACCGTGCGACTGTTTACAGCATATCGTCAAACACAGCACCCGTAGCACCGCTTGTCACGTGCTGGGCATAACGCTTGGCATAGCCCGTCAATTCGCGCTCAGGCGCTTTCCACGCCGCTTTCCGCGCGGCAAGCGTATCCTCATCCACAAGGAGCGAGAGCGAACGGTTCGGAATATCGATTGCCACCGTGTCACCTTCCTCCACCAGCGCGATCAAGCCGCCTTCTGCCGCTTCGGGAGAGACGTGACCGATCGATGCACCGCGGGTCGCGCCCGAAAAGCGTCCGTCGGTGATCAGCGCCACACTTTCGCCCAGACCGCGACCGATGATCGCCGCCGTCGGCGTGAGCATTTCGCGCATACCGGGACCTCCCTTGGGACCTTCATAGCGAATCACCACAACATCGCCCTCGTGGATTTTGCCGTCCATGATCGCCGCCGTGGCATCCTCTTCGGAATCGAACACGCGCGCAGGGCCGCTGTGCACCATCATCGACGGTGCCACCGCACCCTTTTTCACAACAGCGCCGTCCGCTGCAAGATTACCGAACAAAATGGCAATACCGCCGTCCTTGCTGAACGGATCGTCTAACTTGCGGATGATCGTGCCGTCAGCAGGCTTTGCCGCATCGATGCGCTCACCAACCGTGCCGTTGACCGTCACCACATCGCGATGCACCATACCCGCCGTATCCAGCTCTTTCAGCATCGACTGGATGCCGCCGACATCGTTAAGGTCGGTGATAAAGGTCGTGCCTGCGGGATTGAGCTTGCAGATCTGCGGCGTCTTTTTGCCGATTGCGTCGATCTGCTCGAGCGTCACCGGGCAACCCGCCGCACGGGAGATCGCAAGAATATGCAAAATCGTGTTCGAGGAACAGCCGATCGCCATATCCGCACGGAGCGCATTTTCAAACGCCTTCGGGGTGAGGATATCCAGCGGGCGGATGTTTTGCTCAAGCAGCTCCATCACGCGCTCACCGGCGTCCTTGGCAAGGCGCACACGCGCCGCCGTGACAGCGGGGATCGTGCCGTTGCCGGGCAGTGCCATACCGATGGCCTCGGTCAGGCAGTTCATCGAGTTTGCCGTGTACATACCCGAGCAGGAGCCGCAACCGGGGCACGCGTTTTCTTCCTGACAGTGCAGGTCTTCGGCAGTGATCTTACCTGCCGCAAAGCTGCCGACCGCTTCAAACATCTCCGACAGACCCATACGGGTGCCCTTGCCGTTGTGACCGGGCATCATCGGGCCGCCCGACACAAAGATCGACGGCAGATTCATACGGCACGCTGCCATCAGCATACCGGGAACGATCTTATCACAATTGGGGATGAACACCACCGCATCCATCGGGTGCGCGGTGAGCATCACTTCGATGGAGTCCGCGATCAGCTCACGCGAGCAAAGCGAATATTTCATACCCTTGTGGTTCATCGCCAGACCGTCACACACACCGATGGTGTTGAATGTGAACGGCACACCGCCTGCGTTGCGGATGCCCGCTTCGACGGCTTTGGTGATGGTATCCAGATGAGCGTGACCGGGGATGTAGTCGCTTTTGGAGCTGACCACCGCCACAAAGGGACGCTTCATTTCACGGTCGGTAATGCCCAGAGCTTTTAAAAGCGAACGGTGAGGAGCACGGGACGGGCCCTCTTTAAGCAAATCACTGCGCATAGTTAGTTTCCTTCTTTCTGTTCGGCTAATGCCTCAATAAGTTGTTTTCCCTGTTCATACATCGCCTGTGACTTCTCGCCGCCCGCCGTGCCCTCAGGAGAACGCACGCCGAACAGCATATCCTCCGCCTGCTCAGTCAGGTTGTACTGCGCCAGACGGGGATCCCCTTTCCAGCTCCAATAACAGCCGTCGGGGTCATACCCTGCGTCGGTGATCTCCAACGCGGCGTAGAACGAATAGTCACTGTCGGTCACCTGCGAAATGTTGGCAAGGAAGCCTTCATAGCTCAGGCGGTCAAACACATAGATCATTTTTTCGCCTGCGGCGATGTAGTTGATCAGCTTTTGCTGATCGGCAAAGCCGATGGAATAGGAACCGTCCGCCTGAAAGCTGGGGACGATGTTGTCGATAAGGATCTCCACCTCACCGTCACCGTCCACATCCTGTCCGACCGATGCCAGATACGCCTTCATACCGTCGGTTTCGGGCGGAAGCAACGCATATTCCGTCACGACGACCACCTCGTAATCCGCGGGATTCTTCGTGACCGTCTGCACAAGGATCGTCACCGCGATCGCGACGATCGCCGCAACGACCCAGAACGTGATTTTATAATGGTACCAGAAGTTGTCCCATTTTTCACGGAAGGTGTGCGGTCGTTCGGGCGGTGGCGGCGGCAGAAGCTCCGAAGGATCGACACCCGCAAGCGCCATTTCACGCGCCATTTGCTTTCACCTCGCTGTTTCGGCTTTATTGTGTTATCATAACAGATTTTTCCCGCCTTTGCAAGAGAAAGCGCTTTCCTTTTACAAATTATTTTCAGATTCTTTTGAGCGGATGTACGCCCCGAAACAATCTCGCAACAGCTTGCGCTCCCGCTGACGGATGGACACCGCATCGCCGTTACTCATCACAAACTGCGTATCCGCCGACACCACCTGATCCATATTCACAAGATAGCTCTGATGACAGCGCAAAAACCGCTTGTCGCGCAGTTCCTTTTGCAGATCGTCCAAATGCGTGTACAGCGTATAATCCGCGTGATGAAGGCGGTGGATGATGCAACGGGCATTGCGGCTTTCAATGTACAGAATATCGTGATACGGAATACGGATGATATGCGATCGGTCCATAACGGTCAGGCACGCCTTTCCCGCACGCTTACAAAGCCTTGTGAGAACCTCCTTGACGTGGGATACCGAAAAAGGCTTGAGCAGATAGCCGTCCGCCTCCAAGGTGTATCCCAGCATCGCATAGCGCTCGCAATCCGATGTCAGGATCAGAAATCCCTCAAAGCAGTCGAACCGCCACTGCGAGAGTCCTTGCCGACTCTCGGCATCCCCCACATCCGCAAATACCGCATCCACACGCTCTCCGTCCTGCACATCATACACCAGCTCCTGCAGATGCGCATATTCCCGTATCCGATAAGAGATCGACTCCTCGGCAAGCGAAGCGCGGATCGCCTGCATCAGCTGCTCACGGTACGACATATTGCTGTCACATATGGCTATATGCACACTGAATCCCTCACTTTTTGTCGAATTCATCAAATATCTGTCTGTTTTCACCGATCGACCCCGTTCGGCATCAACATCGGGTATACTGAGTTAGCGTAACAGGAGAAACAGATTCGGATATGTCCTGTTACGCTAAGCAAGCAGAAACGGAGGCGAGTCCTGTTGATCACATACCGCATCAGCTCGGAATGGCATTTCGGGCGCGAGCTCGGACTGTATCATTCCTTCGGCTTGAAGGTGTACCTTCACCGCAAGCTGTTTTTACACATTCCCGATATCTTTTGCCGTCGGCGCAAAGCCGCCGCCTTTGCACGGCTGTGCAACCGCGAGCAACCCGCGTTGGTGCACCTGTGGGATGTGATCGAGGATGCGTTGTAACGAACATCCGCTAAATAATGTTAGTTTCATCAACATTTATTTTACACGGTTTTCGCCTTTTGTCAAGAGCTTTCTGACAGATTATGGAAAAGTATACCGTTTTATTGACAATAACGGCGACAAATGATGAAAACAGTGCTTATTTTGATGAAAACAGCGTATAATCCCCAAAAATTGCCGCATATCTTTCAAAAAACAGTCACACACCCTTGTTACATATATCTTATAGAGTTCTCTGTTTCAAAACCGAGAGAACCGTAACAAGGAGGTTTGCATATGAAACCCTTTCACAAGCTCATTACCGTAGTCACGGCGTGTCTGCTGGTGCTCAACTCCCTGTCACCGGGGATCGTCTTCGCGGCAACCACCGACACCCTGATCTCCCAGTTTTCCTATTCCGGCGGAACGGCAGGCGCTGACATTGCAGGAGACAAAGACAGCGGATATGCGGTTTCGTTAGGCAATGCCACCGTTCACGCGTCTGTCAACGGTTCAGATGCGCGCAAATTAGAATGGACGTCTGACCTTTATGTACAAGGCAACACCTCTGCTGTGCAACCGACAATGACCGCGGGCAATAACAACCCGTGGGCAACGGGAGCATACATTGAAACGCGGTTATCCACCGTGGGCTACACGGACATTACGTTCAGTGCTAAGCTGGGCGGCACCAAAAAAGGACCGCGCGACTTCAAGCTCCAATACAGTCTGGACGGCATACGGTACACCGATGTCGGTGTCTCTTACTCCATCACCACCAACAAGGTGATGGAACAAGCATTTGACACGGTGGCTCTTCCCGCAGATGCTGCAAACGCGCCCGCTCTCTACATCCGAATGGTCAACACATCGGATATCCTGATCAACGGTTCATCGGGACTGAGCGGTGCCACGGGCGGTGAAACCGCTGTCAACGACATTGTGATCACCGGTATCGGCAACGTCGTCTATTACCCGCAAGGCGATGTCAGCCGTGACGGCAATATCAGTTCGGTGGATGTGCGAGGGATCCTGAAAATCATGATGAATGTCGCCAACGCCGATGATCTTCAGCTGTTACTCGGCGATATTGACGGGGACGGCGATGTTGACAGCACCGATGCACGCAGTATCCTGACGCAAATGGCAAGCGGTATCAAAAAGCTGTACAAGGCCGCTTCCAACGGTCTGAGCGACACACCTTCGGCAGGAACACGGATCACTCTTCTGGGCACGACCGCCACCGTTGAGGGCAGTGGTGCGACCGTCAGCGGCGATACCGTCACCATCACCGACGGCGGTCACTACACCGTGGTCGGTACCATGACCGACGGTCAGCTGATCGTTGCGGCGGACGATACGCTTGATCAGGTCGCCGTAACCTTAGATAACGTAACGATGTCCTGCTCAGACAGTGCGCCCTTTTATGTGCAGTCGGCAGATAAAACCACGTTGATTCTCAAGGAGGGCACAACAAACACCTTCTCCGATACCGCAAACTATGTTTTTGCCGACGGAACCGACGAGCCCGCCTCCCCCATTTACAGCAAGGACGATCTGGTGATAGAGGGTACCGGCACCTTGATCGTCAACGGCAAGTATAAAAACGGTATTACTTCAAAAGACGATCTGAAGATCAACGGCGGCACCTACATAATCGATGCCGTCAACCACGGCATCCGCGGCAAGGATTCCATCCGCATCAGCGACGGTGATTTCACCGTTACGGCAGGGGCGGACGGTATGCAATCGGATAATACCGAAGACACCACCAAGGGCTATATCACCATCGACGGCGGCGTGTTTGATATCACCGCCGCCAACGACGGCATTCAGGCAGAAACAGCACTGAGCATCAACGGCGGAACCTTTACGATCGTCACGGGAGGCGGTAGTGCCACCTCTCCTTCAAGCTCCGACACCAACAGCTACAAGGGCATCAAGTCAACGGGCGCACTGGCCGTTTGCGGCGGATCGATCACGCTTGACTGCAAGGATGATGCCGTTCACGCCAACGGCGATGTCACGCTTGCGGGCGGTGTGATCAACGCCGCCTCGGGCGATGACGGTGTGCACGCAGACGGTCTGCTTCTTGTCAACGACGGTGCGTCACTGACAGTGACCAAGAGCTATGAAGCCATTGAAGGCGTCAACATCACGGTCACAGGCGGCGAAATGCGTCTGACCTCCTCCGACGACGGTATCAACGCCGCAGGCGGCACAGACGATAACACGGGGTACTGGTATGTGCAGAACAACCTGCTGTATCTTGTATCCGAATCCGCAAGCGGTTACCAATGGACACTCAACACCGATATTCCCTTTGATGTGAATGAACAGATCTATCTGGTGACCGACCTGAACAGTACCGCGGAATTCGACATTCTTCTGGACATCACCACCGATGCCGGCCACGGTACCCCCGCCTTCTCCACCGACTGGTATCCCGCCTTCGGTGCGACGGATACGGATGTCACTGACGGCTATCTGCCCGCAACAAACGGCAGTGTCACAGCGGCACTTGATCTGTACAACTACTTCACCTACAACGGTATTCCTTCGGACGGACAAGCGTGCGTTGACAAGATCATTGTCAAAACAGCAGGCACAGGTACTCTCTGCCTCGGCGCGTTGCAGGCAAGCAACACCGACAGCATCGCCTATCCCGCCTTGACCGCCTCAGGCAGTACTCTCACAGCAGGCGAAACCGCAAGCGGCGTTGTCAACCTGCTCAGCGGCGTTGCCGCCACCGCTACCTCCGCAAGCAGCAGCTCGTCCGGCGGTTCGACAATGCCCGGAATGGGTGGAATGGGCGGAATGGGCGGAATGGAAAGCACCTCGGTCGGTAGCCTCACCGTCACAGGCGGCTATGTTGCCGTATATGCAGGCGGCGACGGCGTGGACATCAACGGCGATGCCGTTATGACGGGCGGCACGGTTGTGGTGCACGGTCCGACCGACAGCGGCAACGGCTTCCTTGATTTTGACGGCACGTTTGACATTGACGGCGGCACGTTCATCGCGGCAGGCAGCAGCGGTATGCTGCAAACGCCCAGCTCGTCCTCCGCGCAGTATATGCTGAGCATCAAGAGCAGCTCGTCCCGCTCGGCAGGCACGGCATTCGGTATCCTTGATGCGGCAGGGAATACGATCCTCGCATTCAAGCCGAGCAAAACCTATCAGGCGGTGCTCATCTGCTCGCCCGACATCGTCAAAGGAACGACCTACACCGCTTATTACGGCGGCACCTGCTCGGGCGAGCTCGCCGATGGCTTGTACGAGACCTACACCGCAGGCACCTCGCTGGGCAGTGCATCGGTTTCGTCGATCATCACCTCCATCGGAAGCAACAGCGGCAGTAACCGTCCGTCCCGCCCGTAAAAAGGAGGTAACACGATGCGTCATATAATTTGTATACTTCTGTGCCTCGTCCTGTGTGCGGCAACGTGCACGGCGGTTTCGGCACAAGAGAGCGAAACGATCACCGCGATCGTCTTCCCGAACAGCAGTGCCGTTGCGGAGGAGAACCTATCGGTCAGCGGCTACGGTGACAAAGACAGCGGCTATGCCTCTTCCACGGTCGGCGGCAGACTGTATGCCTCGGTCAGCGGCACCGATTACCGTAAGCTGGAATGGTCAAAGGGCGAATATCAGGATCTCGGTATGCAACCCGTTATGACGGGAGGCACGAAAAACCCGTGGGGAAACGGCGCTTTTCTGGAGATCCGCGTACCGACTGCAGGCTATGAAAGCATCACATTCTCTGCCTCCATCGGCGCTACCAAAAAAGGACCGCGCGATTATAAGCTGCAAATCAGCACCGACGGCGTGAATTACAGCGATGTGGCAGGACAGGTCTTCTCGATCCCTGCCAACAAAATCTTATATCCCGCGTTTGACAATGCGGCACTTCCCGCAGACGCCGCCAACGTAGATATGCTGTATATCCGTATTGCCGTTGCCTCCAATATGATGGTAAACGGTACCGCCGGACTCATCGGCGGCACAGGCGGTGAAACCGCGATCAACAATATCCTTGTCAGCGGCATACCGATGGCTGTCAGCACAACGGCTTACAGCACCACCACCCGGGCATCCGAAGCCACGACAACAACGACCGAAGCAGCCTTCCCCGAACAAACAACCGCCTCTGCGGTTACCGCCGATACAACAACCTCTGCACTCTCCGCACCCACCGCACAAGAGCAAGCGTCAACAACCACCACGATGCTCTCAGGTGTGAACACCGGCGATGACCGAAGCGGGACGCAGATCTCGGCGCTCGTATTGCTTCTCACACTAAGCGGTTTTATTGCCGTCGGCGCAACCAAATCTGCGAAAAATGTCGGATCCCGAACCCAAAACAATTAACATCCGCAAGCACCTTTGCTATACTGTTTTTCCATTCTGTTGAGAGGTGTTTGCAAATGATCTTCTTGCGGCCGTTACGGGCTTGCGGTATTTCACAACCGCTATGCTTGTGCGCGGCGATCCCCACCCGGACGCTGATCATCATCGTTATTTTAGATGTTCTGTCCCGGCTGATGACCGCAAAGTTCATCAAAAGCAAGCTCTGATCCGTTTCAAAGCCAAACACGGCTGTTCACATCGAACGTGAACAGCCGTGTTTTTTTGAACCCGAACCTGCCGTGTAAGGCAGGTTCGGGTTTGTTTATTATTCATCAAGCGCCGCTGATGCTTCGGGGAACGGCGCAAGCGAACGGCGCAGAATGCCGTTCATATGGGCAATGGCGATGCCGTAATTGGTCATCGGAATAGCCGCATTTTTTGCCCGTGCGGCACGTGAGCGCATCTCGCGCTCGTTAAGCATACACGCGCCGCAATGGATCACCAGCGCGTAGTCGGACAGATCGTCGGGGAACGTACCGCCCGAGGTGAATTCAAACGCAATATCCTTACCTGTGTGCTTTTTGATCAGCCGCGGGAGCTTGACGGTGCCGATGTCACCGCACTGACGGTGATGCGTGCATCCTTCCGAGATCAGCACCTTGTCACCATCCCGCAAACGGTCAAGCATCGCCGCACCCTTGGCGGCGGCAACCAGATCGCTTTTATAGCGCACAAACAGGATAGAGAACGATGTCAGCGGCACATCGGCAGGCACGATACCTGCAACCTCGGCGAATGCCTGCGAATCGGTGATCACCATCCGCGGCGGGGATGCAAGCGACGCAAGCGTCTTTGCAAGGGTCGTTTCCTTTGTCACCACCGCCATCGCATCCGCATCTAAAATATCACGGATGGTTTGCTGTTGCGGCAGGATGAGGCGTCCTTTAGGTGCCGCTTCGTCGATCGGGGTGACCAGCACCACGGTATCCCCCGCCGCAAGCAGATCGGCAACAATGCGTTTTTCCTGCGCCTGCCCCTTGACAAGCGTTGCCGTTTTCTCCTTGAGGCGATGAATGTTCATCCCCGTCACCGCCGACACGCCGAGCGCGTTATCGGTTTCCTCAGGGACAGACCCGACCAGATCGCATTTGTTATACACGATCAGATACGGGATCTCCCGCTCTTCAAACAAGCGAAGCAATGCCGTTTCCGCCTCATTGAGCGGTTGCCGCACATCCGTGACCAGCAACGCGATGTCGGTCTTGGCAAGCACCTCTTTGGTTTTTTGTATGCGAAGCTCACCGAGAGCGCCTTCGTCGTCGATGCCCGGTGTATCGATGATCACCACAGGGCCGAGCGGAAGCAGCTCCATCGCCTTTTGGACGGGATCGGTCGTGGTGCCCTTGACATCCGACACCACGGCAAGCGATTGCCCCGTCACCGCGTTGACAACGCTGGATTTCCCCGCATTGCGCAACCCGAAAAAGCCGATGTGTACACGTTCGGAAGAGGGCGTCGTATTCATACACATATCTCCTTAAAAGCGGAAATCACGGCGGTTGGAGGCCTTGATCGCCTCCACATTCTGCCGCGCGATCTCCCGCGCTTTTTCGTTGGGGATCTTTTCAAGTTCCCGCTCCACCATTGCAAAACCAATGGTTTTGGTTTCCTCGGACGCATAGTCCACTAAGAATTCCGTGAGCGTCATCACGGCATTGGGATGACAGCAGTTGAGGATCTGTCCCGTTTTGCACAGACTCATAAAGCGGTCACCCGTGCGTCCCTCACGGTAGCACGCCGTGCAGAAGGACGGAATGTGACCCATCTCCATCAGCCAGCGCACGACTTCATCGAGCGTGCGCTGATCCGACACGTCAAACTGCTCGGAATCGTGCGGACGCTCCTCCTCGGTGTAGCCGCCGACCGAGGTACGCGAAGCACCGCTGATCTGCGAGATGCCCAAGCGAAGGGCTTTGGCACGCATTTCAGCCGATTCACGCGTCGAAATGATCATACCCGTATACGGCACCGCCACGCGGATGCACGCAATGATTTTTTCGAAAATATCGTCAGGCAACGCATTCTCGAAATCGTCGGGGTTGATGTCGTTGGCGGGCTTGAGGCGAGGCACACTGATGGTGTGCGGGCCGACACCGTGCACCGCTTCCAGATGCTCGGCGTGCATCATCAGACCTACAAATTCGTACATATAATTCTGCAGGCCGAACAGTACGCCGAGTCCCACATCGTCAATACCACCCTCCATTGCACGGTCCATCGCCTCGGTGTGATAATCGTAATCGTGCTTGGGCCCCGTCGGGTGAAGCTCCAGATAGCTTTCCTTGTGATAGGTTTCCTGGAACAGGATATACGTGCCGATACCCGCATCCTTGAGCTTGCGGTAATTCTCCACCGTGGTTGCCGCAATGTTGACGTTCACGCGGCGGATCGCACCGTTTTTATGGTTGACGCTGTAGATCGTTTCAATGCATTCTAAAATATACTCGATCGGGTTGTGCTTGGGGTCTTCGCCTGCTTCGATGGCAAGGCGCTTGTGTCCCATATCCTGCAGTGCGATAACCTCGGCGCGCACCTCCTCCTGCGTCAGCTTTTTGCGCGCAATGCATTTGTTCTTGGCGTGATACGGGCAATACACACAGCCGTTGATGCAATAGTTGGACAGATACAGCGGTGCAAACATCACGATGCGGTTGCCGTAAAAGCGTTGCTTGATCTCCTCGGCAAGGGTCATAATTTCCTGCACCTTTTCGGGGATCGTGCACGCCAGCAGCACCGCCGCTTCACGGTGGGTCAGTGCCGCGCAATGGTTCTCGACGCTGATGTTGTCGGGACGTGCTTTTTGCAGGATGCTGTCGATCAACGCGACGTTATCCTTATTCGCCTGTGCATAGGCGATGGTGTCGAGGATCTCCTGATGATTGATAAATTCCTCGGCTTTGAGCGATTTCATATCATAGCGTGCCATACTGTATCATCCTTTCACATCTCCGCGGGCGGTCACGACCTTGTAGCCGATCGCGTCCATACGGGTTTTCAGATCGGCAAGACCCTCGGCGGCTTCCGTGCCCGTCGCGATCTTCCCGTTATAAAGCATATATTTGTGTCGCACATCGGTCGGCGACAGATTGGGCATCACCACATTGGCTCCCGCCAGAATGCCCTTTTCCCTGCCGTTTTCATCAATGGTGCCCAGTGCCGTTGTGGACGGCAATAAAACAGGCGGGTGGATCAATCGCACAAGCGACAGCAGATAGCAGGTCATCTCGAGCGTGCCCGCTTCATAATCGGCAAACGGCGTGTCCTTATGCGGGATAAACGGGCCGATGCCGCACATATCGGGGCGGAATTCCTCGATAAACTTCAAATCCTTTGCAAGCTCCGCCGATGTCTGAAACGGTGAAGCGACCATAAACCCGCAGCCTGTCTGGAAGCCGATCTCCTTGAGATCCCGCAAACAGTGCATCCGTTCTTCAAGCGTCAGCGCTTGCGGATGAAGCTTGCCGTAATGTACCGCATCCGCCGTCTCGTGGCGGAGCAGGTAGCGGTCCGCCCCCGCATCATACAACCGCTGATAGCTTTCGCGGCTTCTCTCACCAAGCGACAGCGTTACCGCACAGTCGGGATAACGCTCTTTGATGCGGGAGATCAACCCGCACAGACGGTCATCGGTGAAATACCCGTCCTCACCGCCCTGCATCACAAAGGTGCGAAATCCGAGCCCATATCCCTCTTCACAGCAGGCAAGGATCTGCTCCTCGCTGAGACGGTATCGCTCGCACGCCGTGTTGCTTTTGCGGATACCGCAATACAGACAGTCATTTTTACAGATATTGGAAATTTCGATCAATCCGCGGATATACACGTCCCTGCCGTAGATCGCTTCGCGCACCGCACGTGCTTTTTGCGCGGCGTAGGATGCCGTTTCGGGCGAGAGCGCATCAATCAGGGCTTGATACTCCGCAAGCGACAGCGAATGCTCCTTGGCAAGCCTGTCGATCAGATACAACGCATTATTCATGGGTGATCACACTCGAATATGCCGTTTTCACGCTCACCTTTTCAATTCTGCCGAGCTTGCCCGACATCGTCGCGATCACATCCTGCGGGGCATCCACCGCCACACTGACAATGTGGATATTCTTTTTGCGATACGGCAGACCCATTCTGCCGATGATCCAGTCGCCGTATTCGTGAAGCACCGCATTGAGAGTCTCCACCGCTTCGCGGTCTTCGACAACCGCACTGATCACCGCCACACGTGTTTCCATAGCACACCTCCGAAAAAAACAAGGACTGCGCCCGACAATACGGGTGCAGTCCTATCACTTGAATGTGTTCGTTATAAGCCGCACCTTTCACGCAGAACGTATCTTTATGTCAGGAACACCTATAGTATACCACATTGTTATATAATTGTCAATTGCATTACAGCATCTTCGCCAGCTGTGCGCGGGATTCCTCGCGGTAGGTCGCCAGAATACCGTTGACCGCGTCGTAGGAGATCGGTTGCTCGTAATCGGTCTGTCCCGCTTTGATCAAGCGATCTTCCAGACCGCATTTGGCAAGCAGATCGCGGATGCGCGAGCCGATTTTTTCATCGGCAACGCGGGTGAAAAAGCGTTTGTTGAACAGAATGGAAAACACCGTGCCGTGGAAGGAATCGGTCACGACATACTCGGCATTTTTGATGTAACCGAGAATCTCACCCGCTCCCGCCAACACATCGTAACGTCCCGCGGCGAGCTTTCCCATCGGGAACGGCGCAAACACGATTTTCAGCCCTTCCTTTTTGGCAATGGTCTGCGCAAGTGCGACCACATCCTTGGACATCGCTAACTCATACACAAACACGTAGCGATCCTTGACTGTCGGTTCCACCGCTACCTGCGCCCATTCGTCGCGGGTAAGCAACAGACTCGGATCGGACACCACGGTGACCTCCCGTCCGATGGCCTCCTCCAACACGGGAACCGCCGTTTGCTCGCGCACCGTCACATAGCGAAAACCCGCCAGATTTTTGCGGTAAATCTCCTGTGCCTCGGGATCAAGCGAGGCAAGACCGAGGCTGGCGGCATAGCTGGAGCATTTGGATTTGTCCGTCACGAAATCGAGCATATAGGTGCCGTCCATTCCCGTCAGCTTGTGGTTGAACACCTGATCGCTTCCCGTAATGAAGCGGTCATAACGGTCGTTGAGTGCCGCCAGATCCTCCCGCTTCACCTTCGGAGAATAGGTCATATGGCGGCGGAAATGCTTGGATTTGAACGCACGCGGCGCATATACGAGATATCCCGCCACACCGAACAGATAGGCACCGAGTCCTTTATTCTTCAGATGCGCCAGGCCGTAGGGTCTGCCGATATAGCGACTGCGATAGTCGATGGTTTCGGGTTCGGCACCCAACTGACGGATCGCTTGCTGTAATCCGTAATTCTGCAGAATAGCACCGTAATTATTCGTTTCCTGAAAGGTCACAATTCCGACTTTCATGGCTTTCGTCTCCACCCTTCTTTTGTTGACGACGCGAGCAAAGCACAACACTGCCGATCATCAGCAGGCACAGTGCCACCTCCGCGAACACATATGACAGTGCCGCCGCAAGCATCCCGTGCTTTCCGACCGTCACAAACGCAATCGCCGTGACGATCACCGCCGACACCGCATAGTTGAACAGTACAAATCCCTGCTTGCGCATCGAAGTCAGCACGTTATACAGGAAATACACCACCGCGCCGAAACCGCCGCCGAGCATCAGGAACATCAGCTCCGTGCGGTAAGGACGGACATCCTCTCCGAAAAACGCCGACAGCAACGGAGCACCTAAGAAATACGTGCCCACAAGAATGACCGCCGTGATGACAAAAATGAACACCACCATTTTGACGATCATTCCGTCAAACTTCTTATACTGCTTTTCCTCCCACCAAAGGGCAAGATCGGTCAGCATCGGCTTGAAGATAAATTCACTCATCAGATTGATCGCGAACGCCGGCATAAATAGGATGTTGTAAAAGGTCTGGATCTGCGGCTCGCAGTAAACCTCAATGGCGTATTTGGGAACGTTGTATATATACAGCGACAAGAAATGTCCGATGAACAACGGCAGACACGCCATTGTCAGAGTGCCGATTTCTTTTGCGTTCCATTTCAAGCGGAACGGTTCGCATCTGTTAAGGGCGGGATGATTGACCGCCAGACACAGCACAAGCGACACACCCGCTGTCACCCAAGCGGTCAGCCCGATATCCTTTGTCAGGAAAATGAGCACCGCAAACAGCACCATCGTCACAGCGTTGCGAAGTGCCAGCAGCTTGCCCGCAACATCCATTCGCAGATTCAGCTGAAGCTGACCGTGATAGACATCCTCAACGGCATCCACCATCTTCATCGCGCACACCGCCAGCACCACGCCCGCATCCGCGCCGTGATAGCCGAGCATCGCGATCATCGCCACGCACGACAGCATCATTGCCGCGCACGACAAGATGCGCAACACAAAATAGCTTGCCGCCGTGATCTGCTTTGTCACATCCGTCGCCTGATAGGAGCGCACACCGAATTTACCGAGCGTCAAGAGCAGCTGCGCACTCGAAAACGAAAACGCGAAGATGCCCGCGTTGTCCGCACCGACCGCGCGCGTCACACACGACAGCAAAATAAACGACGATGCCGCGCTGATGATACTGCCGATGGTATTCCACGCAAAGCTCTTAGCGTTCATACCGCTGTTTTGTTGTTGTTTCATACAAACGCCCCGTTATTTCTTATTTCGTACAAACACCACGCGGTAGAGCTTCCCTGCCAGTGCGTATAAGCCGAGCTTGTTGATCAGCGGCATCACCGCCACACGGCATTTGGTCACAAACGAATCCTGACCGTAGCGTCCGATCACCGCTTCAAACGATTGCTCGCGGTAAAACTGCCAGAATGCCTCCCGCGCCTTCGGACGCTTGATGGGATATTCCAGATGCGGTTGCCAGACATCCTCTTTGGTGCACGCCTTATGCCGCACCGCCTGCTGACAGGCTTCAAACCACTTTGCGCCCTTTTCGGTGTTGACGATCACCTGCGAGGTGCCGCGGTCATCATCCATTTCGGGTGCCGCTTTATCAATATTCCAGAAATCCGCCAGCGTCAGATCCGCACGACGGTCATAGCTCGTGTAGCGGCAGGAATAACAGCTCGGACGCGTAATACGACACGACGAATACAGCTTGAAAAACGATTCCTTGGTTCTGTACCGATCGGACACGGCTTCTCCGCCCGCCGTAATCGCGGGAAAATACTTATGCCAGCCGTTTTGCTTGCCGCGGAAATTGTAGCTTTCCAGCGATCCGTGACGCTCGGTCAGAAACCCGATGTAATCACCCCACACCTTCGGTGACGGTGTGCCGTGGCACACAAAATCACAGGTGAGCAGATGATCGGTCGGTGCCTTTGCCGAGCGAAGGTATTGAAGAAGTCCGTCCACCTGGCAGGGCGTGCCCGAAAACAGCACGGTTTTGCCCGCGCAAAGGTCGTCCTTGACCTGCGTATAGGTCGTCCCCACCGCACTCTGCACATATTTCGAGCCGCGAAAGCGCAACGCTTCCTCTGCTGTTTGTGCGCGTTCGTGACGAACCGTCATATTCTCACCGAATGCCGCACCGTATACCGTGCCGCCCTGATCGAGCACCGCCGCCGTCAACGCCGCAAACACACCGCCCGACGAACTCGTCTGCACGATCTCATCTTCCAGATGCTGTGCGGCATAGTACTGCTGATCATAGCCGTGCGGGGTGTGCTCGTTGTACACCGGACACGCTTGCTTGCAAAGTCCGCAATCTACACACCGCGTGTCATCGATCTGCGGATACAGAAATCCTTCCGCGTCCGCCGTCATAACAATGGCTTGTTTCGGGCAACGGTTGGCGCACGCGCCGCATCCGCAACAATCCTCTTGTTTCAATTGCACCCGATTCATACGTTCTCCTCACTCTGCGATTCATCCGCGTTTGCCGTCTCGCCGCACAGTGCCTCCAAATCGCGCACACGCTTCTCCAAAAGTGCCAGCGATTGCGTCAATCTTGTCAGGCGGTTGCTCTGTCCCGACACGACAGCCGTCAGGAACATCAGCAACACGATCATACAGAAATTGAGCACCGCAAACAACGCGTTTGACGGTACATCCACGCCGATCAGGCGTGCCGCCCAGATAAACACCTCAGGAAAGATCGCCACAAACAGCATCACAAGGCCCACCAGCATCCACAGCAAGGAATACTTGAGGGTCATACGGTTCTTTTTCAGCAAATAGATCAGGATGAAGAAATACAACGCCAGCGCTACTAAAAACGCGATTCTCAAGATTCCGCTCACAGCTTTTTCCTCCTATGTGTAATACGGTAGGTGATCAGGGCAACGGACACCTTGATCATATAATACAGCGATTTAAACGAATGAATGGAGCTTTCACCGCTCTGGCGCTCGCGCATCTGCACCGCCACCTCTTTGATGGTTGCCCCCTCTAACGACGCCGCTAAGATCGCCTCGGGTTCGGGATAATCCTGCGCGTAGTTATCGGCGTAGTAAGCGATCATTTTGCGGTCTGCCGCACGGAAGCCGCTCGTGACATCGTACACCCGCACACCGCCGAGCATACGGATCAATCCGCTTAAAAAGCCGATGCCGAAGCGACGCATCGCCGAGGACTGGAAGCCCTCCTTCTTGATGAAACGCGAGCCGATGGCAATGTTTGCCTCTCCCGCTTCAATGGGCGCGATCAGATCCTTGAGATATTCTGCCATATGCTGACCGTCACCGTCAAACTGGATGGCAATGTCATAGTCGTTTTCCAGCGCATAACGGTAGCCCGTCTGCACACCGCCGCCGATGCCGAGGTTGACCGGCAGATTCACCACCGTCATTCCCGCATCCTGCAGAATCTGCTTGGTATCATCCGTTGAGCAATCGTTGATCACCACATAATCCACCTGCGGTGCATTTTCACGGATATCGTTGATCGTATTCAGAATGTTCCCCTGCTCATTATAGGCAGGGATGATAATCAAGGTTCTCACAACTACCTACCCCCTGTTTCGGCGTTTACCGCGATATTGTCTGTTCGAGCACCATGGAAACCGTTGTCACGCTGAGTCCCGTTGACACAAAGATCAACTCACGGTCAATACTCTTTTCGAGCTTGACTCCGTAATTGGCAACCGCCAGCACTAAAAGCGGCAGCAACGGGATGAAATACCGCCCCTGTATACCCTGTACCAGATCGCTGTTGTTGCTCGTCCACGCAACAAACATACTGGCCATCACGAGCGCGGAGATCATCAGGATCAACCCCCACAGCACCGCACGGTCACGCCGTCTGAGTGCCACCGAATGTTTCGGCTTGTTGATCACGGCAAGCATCAGCACAAACATAAACGCCACGGAGATCCACGCGGGCATCTCCATCGTCAGACCGCTCATCTTGCTGCCGATGGCTTGATGCAGCCACAGGAAGAACTCCTGATAGAACGAGCGGATGAAGATCTTTGCCGTTTCGATCGGATGACGCAATGCATAGGATGCCGTGTAGTTGTATTTGCCGTACTGATTGAGCTTGGTTTCGCCGCGACTGCCCATTTCCATCATCGTGGGAAGCTGAATCAGCGCGATCATCAGCACGCACACCAGCAGCACACACGCGATGCTCAACAGCTTGCGTTTCATTGAACCGAACCGCTCCTTTTTCACAAGGAACAGCAACAGCAGCAACGGACAGTAGATCACCTTGGCGGGAGCGAGCAACGCCGCCACAACACCGATGAAGACCAGATCGCCGATCTTCACCTTATCATCCGTCAACAACAGGTTGACAAGTGCCGCGATCAGGAGCAGTGCCAATCCGTTGACAAACGTATCGTACGAGAAGGACGATGCCTGATGAAGTGCCATCGGCAACATCGCCACGATGCCCAGCGGCACCTGAAATTTCGGCACACGCTTCACCGCCAGGAACACACAGACGGTGTAGAACAGCAGGTTGAAGAAGCGGCCGAGCATAAAATTCGTGATCATATTGCGGCCGAGCAGGCGTCCGATGGTGATACCCGTTGCCTGCGGCAGATACTGCACGAAATAGGTCAGCTTGCGCGGATCGGGGATGTCGATCAGTTCGCCGCCTTCGGGTGCCGCTTCACCGAATTCCGCAAGCACACGCAAATAGGCGTCGGGGACATTGTAATGCGGTTTCAGATCGTGATAATCAAAATCGTGAGAATTGCCAAGCTCCGCTGTATCGCCCTTGAACATCATATAATTTGACAGCCAATAGGACGAATGATAATGATGAAATTCATCGGGAGCGGACAGCGGCGTGATGCTCACCATAAAAGCAAGTCCGATCACAAACGTCAGTGCCGCAAACAGCCACTCCTTTTTCAGCTTGGTGTACAACAGCACATACGCCACCGCGATCAGCACCAGCCCGAGTAAGGCACACATGCCGATGTGGAACAGATCGATCTGCTTGGCTTTTGCGTCGCTGTAGGAGAAATCGTAAACCACCGTCTGCTGATCCTGCACCTGTCCGTTGAGCGACAGCGTGCCGAAATCCTCCCGATCCGAGGTGCGCACACGAATTTCCGATTCGCCCGAAAGCTCCGCACGCAACACCATATACAGATCGGCTTGTCCGGTCATTGCCACGTCCTGCGTCACCTTAAACACTTCATTATCGGTTCGGATCGTTTCGGCGGGCATCGTCCATTCCTGCAGGCACTGCTCTCCTCTGTACAAGGAGAGCAGCAGGTTACCCTGCGGCTGAACATCGGGCTTGTAAAACGAAATGCGCAATTTTTTCAAATCGCCGTTCACGGCAATCAATTCCTGCCGCAGTTCATCGCCGTTATGCATAACGATCTCGTTTTGCGGTGTCAGTGCGGGTGTGACCGCCGTACGGTAGGTCATCAGGCTGAGTGCCGTTGCAAAGAGCAACACCGTCAGCGCGCACACAATGATAAACACGCGATGCTTCCTTACGCGGAACACATCTCCGATCTTTTTCATCCCATTCATCTCGCACATCCTCTCGCGGGGACTGTTTTTTCGACATACGAATCCAATCTGTACTATAATATCACGTTTCTCTGCAAATTTCAATATATACCGCCGCCATTTTCCGTTGTAAAACCTTCCCTTTGCACTGTACAAGTTTCAGATAATATGGTATTATAAACCGGCGGGAACCGAAACATTTTTAAGGAGGCGATCGTATGCGTTTTACCTACTGTCCGCACTGCGGCGAACAATTAACGCGCAAAACCATCGGCGATGAGGGGCAAATCCCCTATTGCAACACCTGTCGGGTTCCGCTTTGGGATATGGCAAGAACCTGCGTCATCTGTGCGGTGGTCAACGAATATAAGGAGATCGTGCTCATCCGTCAGAGCTACGGCGATACAAGCCGCTATGTCTGTGTCGCGGGAGTGATGACGATGGGCGAATCGGCAGAGGACACCGCGCGACGGGAGATCGCTGAGGAGATCGGCTTGTCGGTTGAGAGGCTCACCTACATCCGCAGTTACCCGTACATCGAAAAAGAGCTGTTGATGCTCGGCTTCAAAGCGACGGTGAAAAAAGCAGATTTCACACTGTCGGGAGAGGTGGCCGATGCTGTCTGGGTGCCGCTTGACGAAGCCTCCGCGCTGTTGCGCGAGGGAAGCATTGCACAGCAACTGGTACAAACGGTTGCGAAAGGAGCGTCTGCCGATGAATACGCGTGTGCGCACGTACATTCTTGAGAATTTGCCGCTGACGGTCAGAACCGCTCACGAGGACAACGACACCCTTATCGGCTTACCCTATCCGTATACAACGCCGTGTGTCAGCGGGATGTTTCAGGAGCTGTATTACTGGGACACCTATTTCACCAACGTGGGACTGCTGTCGGTGGGAATGACCCGTCAGGCACAGTACAACATCGACAATATGCTGTATCTTGTCAAAACCTACGGCAAGATGCCCAACGGCAACCGCACCTATTACCTCAACCGCTCCCAGCCGCCGTTTCTGTCGCAGATGGTACGCGAGCTGTTTGACCTCACGCAGGATATCGCGTGGCTTTACGAAAAGGCGTATCCGGCATTGGAAACGGAATACCGTTTCTGGACGGAACGGCGTGCAACGCCGTCGGGACTGAACCGCTACGGCTGTGACCTGACGCGCGACGAAGAGTATCTGGACATTGCCGCCTATTTTGCCGAGCGCATTTCGCGTCCTCTCCCGGCCGACCGCGACACGCGCCTTGCGTGGGGCAAAAGTATGATGGCGCTTGCCGAGAGCGGTTGGGATTGCACCAGTCGTTTTGCACTGCATGCGCACGAGTACATCCCCGCCGATCTCAACAGCCTGCTGTATCTGCTGGAAACCAATATGGCGTATTTTGCGACCGTTCTTCAAATGCCGACAGATGCCGACAAGTGGCAAGCGCGTGCCTGCCGGCGGCAACAGCAGATGACTGCACAGCTGTGGGATGACAGCCGCGGTGTCTTTTGTGATGTGCACGGCAAGACAGGCGTCACCAACCGTATGGTATCCGCCGCGGCATTTTATCCGCTGTTCGCGGGACTTGCCACCCCTGCGCAGGCGGCAAGCACCGTGCAGGCATTGCCGCTTCTCGAATATGAGCACGGCATCGCGTGCTGTGAAAAGCGGGATGATCTGCTTGACCTGCAATGGGATCATCCCCACGGCTGGGCGTGTCTGCATTACATCGTGATTCAGGGGTTGCGCCGTTACGGCTACGAGGACGATGCCCGCCGCATCGCACAAGCGTATACCCGCACGGTCGAACGGGAGTTTGACCGCACGGGCAATCTGTGGGAAAAATATAACGTTGTCACGGGGCAGGTATCCGCCACCCTTGAATACGATACGCCGCCGATGCTCGGCTGGAGTGCGGGTGTATACCTGTTTTGTGAGGATTTCCTTAAATAATAAAAAAAAAGCTGTCGTGTTCCGTGTGAACACGACAGCTTTTTTACTCGACCCTGGCGCCGAAGGGCATCAGTGCTAACTTGCAGAACTTGAACCATTGCAAGCCGAACGGAATACCGACGATGGTGGCACAATAGACAATCCCCAGCAGCCCCGCAACGGATGCCAGCATCCAGCCTGCGAGCAGAATCCACAGAATGTTGCCCAGCTGCTGAACAAACTGACCGCCGTAGGTCACCTTCTTGCCGAAGGGCCACAGCACCAGCCCCGCGATCTTCATACACTGGATCCCCAGCGGGATCCCCACAACCGTCAGCATACATACAACGCCTGCTAAAAACCACACAAGCGCCATCTCAATGCCGCCTAAAATCACCCACAGTACATTTCCCAAAAAACGCATCGTATTTTCCTCCTTTTAGCCGATTCTTTCACATTGACAGATATCCCATTGACTATAACTGTTTTTTTACACCGATTTCGCAAACGCCGTCCGTCTCTTTTTTGGCGTTTTTCGGTTTTTGTCTTGCATTCATCAACATATATTAGTATAATAGAAGAGATTAAACTTTTCAAGTCTTAAAAAAGGAGAGATACGATGAAAATCGTGGTTTTAGCAGGCGGCATCAGCACCGAACGTGATGTGTCGATCACCTCGGGTTCGCTTGTTGCAAACGCCCTGCGTACAAACGGCCATCAGGTCGTTCTTCTGGATGTCTTTACGGGGTACGAGGAATCCCCCTGCCATATCGAGGAGCTGTTCCGCACGAATTACAGCTTTGTCAGCGAATGCGGCGTCAAGGAAACCATTTCCGACATCGCCGCTGTCAAGGCAAAGCGCCGCGATCAGTCCGCCCGTTTCTTCGGAGAAAACGTGATCGAGATCTGTCAGGCGGCGGATATTGTGTTTCTGGCGCTTCACGGCGGCGAGGGCGAAAACGGTCAGGTGCAGGCGGCACTCGACCTGCTGGGCATCCGCTACACCGGCTCGGGCTACCTCGGCTCGGCTCTGGCGATGAACAAGGGCATCACCAAAAGCGTTCTCATCCAGAACGGCGTCGGCACCCCCAAGGGTGCCCTGTTCAAAAGTCCCGATGCCGCCGCCGAATGGGATATCTTCCCGTGCGTTGTCAAGCCCTGCACGGGCGGCTCAAGCGTCGGCATCGCCAAGGCGTGCAACCGCGAGGAATACGTTGCCGCGGTGGCAGATGCCTTCCGCTATGAAAACGAGGTCGTTGTGGAGCAATTTGTCAGCGGACGCGAGTTTTCCGTCGGCGTATTGGGTGACAAAGCTCTGCCCCCCATCGAAATCA
Organism: Oscillospiraceae bacterium; assembly: GCA_015065805.1. Taxonomy (GTDB): domain Bacteria; phylum Bacillota; class Clostridia; order Oscillospirales; family Acutalibacteraceae; genus RGIG1959. The sequence goes on along the minus strand of SVPN01000007.1, from coordinate 3,382 downwards.
TCCCGAAATCGGGTTTTTATGATTACGCCTCCAAGTATCAGGCGGGTCTGACGGATGAGATCTGCCCTGCGGACATCACGGCGGACATTGATCTTGCTCTGCGAAGCGAAGCGGTTGCCGCCTTCAAGGCGTTACATCTGGACGCGTATGCGCGTATCGATTTCATCGTGGATGCAAACGGACAGACCTATTGCCTGGAAGCGAACACGCTACCCGGTATGACCCCGACCAGCCTGCTCCCGCAGGAAGCCGCTGTCGAGGGTATGGATTATGTCACCCTTTGCGAAACCATCATCAAGCTGTCGCTTGCAAAATAAGGAGTTCGTATGAAACCGTTTACACTCGGAGAGATCGCCGCGGCGTGCGGCGGTCGCTTTGTCGGAACCGAAGAACAAAAGCAAATATGCATTACCTCCGTTGAACGCGACAGCCGTCAGATTCAAAACGGCTCGCTGTTCCTTGCCATCAAGGGTGCGCGCGCGGACGGACACGATTTCATTGACAAATGTTATCAGCAGGGTGCTGTCTGCGCCCTTTGCGAGCAAGCACCGAAAAGCACCGACAAGGCGTATATTCTGGTTCCTTCAACGCTGGATGCCGTCAAACAGATCGCAAAGGCATACCGCCGGAAATTTGACATTCCCGTGATCGGTGTGTCGGGCAGTGTCGGCAAAACCTCCACCAAAGAGATGCTGTATGCCGTGCTGTCGCAGAAATACCGCACTCATAAAACACAGGGCAACCTCAACAATGAGTTAGGCGTGCCGCTGACGCTGTTGGCAATGCCCGAGGACGCCGAGGCGGCTGTCATCGAAATGGGCATTTCGGATTTCGGCGAGATGAGCCGTCTGTCCGAAATGGTGCAACCGACCGTCTGCGTGCTGACGGTCATCGGTTGCTGTCACCTGGAAAACCTGATCGACCGCGACGGTGTGCTCAAAGCCAAAACCGAAATGTTTCTTCACGCGGCGGACAACGCCGTGTGCATTCTCAACGGTGACGATGACAAGCTGTCCACCGTTACCGCCGTGCGCGGTCGATCCCCCGTCTTTTACGGCTTGTCCGACACGCACCGCTTCTATGCCGAGCAGATCGAAAACAACGCCGAGGACGGCATCCGTTGCACGCTGTGCTTTGACGGCAAGCGTCTTCCCGTCACCATCCCTGCCATCGGCACCTATATGGTGTCGAACGCACTGGCAGGCGTGGCGGTCGGTGTGACACTCGGTCTGAGCGACGAACAACTGAAAAACGGCGTCGAAGCCTACCAAACGGTCGGCAGTCGCGCTCGCGTTGTCAACACAAGCCGCATCCGCATCATCGACGATTGCTACAACGCCAACCCCACCTCCGTGCAAGCCTCACTGGATACCCTGATGAATTTCACGGGACGTAAGGTCGCCGTTTTAGGCGATATGAAGGAGCTCGGTGCCGACGAAGCGACCCTGCATTTCGATACGGGACGCTATGCCAAAGAACGCGGTGTAGATCTTGTGTTGGCGGTCGGACTGCTCGCCGCAGAGCTTGCCAAGGGTGCAGACGGACAGTGGTTTGCCGACAACGAACAGCTTCTTGCCGCGTTGCCGTCCCTGATTCACGACGGCGATACGGTGCTTGTCAAGGCATCCCACTCGATGCAGTTTGAGCAGATCACGCAGCGTCTGACGGAGATGTTCCGATGAAAACGCGTTTGCGATACATATGTGTAACGGCACTGTTTGCCACCCTGATGGCAGTCGGTGCGTGGCTGACCGTTCCCATCGGTATGCCGCCGCTGACGATGCAGAGCTTTGTTGTATACTGCGCGGTGTGGCTGTTGCCGTTTCGCAGCAGTCTTTCGACACTGGCACTGTATCTGCTGATGGGTGCTGTCGGTTTGCCCGTGTTTGCGGGATTTCAAGGCGGCTTCGGTGTATTGCTCGGCCCGACAAGCGGCTATCTGTGCGGCTTTTTGGTGTTGCCGTTTGTGATGCTTGCCGCCAAAAAGGATACGGTGCATCGCATCGTGTTTTGTGCTGTCGGCACCCTGCTCTGGTACGTGCTGGGCACGGCGTGGTATGTGTTCGCCTACGGGGAATGCTCCCTTGCGGGCATCGGTGCGGCACTCCTGCAATGTGTGTTGCCGTTTGTGTTACCCGATGCGGCGAAGTTAGCGCTTGCCGCCGTTGTGTGCCGCCGCTTAGAGCCGCGTATTCATAAGCTGTAAGGAAGTGAAACGATGATACGCAACATTATTTTCGATTTCGGCAACGTACTTGCCCGCTTTGAGCCCCGCGAAATGGCGGCGATGTTCGTGTCCGATCCGCAGGATATCGAGCTGTTGACCGAGACGGTATTCGACCGTCTGTACTGGAACGAAGCCGATGCCGGCACCATCACCGACGAGGAAACCAAAACCGCCTTTTGTGCGCGTTTGCCCGAACGGTTGCACGATGTTGCCTGCGACATATACGATGCGTGGCCGACGCTGTTGCCGCCCGTCGAGGGGATGACCGCGCTTGTGCAGGAGCTGAAGGCGCAGGGGTATCCGCTGTATCTGCTGTCCAATATCAGCAACAAATTTGCCGATGAATACCGCGATATCCCGTCTCTTGCACAGCTGTTTTCGCTGTTTGACGGATTGGTGTTTTCCGCGCCGATCGGACTGGTCAAGCCGCACTGCGAGATTTTTGAGCATCTGTTGACGCGCTTTTCGTTGAACGCGGAGGAATGCGTGTTCATCGATGACAGTCAAAACAACATCGACGGCTGTGAGGCTGTCGGCATCCACGGCATTCTGTTTGACGGCGATGCCGCCGCTTTGCGCAAAACCTTAAAGGAGCGGGGCGTATTATGAAAAGTGTAAAGCCGGGCAGAGGTCCGTCTTTTATGGGCGGTGTTATGAGCATTGCGGTGGCGATCTTCGGCATTTTCTGGACAATTACGGCGGCAGGCATCGGTGCAGGCCCGTTTGCACTGTTTGGTCTTGTATTTATCGCGATTGCCGTGATCCAGGCGGTGTATCATTTCAAAAATGCGACGGGCAAAAACCGCTACTCAGCGTTTGATATTACCGACGGCAACGAAGAACCCGACCCGCTCAATGTCCGCTTCGGCGGGCAAACCGAGAGCACTGACAGTGCCGACAGCGGGCATCGCTTTTGCCCCTATTGCGGCACAGCGGTCGCATCGGACTTTGAATTTTGCAGTCATTGCGGCAAAAAGTTACCCTAAATCAAAAAAAGCGGCAGTTCAACCTGAACTGCCGCTTTTCCCTAAGCTGACGGGAGTCGAACCCTTTACGCCTGCAAATGAAAATTTTGTGTGATAGATTGCCTCAAAACTTGAAATACGAGAGTATGTCTGCGTTTTGTCGGCTTCCTCTCACACGAAAATTTTCGAA
>SVPN01000050.1 GCA_015065805.1 Oscillospiraceae bacterium | reverse complement strand
TTTACTTATAGTATGCCACAGCGCCTGCGAACATCTTGTTGTCCTTGGTGCCGTCCACATTCTTGTACACGCTGTCACCGTAACGCTCCGAGTGGCCCATTTTACCGAACACACGACCGTCAGGCGAGGTGATGCCCTCGATCGCCATCATCGAGCCGTTGGGGTTGTAACGGATATCCATTGTGGGATTGCCGAACTCATCGACATACTGCGTGGCGATCTGTCCGTTCGCCGCTAACTGACGGATCTCCTCCTCGCTCGCCACGAAACGGCCCTCGCCGTGCGAAATTGCCACCGTATGGATATCACCGGGTTCACTGAACATCAGCCACGGCGACTTGTTGGAGCACACGCGGGTGTTCACAAGACGCGACTGGTGACGACCGATCAGGTTAAAGGTCAGCGTCGGTGCCTTTTCGTCGCCGTCCACGATCTTGCCGTACGGCACAAGTCCCAGCTTAATGAGTGCCTGGAAACCGTTGCAGATACCGCACATCAGACCGTCCCGGTTGTTGAGCAGCTCGTGCACCGCATCCTTGATCGCGGGATTGCGGAAGAACGCCGTGATGAACTTGCCCGAGCCGTCGGGCTCGTCACCGCCGGAGAAGCCGCCGGGAATGGCGATGATCTGGCTCTTCTTCACAGCCGCTACCATCGCTTCGACCGATTCGGTCACATCCGCCGCCGACAGGTTGCGCACAACCAGGATCTCGGGCTCGGCACCCGCACGTGCAAACGCTTTGGCGGTGTCATATTCACAGTTGGTGCCCGGGAACACGGGGATCAGCACGCGGGGCTTTGCCACCTTGATGGCAGGAGCCACGCGTTCCTTCGCTGCATAGGTGTATGCAGGGATAGGTGCTTTATCATAGTCAATATTGCAGGCGTAGACAGGCTCTAACGTATTCTCATACGCCGCCTGCCACGCGGTCATATCGACCGCTTCGCCGCCAAAAGTAACGGTGTAATCCTCGGTCGTCGTGCCGAGCACCTTACCGACAGGCTCAGCGCCCTGTGCCATTTCAAGCACAAACGCACCGTAACGGTAACCGAACAAGGTGTCCATATCGACATCGTTCAGCGCAAGACCGATGCGGTTGCCGAGCGTCATCTTCAGCACGGCTTCCGCGACACCGCCGTAGGTCGGAGTGGCACACGCCAGCACCTTGCCGTCGGCAATCAGCTTCGACACGGTGGCAAACACCTCACGAAGCGAACCGATCTCGGGACGGCCGTCCGCAAGGTAGGTCGGCTCGAGGTAACAAACGGTGCTTCCTGCCTTCTTGAACTCCGCAGAGGTGATAGTCTTCGTCGAGCAGACCGACACCGCAAAGGAGACAAGCGTCGGAGGCACATCGATATTCTCAAACGTGCCGCTCATCGAGTCCTTACCGCCGATGGAGGCAAGACCGAGATCGGTCTGTGCTTTCATCGCGCCGAGCAGAGCGCTCAAGGGCTTGCCCCAGCGCGCAGGCTCAAAGTTCACACGCTCAAAGTATTCCTGGAACGTGAGATAGGCATTTTCAAGGCCCGTACCGCCTGCGACCAGCTTCGACACCGATTCCACAACCGCCAGATAGGCGCCGACAAACGGATCCTTTTCCGTGATGAACGGATTGTAGCCGTATGCCATTGCCGAGCAGGTGGTGGTTTCTTTACCTTCGACAGGCAGCTTCGCCGCCATCATTTGCGCAGGGGTCAACTGGTACTTGCCGCCGAACGGCATCAGCACGGTGGAAGCGCCGATGGTCGCGTCAAAACGCTCGGCAAGACCGCGCTTGGAGCAGACGTTCAGGTCGGTGGCAAGAGCATTCGCGTTCTCGGCAAAACCGCCCTTGACCTCACGGGCAATTGCCTTGGGGGCACTGACGTGCACCTTCACGTGCTTCTCCGCACCATTGGAATTGAGGAATTCGCGCGAGAGATCGACGATCTCTTTGCCGTTCCAATGCATCACCAGACGCGGATTTTCGGTCACGCGGGCAACGATCGTCGCTTCAAGGTTTTCGGAATGCGCCAATGCCACAAACGCCTCGACATCCTTCGGATCGAGCACCACCGCCATACGCTCCTGCGATTCGGAGATGGCAAGCTCGGTACCGTCAAGACCTTCGTATTTCTTCGGAACGGCGTTGAGGTCGATGGTCAGACCGTCGGCAAGCTCACCGATGGCAACCGACACACCGCCTGCGCCGAAGTCATTACAACGCTTGATCAGGCGGGTTGCCGCCGGATTACGGAACAAACGCTGGAGCTTGCGTTCCTCGGGAGCGTTACCCTTTTGCACCTCGGCACCGCAGGTTTCCAGCGAACCGAGGGTGTGGGATTTCGACGAACCCGTAGCACCGCCGCAACCGTCACGACCCGTACGACCGCCGAGCAGAACAACGATATCGCCGTCTGCAGGCACTTCGCGGCGGACATTCGCTTCGGGAGCGGCACCGACCACGGCACCGATCTCCAGACGCTTTGCGACATAACCGGGATGATAGATCTCATCCACCTGACCCGTTGCCAGGCCGATCTGGTTGCCGTAGGAGCTGTAGCCCGCAGCAGCTGTCGTCACGATGGTACGTTGCGGGAGCTTGCCCGACATCGTTTGTGCAACAGGCAGCAGCGGATCTGCCGCACCCGTCACGCGCATTGCCTGATAGACATAGCTTCTGCCCGACAGCGGATCGCGGATCGCACCGCCGATGCAGGTCGCCGCACCACCGAACGGTTCGATCTCCGTCGGGTGGTTGTGCGTTTCGTTTTTAAACAGGAACAGCCATTTTTCGGTCTGTCCCTCCACATCAACATCCACCTTGACGGTGCACGCGTTGATTTCTTCGGATTCATCCAACTTCGGGAGAAGCCCTTTGGCTTTGAGATAGCGCATACCCATCGTTGCCACATCCATCAGGTTGATGGGCTTGGTGCGACCGAGTTCTTTGCGGATGGCGATATAATCGGCAAACGCCTCCTCCACCTTGGCATCCTCAAACGTAACATCGTCAATGGTGGTGAGGAAGGTGGTGTGACGGCAGTGATCCGACCAATAGGTGTCGATCATACGAATCTCGGTGATGGTGGGATCGCGATGCTCGCTCTTGAAATACTGCTGACAGAACGCGATATCGTCCGCATCCATCGCCAGGCCGTACTGATTCACAAACGCCGCCAATTGCTCGCGGTTGAGATCAATAAAGCCGTGCAGGGTTTCCACCGCCGTGGGTACATCGTAGGTCACGTTGAGGGTTTCCACCGTATCGAGCGATGCTTCGCGGCTTTCAACGGGGTTGATCACGTGCTTCTTGATGGCGGCAAGCTCCGCATCGGAGATGTTGCCCTGCAGAATGTAGACGCGGGCGGTGCGCACGAGCGGACGGTCGCCCTGCGACACGATCTGGATGCACTGTGCGCAGGAGTCTGCTCGCTGATCGAACTGACCGGGCAGATATTCCACCGCAAACACAATGCCGTCGGTTTCGGGCAGAGCCGTGTACACATCGTCAAGCTGAGGCTCGGAAAACACGGTTTTTTCGGTGGCGTTGAGCAGTGCCTCATCGATACCCTCAACGTCATAGCGATTGAACAGTCTCAAAGACTCCACCGAGTCGATGAGCAATTGAGAACGGATCTCGGAGAGAAGCTTGCCTGCTTCCACGGCATAAGGCGGCTTCTTTTCAACAAATAAACGGTAAACAGACACGTGAGGTGCCTCCTTTTTCCTGATATTATCAATTCTTTGCGGCAAGCGCCTTTGCGCCGATGTCACGGCGATAGAAGCTTCCCTCAAACGAGATGGTGTTCACTGCCGCATACGCGGTATCCAGTGCGGCTTGCAGGGTGTCGCCCGTGCCCGTCACGCCGAGCACACGACCGCCGTTGTTGACAAGCACGCCATCCTTGAGCGCCGTGCCTGCGTGGTACACGGTCACGCCGTCTGCACCGCCGTTTTCATCAAGACCTTTGAGCGCAAAGCCCTTTTCATAGCTTTCGGGATACCCGCCCGACGCGATGATCACGCACGCCGCCGCACCGTTATCAAACTCCACCGATACCTGATCAAGCGTGCCGTTTGCACACGCCTGCATCACGGTGAGCAGATCGGATTTCAGAAGCGGGAGCACCACCTGTGTTTCGGGATCACCGAAGCGGCAGTTGTACTCGATCACTTTGGGGCCGTTAGGCGTCAGCATCAAGCCGAAATACAGACAACCGGCAAAGGGTCTTCCCTCTTTCGCCATCGCTTCGATCGTCGGCAGGAAGATGGTATCCATACAAACCTTCGCCACATCGTCGGTGTAATACGGGTTCGGGGCGACCGTCCCCATACCGCCCGTGTTCAGACCCTTGTCGCCGTCAAGCGCACGCTTGTGATCCATCGAGCTGACCATCGGGGCAAGCGTTTTGCCGTCAGTGAAGCAAAGCACCGACACCTCGGGACCGGTGAGGAATTCCTCGATAACGATCTGATCGCCGCTCTTGCCGAACTTGTGATCGTTCATAATCGAATCGACCGCGTCGATTGCCTGGTCACGGGTTTCGCAAATCAGCACACCCTTGCCCAGTGCCAAGCCGTCCGCCTTGACAACCAGCGGCAACGCCGCCTCCTTGACATATTCAAGAGCCTTGGCGGCATCGTCAAACACCTCATAAGCGGCAGTGGGAATGCCGTAGGTTTTCATCAGTTTTTTGGAGAACACCTTACTGCCCTCAATGATCGCCGCATTTGCCTTGGGGCCGAACGCAGGGATACCGATCTCCTGCAGGCGATCGACACAACCGAGCACCAGCGGATCATCGGGTGCGACAACCGCAAAATCAATGGCGTTGTCTTTGGCAAACGCCGCAATGCCGTCAAGATCGGTCGCGCTGATCGGCACACAGGTGGCATCGGCGGCAATACCGCCGTTACCGGGCAGAGCAAAAACGGTGTCCACCGCGGGATTTTCTTTCAGTTTTTTGATGATGGCGTGCTCTCTGCCGCCACCACCGACAACCATCAGTTTCATAGGATGCTTGTCTCCCTTCGGATTAGTGGTGGAACAAACGGATACCCGTAAACGCCATCGTCAGACCGTACTTGTTGCACGCTTCGATGACGATATCGTCACGGATGGAGCCGCCGGGCTGAACAATGTATTTCACGCCGCTGCGACGGGCACGTTCGATGTTATCGTCAAACGGGAAGAATGCGTCCGAGCCGAGCGCCACATCGTTGAACGTAGCAAGGAATGCTTTTTTCTCCTCGCGGGTGAGCGGTGCGGGTTGCTCGGTGAAGGTGTTCTGCCACACATCATCACCGATGACATCCTCATACTCATCGGAAATGTACACATCGATCGCATTGTCGCGGTTGGGGCGCGGGATATCCGCACGGAACGGGAGGCTGAGCACCTTCGGATGCTGGCGCAGATGCCAGATGTCCGCCTTGTTGCCCGCCAGACGTACACAGTGAATGCGGGATTGCTGACCCGCACCGACGCCGATGGTCTGACCGCCCTTGGCATAGCAAACCGAGTTGGACTGCGTGTATTTCAAGGTGATCAGCGCAATGATCAGATCGCGCTTTGCCTCTTCGGTCAGCTCCTTGTTCTCGGTCACGATGTTGTCAAAGGACGAATCGTCGATCTTCAGCTCGTTACGACCCTGCTCAAAGGTGATACCGTAGACCTGCTTGCGCTCAATGGCTTCGGGAATATAGCTTTCATCGATCTGCACGATGTTGTAGTTGCCCTTACGCTTGGATTTGAGGATCTCGAGTGCTTCGGGCTCATAGCCGGGCGCGATCACGCCGTCGGACACCTCGTGCTGGATCAGCTTGGCGGTGGGGACATCGCACACATCGGACAGCGCGATCCAGTCACCGAACGAGGACATACGGTCCGTACCGCGCGCACGTGCATACGCACACGCAAGCGGCGACAGCTCGGCATCGCCGACAAAGTAGATCTGACGCAGGGTGTCGTCCAGCGGCACACCGACCGCCGCACCTGCGGGGCTGACGTGCTTGAACGAGGTCGCCGCAGGCAGACCCGTTGCCGCTTTCAGCTCACGCACCAGCTGGTAGCTGTTGAACGCATCTAAGAAATTGATAAAGCCGGGTTTGCCGCACAAAACGGTGATCGGCAGATCACTGCCGTCCGCCATAAAGATGCGGGAGGGTTTCTGGTTGGGGTTACAACCGTATTTGAGTTCGAGTTCGTTCGCCATAACAGACCGTCGTCCTTTCTCAGTTGAATTTATTGACGATGCGGGTCTCTTCCCCGCCGTTTTTCAGATCGATGTAACGCACAAAAAGCGAGACTTTGTTGTCCTCATTGAGGTTTTCCCACACAGCCGCCGTGAAAGCGTCGATATCGCCGTCGATGGACACCTTCTCAGGCTCGCCCGCAAAGGACGGGATCGGATTGCCGTCACCGATGTAGGTGTGGATGAAGCGACCCTCGCCTGCCGCGATATTGTCATATTCAAAGGTGTAACGCACGCAGGAGGAATCACGGCCGTCATCGCTCTTGAGGATGCTCATTTTGGCGGAGAAATCGCCGTCTGCGGGCATCACCAGACCGCTGATGCGCGGGGTAAAGTTCGGTGCGTCGGGCTCAAACTCGCGGGTGCGAAGCGCTTCCTCAAAGGTTTTGCCGTCTTTCATAAAGTCATAGATCGTGTCGGTCTGGTCACCGTTGGTGACGATCGTCTGACCGTTGATCACACGCACGGGTGCGTAGATGATCAGCGAGGGATCGGACAGCAGCGCGGGATCGTGCGCCTGAGTGCGGATGCCCTGCTCAAACGGAACAAACACGCGGTTACGGCTGTTGACCGAACGACCCATAATGAAATACGCGATCACGGCACAAGCGCCGTCAGCGGATTTGCCGATCATAATGCCGCGGCCGGGATAGCTGTTACCGGCAAGTGCATTCAGAAAATTCTCCATTGTTTGACTCTCCTTTATTGTTCGATAATATCGTTACAGACCGTCTCCAAAGCGGCAGGAAGCAGTTGCCATTCCGCCTGCTCCATCACGCGGCGTTGCAGAGTTTCGGGGGTATCCCCTTCGAGCACCTCCACCGCCTTTTGCGCGATGATACGACCGCCGTCGGTGATTTCGTTGACAAAATGCACGGTAGCACCCGTGACCTTGACACCCTTTGCCAGAGCCGCTTCGTGTACGCGCAATCCGTAGAAGCCGTCGCCGCAAAAGGACGGGATCAGCGACGGATGCACGTTGAGGATGCGCTCAGGATACCGTTTGACAAAATCCTCGGACAGCACCGTCAGGAAGCCTGCCAGCACAATGACCTCAATCTCGTATTTGTCAAGTAAGGCGATGAGTGCCTTTTCAAAATCCGCCGCATTGTCATACGCCTTGCGCGCCACGACTGCCGCGGGGATGTTTGCGTTGGCGGCACGCTCCAACGAGTAAATGCCGTCTTTACTGCCGACAACCAGCGACAGCTCGGCGTGCGGCACTTCACCGCGCGCGTGTGCGTCGATGATCGCCTGCAGATTCGTACCGCCGCCGCTGCAAAGAATCGCTACTTTTACAGTGTTCATCACGGCACCTCTTACGCGAAGATCACGCCGTCGCCCTTGACGATCTCGCCGCAGATGTACGCGTTTTCGCCTGCCGCGCGGAGAACGCTGAGTGCCTTGTCCGCTTCATCCTTGGAAACGACAATGCTCATACCGACGCCCATATTGTAGGTGTTGAACATATCACGCTGAGGGATGTTGCCCGTCTTCTGAAGCATGTTGAAGATCGGCAGGATCTGCAAAGCCGCGCTGTCGATCTTCGCCGCAAAGCCCTCAGGCAGACTGCGCGGAATATTTTCATAGAAGCCGCCGCCCGTGATGTGCGACACCGCCTTGACGGTGACTTCTTCGGCAAGTGCCAGCATAGGCTTGACATAGATGCGGGTCGGGGTCAGAAGCGCTTCACCGAGCGTCATTCCGAGCTCGTTGCTGTACATCTTCAGATCGGCATTCTCAATGTCGAACACCTTGCGCACGAGCGAGAAGCCGTTTGAATGCACACCGCTCGAAGGAAGTGCGATGATCACATCACCCTCAGCGACCTTCGTGTTGTCAAAAATCTTCGGTTCATCGACAACGCCCACCGTGAAGCCGGCAAGATCGTATTCGTCTTCAGGGTAGAAGCCGGGCATTTCTGCCGTTTCACCGCCGATGAGAGCACAGCCCGCCTGCACACAACCGTCCGCCACACCGCTGACGATCGCTGCCACGCGCTCGGGCACGTTTTTGCCGACAGCCACATAATCAAGGAAGAACAGCGGCTGAGCACCGCAACACACAACATCGTTGACACACATTGCCACGCAGTCGATACCGACCGTGTCGTGCTTATCCATCAAAAAGGCGATCTTGAGCTTGGTGCCGACACCGTCGGTGCCGCTGACAAGAACAGGCTTCGTCATACCCGTCAGATCCGGTGCAAACAAGCCGCCGAAGCCGCCGATGCCCGACATCACGCCCGCTGTCTGTGTGCGTTTGACGTGATCCTTCATCAAGCGCACAGCCTCATATCCCGCGGTGATATCCACGCCTGCGTTTTTATAGCTTTCGCTGAAACTCTTCTCCATTACTCTTCAATCTCCTTTACTTTTCTTTTCGCTGAGCTTGCGCTCGTATTTACTGATAAACATCTTGTCCTCGGACACTTCCACGGGATACTCACCCGTAAAGCAAGCGGTGCAAAAGCCCGTCTTGGTTTCCTTGGCAAGGTTGCGCACACCCTCCACCGACAGATACGCCAGAGAATCCGCTCCGATGAGCTTGCACACCTCTTCGCAGGTGTGCTTATTGGCAATCAGCTCGGTTGATGAGGAAATATCCACGCCGTAGTAGCACGGACATTTGACAGGAGGCGAGGCGATGCGCATATGCACCTCGGTCGCGCCCGCTTCGCGGAGCAGGCGGATGATCGGTGCACTGGTCGTGCCGCGGACGATGGAATCGTCAATCAGCACCACGCGTTTCCCGCGCACCGTTTCGGCAATCGGGTTGAGCTTGATACGCACCGCGCGTTCACGTTGCTTTTGCGACGGTTGAATAAAGGTTCTGCCGATATACTTGTTTTTCAAAAAGCCGATGCCGTACGGAATGCCGCTTGCCTGCGCATAACCGAGCGCGGCATCCAGTCCCGAATCGGGAACGCCCACGATAACATCGGCTTCCACAGGGCTTTCCTTGGCAAGATACTCACCCGCTCTCTTACGGGCAATGTGCACGCTCGTGCCGTCGATGACGGAATCGGGGCGCGCAATGTAGACATATTCAAACACGCACAGCGCAGTGTTGGCGTCGCCGCAATGCGTTTTGATGGAACGCAGACCGTCCGCATCCGCAATCACGATCTCACCGGGCTCCACGTCCCGCAGGAAGGTGCCGCCCACCGCATCGATCGCGCAGGATTCCGACGCGAAAATATAGCCGCCCGATTCCGTTGTACCGATGCACAGCGGACGGAAGCCCTTCGGATCACGTGCCGCAATCAGC
>SVPN01000049.1 GCA_015065805.1 Oscillospiraceae bacterium | reverse complement strand
TCGCCTTCCTTGCATCTCGATACCCTATCCTGCCAAAAAATCTCCGACCGCTGTATTCGGATGTTTTGGCTTTTACAAGGCAGACGACGACGCAAGGCTGACGCCTTGCAAGGAGGATAAGCCGTTAAAACAATATCAGCGGCAGGTTCGGGTATCTCCTGTTACGCTAAAGGAGAATTCTATGGCAATTCGTATTGATGGCGGTGTTACCGCTCCCAAAGGCTTTACCGCCGCAGGTGTTCACTGCGGCATCCGTCGCAACCGCACGAAGCGTGACCTGGCACTGATCGTGTCCGACCGTCCCGCTTCGGCGGCGGCAGTATATACGCAAAATCTTGTGAAAGGCGCACCGCTGACCGTCACCAAGGCGCACCTGGAAAACGGCATCGCGCAGGCGATCGTTGTCAACAGCGGCATTGCCAATACCTGCGCCGCTGACGGCATCGAAAAAGCCGAAGCGATGTGTGCCCTTGCCGCCGATGCGTTGCATCTTCCCGTCAACGATGTGCTGGTTGCCTCTACGGGCGTGATCGGTCCGTCCATTGTGCTGGATCCCATCGAAGCGGCTATGCCGGCACTTGCCGCCGCCGTTTCCAAGGAGGGCGGCACCGATGCCGCGGAAGCGATCATGACCACCGACACCGTCAAAAAGGAATTTGCCTTCCGCGTAACGCTGGGCGGTGTGGACTGCACCCTGGGCGGTATCGCCAAGGGCAGCGGTATGATCGCGCCGAATATGGCAACGATGCTGTGCTTCCTGACGACCGACGCCGCTATTGACAGCGCACTTCTTGACGCGGCATTGCACGAGGTTGTCGGTGACACCTTCAATATGCTGTCGGTGGACGGCGATACCTCGACGAATGACAATGTCATCCTGATGGCAAACGGTGCCGCAGGCAACGCCGTCATCACCGAGAAAAACGAGGATTACGCGGCATTTGTTGAGGCTCTGCACACGTTGTGCGCCGATCTGTGCCGCCGCCTTGCCAAGGACGGCGAGGGTGCCACAAAGTTGCTGGAAACCAAGGTGTACGGCGCCAAATCCGTTGAAGATGCCCGCACGATCGCGCGTTCGGTCAACCGTTCCTCCCTGCTCAAAGCGGCGATGTTCGGCGCGGATGCCAACTGGGGTCGCGTGCTGTGTGCGATCGGCTATTCGGGCGCTGATGTCGATGTCAAGGGTGTGAAGGTGTCGTTCCTCTCCAAAGCGGGTTCTGTGACCGTCTGCGAAAACGGCGCAGGAATCGTGTTTGACGAAGACGTGGCGAAAACCGTGCTGACCGAGGACGAAATCGTCATCGAGATCTGTCTCTCCGACGGCGATGCCAAGGCAACCGCTTACGGCTGTGATCTGACCTATGACTATGTGAAAATCAACGGTGACTACCGTACATAAGAAGGTATACGCTATGAAAATTACCACAACGGAGCGCGCAGAGATCCTGACACAGGCGCTTCCTTATATCAAACAATATGCGGGCAAGACCGTTGTTATCAAATACGGCGGCAACGCAATGATCAACGAAGAGCTCAAAGCCGCTGTGATGGAGGATATGGTGCTGTTGCACACGGTCGGCATCAAGTTAGTGCTGGTGCACGGCGGCGGTCCCGAGATCAACGCGATGCTTGAGAAAACCGGCAAGGAATCGAAATTTGTCGGCGGTCTTCGCTACACCGACGAAGAAACGATGGACATCGTGCAGATGGTGCTGGCGGGCAAGGTCAACAAAGAGCTTGTCCAGCAGATCACCGAGCACGGCGGCAGAGCCATCGGTTTGTGCGGTCTTGACGGCGGTATGCTTACCGCCGTCAAGCACAAGGAGCCCGATCTCGGCTTTGTGGGAGATATCACCCGTGTGGACGTGACCCTCATCCGCAACAGCCTTGAAAACGATACCATCCCCGTGGTGGCTACCGTTGCGGGCGGCAAAAACGGCGAACGCTTCAACATCAACGCCGATATCGCGGCAGCGGAGATCGCCGCGGCTCTCGGCGCGGAAAAGCTGGTGCTGATGACCGATGTGCGCGGACTTCTGCGCGACAAGGACGATCCCGACAGCCTGATCTCGACCGTGCAGGTCAGCGAAGTGCCGCGTCTGAAAAAGGAAGGCGTGCTCTCGGGCGGTATGATCCCGAAAATCGAATGCTGTGTGGAGGCGGTTCGCCGCGGCGTGCGCCGTACCCACATCATTGACGGCAGAATCCCCCATTCCATTCTCATCGAAATGCTGACGCACGAAGGCATCGGCACGATGTTCCTCTAAAGAAGGTAGTAATTATGTCTTTTGACTCGATCAAACAAACGCACGACGATGCCTTGATGCCGACCTACGGTCGTTTTCCTGTGGCGCTGACAAGCGGCAAGGGCGCGACCGCCTATGATGAGGACGGCAAAGCATACATCGATTTCGGCAGCGGCATCGGCGTGACCTCGCTTGGCTACTGCGACGAAGGCTATATGGCGGCGGTGAATGCACAGCTGCACACCGCCCAGCACTTCTCCAACCTCTACTACAACAAGACGCAGATCGATTGCGCCGCATCGCTTTGCCGCCGCACGGGAATGGCACGTGTGTTCTTCGGCAATTCGGGTGCGGAGGCCAACGAATGCGCCATCAAGTTAGCGCGTAAATACAGCTTTGACAAATACGGCAAAGGCCGCTCCACCGTGATCACACTGTGCAATTCGTTCCACGGACGCACCGTGACCACCCTTGCCGCAACAGGACAGGATGTGTTCCACAACTACTTCTTCCCGTTCACGGGCGATTTCGTGTACACGCCTGCCAATGATCTTGACGCCCTCAAAGCCCTTGCCGACGATACTGTTTGCGCAGTGATGCTCGAATGCGTGCAGGGCGAAGGCGGCGTGATGCCGCTGGATGATGCGTTCATCCAAGGGGTGCGCGCACTGTGCGACGAGCACGACTGGGTGATGATCGTTGACGAGGTGCAGACGGGCATCGGCAGAACGGGCAAGCTCCTTGCTGTTGAACACGCCGCTGTCAAGCCGGATGTCGTAACCCTGGCAAAGGGACTGGGCGGCGGCTTGCCGATCGGCGCGTGTCTGTGTGCCGAGGGCTTTGAAACTGTGATGAGTGCGGGAATGCACGGCTCTACCTTCGGCGGCAACCCCGTTGTCTGCGCGGCGGCAAGCTACATTCTCGACACCGTAGACACCCCCGCTTTCCTTGCCGCCGTTGCCGATAAAGGTGACCGTATCCGTGCCCGACTCGCCGCGATGCCGCACGTCCAAGAGGTGCGCGGAAAGGGTATGATGATCGGCATCGTGCTCGAGGACGGCATCGCCGCGAAGGATGTCGCCAACGCGTGTCTTGCAAGCGGTCTGCTCATCCTCACCGCCAAAACCTTGCTTCGCTTGTTACCGCCGCTGAACATTTCCGAAGAGGAACTGGCGCGCGGACTGGATATACTTGAATCTGTACTGAAGGAGTGGAATCAATGAAACACCTTTTGAAAATGCTGGATCTGTCCACCGAAGAGATCCTCGAAATCCTCAACACCGCCGACCAACTCAAATACGAGCTCAAGCACGGCATTCCCCACCGTCATTTAGAGGGTAAGACTCTGGGTATGATCTTCCAGAAATCCTCCACCCGCACCCGTGTTTCCTTTGAAACGGGCATCTACCAATTGGGCGGTATGGGTATGTTCCTGTCCTCGCGCGATCTGCAGATCGGCCGCGGCGAGCCCGTGGAGGATACCGCGCGCGTGCTGTCGCGTTACCTCGACGGCATTATGATCCGCACCTTTGCACAGAAAGAGGTTGAGGATCTTGCGCAGTACGGCTCTATTCCGATCATCAACGGTCTGACCGATTTCTGCCATCCCTGCCAGATCCTTGCCGACCTGATGACCGTGCGCGAGCACAAGGGCTATTTGGACGGTCTGAAAATGTGCTACATCGGTGACGGCAACAATATGGCAAACTCCCTCATTGTCGGGGGCTTAAAAACCGGTATGAAGGTTGCCATCGGTTGCCCCGACAGCCATCAGCCCGACAAGCAGGTGCTGGGTTTTGCCGCCGGCTACGGTGACAAGTTCCTGATGACGCCCGATTGCAAGGAAGCCGCCGCCGATGCCGACATCATCTTTACCGATGTGTGGGCATCGATGGGTCAGGAGGACGAAGCCAAAGCGCGTCAGGAGATCTTCAAGGGCTATCAGGTCAATGCCGAGCTGATGAAGGTCGCACACAGCGATTGTATGGTACAGCACTGCCTGCCCGCACACCGCGGCGAGGAGATCACCGCCGATGTGTTTGAAGCACACGCCAACGAGATCTTTGATGAAGCCGAAAACCGCCTGCACGCACAAAAGGCGGTTATGGTGCTGACAATGGGTCAATAAAAAGGATGTGACAAGGTTATGATGATGTTTCAGACTCACTCCGATCCCGAGCAACCCAAAAAGCAGAAAAAGAAAAAGCAAAGCGAGCGTCCCGACTCCTCGGGTATGCTGTATTTCATTCTCGCGTTTGTGGTATGCCTTGCATTGTTTGCGGGAATCGGCGTGCTGTGGTGGAAAATCGCCAAACCCGAATTGCCGTATCTGAACCCCGACGCTTCCGCCACCACCACAACCACCTCTGCAGAACCGACAAAGCCCACCAGCCGCTTTGCCGCGACCGACCGCTTTTCGATCGCCGTGTATATCACTGACGACCGCGGCGCACTGCAATCGGTTTCGCTGTGTCTGTTCAAGCCGGATTCCGACAGCATTTCGGTGATCGCGCTCCCCGCGGAGCTCGGACTGCCCGACGCCGACACCGATACCCTGTCCCGCCGTTTTGCAACAGGCGGTCCCGAGTCGGCGCAGATGGCACTGTCGGGGTATATCGGCAAGCCGGTGGATTATTATGCCGCGCTGACATACAGCGGCGTGGAAAAATACCTCACCGCGCTTGAAGAACCGCTGATCGTCAAGCTCCCCAAGGATATCGATCAGCAGGCATCCGACGGCAGCTTTTCGATCCATCTGAAGGAGGGGGAGCAGGCGCTGTCACCCAAGCAGGTGGCGAACCTTCTGCGCTGTGACAACTGGCAAAGCGGTCGCCGCGAGCGCACCAATATGCACGCCGCGGTGGTAAGCGCTTACATCAACCAGTTTGTCAGCGAAGGCCGCGACCTGACAGCGGATCACACCCAGCTGTCGGTAAATGCGAATACCAATCTGAACAACTCACGGTTTAAAACGATCATTACGCCGCTGTCCTACCTTGCCGAGCTTCGCAAAGATCTGCTTTGCACGAGCACGCATATCGACGGCACCTTTACCGGTGCGGGAAGCACCCTGCGCTTCACCCCCGGACCGGGTGTTATCGACACGATCAAAAGCAATATGAAATAACAAAAGCACCCTCGCGAGCATCAAACCCGCGAGGGTGTTTTTGTTATACGGGTAAACCCGTTTTCTACGATATTGCTGTGAGGTTGAGGTGTGCGTCTTGTCCCCCTTGTCTAAAGGGGGATGTCACGGCGTATGCCGTGACAGGGGGATTCCATCGCGTTAGCATTCATGCTATTCAAAAACATAACCGTAAAGGTGTCCACGGGAAGTTGCCGTGGCTATTGTAATTCAAAAGTTTCTTCCAATATGTTCTTTTCATTGTTTGTTTCGCGATGCTTAACATAGACACTCGTTCCGTCGTCGGAGAACGACAATTCCACAATCTTCAATCCAATAAACCGATCGAATTTACCGTCAAACTCCTGATACGATTTCTCGACATCGAAGGCATCCTGAACGACCAGCACAGCGTCATCGTCCAGGAGTTGGAAATAGGCAACCAGATTTCCGTGCCGTGTAAAAGGCCCTTTATAATACCGCGAAACTTTGCCGTTTTGTACGTCATAGACCCGATAGGACGGCTGCACATTTCCACCGTACCCGTATTGAAGCACCACGATCTCGCCGTTTTGCGAAATATCAAAGCTGCCGCGCCAATCGTGAAAACCTTTGTCCAACAGATTTTTATCGTTGTCATAGATCTCATAAAAATAGCCGGCGTGTTTTTCACCGGATGTGATACGGTAATTATCGGTTTCTTTCTCGATATCTGTAAACGTGCTTTTGAAATTCTCGAAGGTTTTATAATAGATTTGCTTTTGTTCTTCTGTAATTTCCTCATCATCCACATGGCTTAACAGTGATTCATCCGCTGTGGTTTCATCTGCACAACCCCAAAAAGCCAAGCATAATAAGACACATACCAATATTGCCCATAATTTTTTCATATCACATTCCCCCTTATCTATTATAATATGACCGATAGGTTATTTCAAGGAGGTTTATATTATATTTTGCGCCTTGCTACAAGATGCTCTCGATGCACCGCGAACTATTGCATATTACCTGAATCGGCAAGTTCCGAAAGAGAAGATTGAAAAGTGAAGAGTGAAGAGTGAAAAAATAAAAATCGACAAGCTTCTGTCGAAGCTTGTCGATTTTTGGCTGGGATAGCAGGACTCGAACCTACTACGACAGAGTCAAAGTCTGTTGTGTTGCCAATTACACCATATCCCAAGGTTTTGGGGTGGATAGAGGGATTCGAACCCTCGGCCTCCAGAGCCACAATCTGGCGCGCTAACCAACTGCGCTATACCCACCATATGTTTGGCGCGCCTGAAGGGACTCGAACCCCTGGCCCTCTGCTTAGAAGGCAGATGCTCTATCCAGCTGAGCTACAGGCGCATATATGAAAAGCGTGGCGGAAACGTAAATGGAGCGGGTGATGGGAATCGAACCCACGCGACCAGCTTGGAAGGCTGGGGTTCTACCATTGAACTACACCCGCGTATGTAAAGATTCCGTCACAGCGCTACTTATGATACCATATACTATCTGAATTGTCAAGAGAATTTTTCAATAAAAATACAGCGGAGGCGGTGGGTCCACCGCCTCCGTTTTATTCACTCGGGAAAATGATAATATCGCCGATACGTTCTTCGCCCTGATAGGTCATTTGCGCGTACCAACGGTCGCGAAGCGTGTCATCATCCAGCTCATACACGATATCAAAAAACGTCTGATCCTCAAAAAATCGATTGACAGCGTCCTCATATTCCTCCGGATCGAACTTGAGTATCACCTGCTCTGCCCCGTTTTCGATCTGCGTGAGGATGCATTCGGCAATCCCGTCGTCATACACATCACCAAACACAAGACCGTTCATCGTATGGTAATTGTACGTTGTCGCGGTCGCCGCGGGGAGCTCGCGCACCTGCTGAGGGATGTCACGCGTGGCGCGCGCCTCGTCATCGGTGATGTTGAAATAGGAATGGCGCTCGCCGTTTTCAACCCCGACAGGATCGTCCCATGTCACATCCACATGATACGCCTCGCCGTCCAGCCACACCATCGACCACGCGTGATCGTCGTTGATCAGCGCTGTGTTCGGAATGCCGACGCGGCTGAGCAACAGATGAAAGGCACGCGAATACCCGCCGCAGATCGCGTCCCCGGTGCAAAGCGCGGCATACGGTGAGCTTGCCGCATAATACGCATCGCTTTGCGCGGCACTATCCGATGCCGCCGCGGTGTTATACTCGTTTTTCTCGATCAGCGTATCGTGAAACAGCTGTTCCGCTTCCGCATCGGACAGCCCTTGCGCCTGCGTCACCAGCGACGATACCGCCGCTTCCAGCTCCGTCGCCTTTACGGCGCGTTCCTCTGCGTCCCACGAATAAAAGAAGCTCAATCGTGTAAAGCGGTTGCCGATCTTGAACCAGCTGTATTTTGAGCGCAGATAGAAAAACTCCGGGTGATCGTCAAACACCGCGTAAAACAGCTCCTCGATCTCCTCTTCGGAGCGCACGTGATTTTTCAGCTTCACGGTCAGTCCGCGTTCACCGTCCGCCTTGGTGTTCATTCCACGCTTGTCGTACAGCTCTTTGACGATCGCATCATAATTTTCCTGCTGTTCCTCACTAAGCAACGAATATGCATAGCCGTTTTCAAGAAGCGTCAGCGGCACCTCCGCATCCGGTGCAACCGTGGTGGTCGTCGTAGCAACAGTGGTTTGCGTCACGGCGGGCTCCCAATCGTCGGACGGCGGAAGGATTTCCACATCGCATCCGCACAGTGTCAGGCACAGCGCAACTGCCGCCAAAACAGCGATCCATCTGCTTGTCAACAGACATTCCTCCTTTAGAATCCGAACCTGATGATAAGAGGCGCGTTTGTTTTAGAGAAAGCGACCTTGTCCGAAAACAAAGCCGCTTGCAGTATCCTCATCAGAACAGGGGTTTTTGGAACTCCTCAAGTTCCTTTCCGAGCGCAATTTCCACCGCGTGATGCTTTTCTGCGCAATCACGGCAGATCGTGTCGGACTCATCGATCAGGTCCAGCAAGGCATTCGGCTCATAGCCGGGGCCAACAAAAAACTCTTCACAATCATCGCACGTATGCAGCAGCTTCGGGCCGAAGAACGCCAGAAGACCGACCACAATCGCCAATGTCAGTACCGTCGAAATGATCTTTTTCATTTGATACACATCCTTTGTTTATATTCGCCGATCGGCGGATCAATAATAGCCTTTTTCCTTAAACACGGTGTTCCAGCGGTTCAGCCAGTCCGAAATGGTCGCACGCAACGTTTTGCCCTGCATACAGTAGTCGTTGTACACCGTGTCACCGACAGGCCCGCTGACCAGCGCATACAGCGCCTCCACCTGCTCATCGGTCACCTTTGCGCTGTAGATCGTGTCGCGGTGCTGATCGATGTACTTGACGATTTCGGACAGCGTCATTTCCGAGAACAGGTTTTCCAGCAAGCCCTTGACAAGCTTGTTGTCATAGCCCGTGCGGCGCAGGTTGGTGACGAACAGGAACCAGGTCAGGATGATGTGCGGCTTTTTCTTGCTGTTGAGAGCCTCGTCGTTGAGGTCATACGACATACGCTCAAACTGATCGACCACTTCCACATCAATGTAACCGTTTTCGGGGTCGGGAATGTCGATGCCGATCTCCTCTTCATCCTCGGAATAGCCGCCCGTTTCCACGGAAACCATCGGGATCTGCGTTTGCTTGACACCGTCTTCGTCTTCCATACCGAGTGCTTTGCGCAGGGGCTGGAAGCGGGGTGCGCTCAGATTGCCGTGAGCGTATTTTTCGCGGTGGAGCAGGTTCAGGAAGCGACCGACACCCACCGTGAGAATCAACGCCTGGAAATAATGCGGATCCACAACCGCGCCGTTGCGGAAAATCAGCCCCTCGGCTTCCTTGATCAGGCAATAATGCACCTCACCGTACAGGTCATCGCCCAGATTGTAACGGCGGACATCCTCGTTGCCGCGCCAGCTGACAAATTTCCACTTGAGGATATTGTCTACGATCTCAATGAACAGCTCGTGCTTCCCCTCTTCCAGCACCTGCTTGACCATTTTCTCGTAGTCCTCGCGGGAAAACTTCAGCAGCGAATCGTCTTTTTGCTCCATTCTTTTTCTCCTCCGTTTTCTTTTACTTCCATAGAATTGATTCTACCATTTTAATATACTATTGTCAACCTTGCCGTGATATGATACAATACGTAGCGTAGGCAAAGGCAAACAAATCCGAACCTGATGGTAAGGGGCGGATTTTCGCCTCTGCATTGTTAAAATACTCGCAAACCCGACAGGGTTTGCTCCGTTTTGTGCCGCGCACAGACAAAAATCCGCTCCCTTTCCATTCTGCGACCTTACGCGAGCAGAATTTCGCGGGATTTTTGTTGCGACGGAAGACGCAAGGCTGACGCCTTGCTATGACGGCAAGACAAAAAGCACCGAAAGGCTGCCGCGTAAGGCAGATTCGGATTTACTTGCCTTTGCCTTAGTTTTAATCGAACAAGGCTGTTCTGTTTAGTTAAGAGTGATTTCAATGGAGAGCTTTGAACCCAGACGGGTTGCGATAATTTTGCCCCAAGAGAATGTATACAACTTCTCGGAAGATGTGGAATACTCTGTGTCGAGCGTGCCGCCATTAGATGCGTAGTAGTTGATCAGTTCATCAAAAGAGCCCTCCGTAACGTCGTTTGCTTTGATATAGAAAACTTTATCGGTATCAGCATACG
>SVPN01000048.1 GCA_015065805.1 Oscillospiraceae bacterium | reverse complement strand
TCTATTATTTCTAACCAAATCGGCAGAAGCGGAACGAGCATCGGTGCCAACATCCATGAAGCACAGTACGCACAAGGCAAGAAAGACTTTGTTTCAAAACTTGAAATTGCCTTAAAAGAAGCAAGCGGAACAGGCTATTGGCTTGAATTATTACACAAAACCAACTACATCGATGAACAATCATATAAAGCACTTTCTGCAAAATGTACTTCCTTGCGTGTAATGCTGATCGCTTCCTGCCGCACAGCGAAGGAGAATGCAAAATGAATAAGATTATTTCGGATATTTCGGACTATATTTTTATTTCTGATGAGCCTGAAAAGGTTGATGCAATCTTTCTGCCGGGAGGGTCACATCCTGAGCAACCTGAATATGCGGCCGAACTGTACCATAAAGGTTATGCCAAGTGGCTTATTCCCTCTGGTGGAGTTAGTGTTAAGCGAGATAAATGGCCAGGTGTTCGTTCGAAAGCAGAAATATATACTGGCGATTACCAATCCGACTGCGCGTTCTTTATTGATGTGTTTGCAAAAAACGGTGTACCTATAGATGCAATTATCGGAGAGGATAAATCGAGACATACTCGTGATAATGCTTTTCTTTCACGAAAAGCCGTTGACGAAAGTGGCATTGATATAAAAAAAGCATTGATTGTCTGCAAAGCGTTTCATGCCAGACGCTGCCTTATGCTTTATCAAATGGCTTTTCCCAATGTTGAGATTAAGGTATGCCCTGTTCATTGCTACAACATAACAAAAGATAATTGGTTTACAACTGAAAATGGTATTGACAGAGTATTGGGTGAATTCGCACGTTGTGGAAATCAATTTGTTGGGGATATGAAATCTTATTTATCCTCAATAACTAATAACTGACATATTTTAATCTATCTAACGGAGCATGTGCACTACTTTTACTTACTCTTACCTCAATTCTGCTCCGTTTGGTCGCTTTTTGCTTATTTTGGTAAGTTTGCTGTGGATATGCGAGGGATGCACAGTCTTGTCACTGAACGTGCGGCGCGTTGAGGGGAGCGCGCCTACGGTATTGCTATGCGTTTGCGGAATACTTCAAATACCAATATTCCCTGTCTTGTCATTTTTCGTCTTCTATGGTATACTGTTTCTGATATAGAGGAGGGGGAACAATGACAAAGGATGTGCAATACGGCAAAAAGCCGTACAACACGGCAAAATATCCCATTCGGCAACCGATCGTTATGACGGCACTGCTTGCGCTGGTCAGCCGTTTTCTAATGCCGCGCGGAATCGAATACAAAATCGAAAAATTCGGGATGGAGGATCTCAAGCCGCCGTATATGCTGTTGTCAAACCATATGTATTTTGTGGATTTTCAGCTGTCAGCGATGGCAACCTTCCCGCATCGCGTCAACAATGTCGCGACCATTGACGGCTATTACCGCCGTCCGTGGCTGATGGAGCTTTTAGGATGCATCTGCAAGCGCAAATTTACCACCGACCTGCACCTGATCCGTGCTATCCGTCACGTGCTGGAGAAAAACAAGGATGTGCTGTGTATGTATCCCGAGGCGCGGTATTCGCCCGTCGGCACGACTGCGATCCTGCCCGATGCGCTCGGAAAAATGATCAAGCTCGCAAAAGCTCCCGTTGTGGTGATGGTGCATCACGGCAACTATCTGCACACGCCCTTCTGGAATTACCGCAAGCCGCGCAAGGTGCCGCTGTACACAACGCTGACCAAGGTGCTGACCGCGGAAGAAGTGGCGGAAAAATCGGTGGAGGAGATCAACCGTATTGTCCGCGAAGCAATGCAATACGATGAATACCGCTGGCAACGGGAGCAAAATCTGCGCATCACCGAAGGCTTCCGTGCGGAGGGGTTGCACAAGGTGCTGTATCAATGTCCCGCCTGCAAGAAGGAGCATCAGATGTCTTCGGAGGGGACTAAGTTGTTTTGTACCGCGTGCGGTAAGCAGTGGGAGATGGACGAGCTCGGTGTGCTTCACGCGCTTGAGGGCGAAACGGAATTTACACACATCCCCGACTGGTACGAATGGCAACGCGCCGAGGTGCGCCGCGAGATCGAAGAGGGACGGTATCATTTTGAGGATACCGTGGATGTGTATTCGCTTCCGCGGTGCTGGAGGTTTGAACATTTAGGCGAAGCGGTGCTGACTCACGACATCGAAAACGGCTTTGTGCTCAAAGGTACCTACAAAGGGGAAGAATACGAGATCGAGCGCAAGCCCGTCGGTATGTACGGCTTGCACGTGGAATACGATTATTGCTATATCAAGCCGTATGACTGCGTGGATATTTCCACCGACAACGACTCGTTTTATTGTTATCCGACAAAGCAAAATGTTGTGACAAAGCTGTCGCTTGCTACGGAAGAGTTGCATCGCATCCACCGTGAACGTATGGAAGCCGAGAAAGCCGCCAAAAAATCCAAAAGAACCGTAGGCAAATGAAAAAAGCCGCATATCAGCCGGATATGCGGCTCTTTTGTATGAATTTCCATCGGAAGATTGACGGATTTTGGATAATATGCTACGATTGAGATGTGTTATAAAACTCTGCCAAGGGGTTGGAATGTATGAAACGATGGATCGCGCTTGTGACAGCGCTTGCGCTGGTGATCGGCGGCTTGTCGGTGATGGGATCGTTGCTTTCGGTGACCGCCGCGACGACGCGTGGTGATGTGAACGGAGACGGCACGGTTGCCACATACGATGCCCGTATGCTGTTATCGTCGTTGGTGACGGGCGTGGGGCTGACGGCAACGCAAAAAGCGGCGGCGGACTACAACGGCGACGGGAAAGTCAATACAACGGATGTCAAGCTGATCCTGCGCGCTACCCTGAATGTGGATCTCGGATCTCTTTCAACAGTCAGCCTGATGGCACCCGATATGGATCTGTGGACCAATCCCGTTCAATTGGTGCAACAGAGCTTTTGCACCGTCAGGCAGGAAGCGGCATCCGACGGTGTGACCTTTGTCAATGTCACGGAGCAGGATCTGCAGCCGGGTAACACCGGTTACAACGCCTATGCCAACCCGTATACCTGGCCGACCACAGCTCACGCCTATGATCAACGGATCTTAGCACCGTCTTATGCAACGATCTCGTATGATCTGACGGTGGCATCCTCGGGTGCAAGCGTGGTGCTGTTCTTGGGCGGCTCCCGCCCGCATATTGATGGCGGAGCGGATTGTGTGCAGATCCCGATCAACTCGTTTATGTCTTCCGATTTGGATTCCGGCTCCGGCGATCTTGTGCGCGGCACCTATACGGGCACGATCTCGGTTTCTTCCATCATCAATGCGGGCAAGGTTCCCGAAAGCTGTCTTTTCAACGGCAATCTGTGGATCAGCGGTATTATGATCTACGTTGTCGGCTATAACGGCGAAACCGTCACGGTTCGGGATCTGACGGTAGACAAAGCCTATCAGACCTCGCGCGACTTTGATATTCCCGCCGACCCGTATATGGCGATCAAGTCGGATTATGTGTTTACTGAGGAAACGGCGGGCTTACAGACCCTGACGGGCATCGAGGTGTATGAAGACGGTGAGCGTACACCGAAAACCTCGTTTGATTATTATGCGGATAACAAGAAGATCTATTATACCGAGTCGGAAAAGCGCGTAATGAATTATCCCGACGGCTATCAGATCGATATTCCCCTTGACTGGATGCCGGATTATTCGCTGTCGGCGTTGCGCTCACGGTACGAATCCGATACCTGCGTGCTGACCGTCTCCAAGGAGGAGGAAAACCCCTACAGCAGCTGGGAAACCTACCGTGATGAATGGCTGATCCCGTACATCTCCAACGAGAGCTTCCTGGACAACAACTATCTGCGATATACACGTGATCCGATCGTGTCCGAAACGATGTTGCCCGGATACACGGTGATGACGTACGACATTGCCATTGATTGGCAGGGCAAAATCGCGATGCCGTATTACAGCATTGCGATCATCCGCAAGTATTATACCTACGACACCTTCTACCTGATGGTGCTCAAGTCCTCCGCTCCTACAGAGGGGATGATCGACCGCCTGATCCGTTCCTTTAAAGAGATCACCGTCTACGGCACGGCAGTCAATCCGCAAGGGCAGTACGAGAAGATCATTCCCGCAACCTGGAACGCGGAAACGAGAGCATATTACGACAAGCTGTGCAATCAGAATACGACGGATTGGGGCTTTTTCTCCCACAGTATGGTGGAGCCTGCCGATTCCAATTACGGCAACCGCTACGATTTCATCACCTCGGAGCGCGCCCGTATTGAGGCGGCGATCGGTCAGCAATACGACATCCTGCCGACGTATACACACATCGGTTGGGGCAGCAATTATCGGATTCCGTTCCCGCTGGAGATGGCGCAGGAATTGGCAGGCGGTAACGGCTATAACGGCAAACCCGTGTTGCAGTTCACCTACCAATACACTACGTCCAACAACAGCAATCTGACGGGCGTGACTCCGATTTTCAACGTGCTCCGCGGAGATTATGATGCGCATTTCCGTCAGCTCGCACGCGATATCAAGACCTATAAGAGCCCTGTGCTGTTCCGCCTTAACAACGAGATGAATACCGACTGGACAAGCTATTGCGGTCTGGTGTCGCTGTTGGATCCCGATATCTTCATTATGGGCTGGCAATATCTGTATAACATCTTCCAAGAGGAAGGTGTGGACAACTGCATCTGGATCTTCAATCCGTTCACGCCGACAACGCCGTATTCGTCCTGGGGCGATACGTTGTGTTATATGCCCGGTGCGGAATATGTCCAGATCCTCGGCTTGACCAATTACGAGATGGGCAACTCCTCCACGGTCAGAACGTTCCAGCAGGAATATACCGAGGTGTATGACGAGAGCAAGGACTATTTCATTAATTATCCGTGGGTGATCTCGGAGTTTGCGTGCGGCGCAGGCGGTGAGAAGACCTATAACTACGACTACGACTATTGGACGAATACAACGCTCGGCAGAAACCGCTATTACCAGACATATTACATCAACAATATGTTCTCGTGCCTGAACAATCGCGCGTATTATCCGTTCTGTCAGAATATCAAGGCGGCGATCTGGTTCAACCGCAACGACTATGTGCAGATCGACGGAGTGGACTATATTGCCAATTATTTGGAGTTGGATGATACGGCAACCAATGCGTTGAATGCCTTCAAAAAGGGATTAGCGGCACAGCCGTAACAAATGCAAACCCGATTCCGCAAAGGTTTTTGCGGAATCGGGTTTTTGTATATTTCCCGTATTTTGCGGCATCCTTTGTGTGACAAACATAGAAAGGATGATC
This sequence comes from Oscillospiraceae bacterium, assembly GCA_015065805.1. GTDB lineage: Bacteria > Bacillota > Clostridia > Oscillospirales > Acutalibacteraceae > RGIG1959. Next base: position 5,078 of record SVPN01000048.1, on the reverse strand, counting down.
GTACATGAGTTTAAAACGGGTTTTCAGGGCGATTTGCGTCGGGGTGGTTGCAGGACTGCTTCTGTCTTTATGCGGCTTTACGGCGCAATGTGAGGACGTTAGCGAGCGGGTGCTGCGGTTGCATATTCTTGCCGCATCGGACAGCGAAGAGGATCAGGCGATCAAGCTCAAGGTGCGCGACGCGATTCTTCTGGAAGCGAACGGTCTGCTTGACGGTGTGATGAGCACGGCACTTGCTGAGGAAACACTTAAAGAAGCCCTGCCGACGATCAAAGCCGCGGCACAGCGTGTGCTCATCGAAAACGGTGTGAACGAATCGGTGACAGTGGAGCTGTGTGACAGTTATTTCAATACGCGGCATTATGAACACATCACGTTACCCGCGGGAACCTACCGCGCTTTACGCGTGGTGATCGGTGCGGGAAAAGGGCAAAACTGGTGGTGTATGGTGTTTCCGCCGATGTGTCTGTCGAGCGCGTGCGAACCGCAGTGGGAGGGGATTTTATCTGAGGAGCAGACCGATATCGTCACCGCACCGACGCGGTATGAGGTGCGTTTCAAGTTGGTGGAATGGTATCGGCAGTTTATGGAATGGATACGGTGAAATAAAAAAGGCTGTCGCAGTTCAGATGCGACAGCCTTTTACGAGTTATTCGTATACTTTCAGAGTATACGCGGCAAAGCGTTAGCTCAGGATGTTCTTTTTATATGTGCGGTTATGCGGTTTCGGTAGTGTTGCTTTCGGATTCCTTTTTCTTCGGCTTGTACAGCAATGCAAACACGATGGCCGCAACGCCCACAAGGATGACGCCGCCGAGCAGGACCCACTGCCAGATGCCCGAAAGATCGGTGCCTTGCGGATATTCACCTGTCAGGATCGAGAGTTCGTTGACGGTCACGGGACCCGGGACAACATTCATCGAGAAGGTGACGGTCATTTCCTTTGTCAGGTCAAGACCCATTTCCACAAGCGCATCGGTCACATCGTACACGCCCTTATACACACCGCAGCCTGCATCCAGATCGTTGCGGTGAGAGCCTTCCACGATGTAGTTCAGGCGACCATCATGCAGCTTCATATCCTGAATGAACGTGGGGAAGATCGACCAGGTACTGCCCGCTTCAACATCCAGATACAGATAGACCTTGCCGTCTTTCGGCGTAAAGGTGATCGGCTCGACGTATTTGATCGCGGGCCAGTTGTTCGGTGAATAGTCGGATTTCTGCGCCACAAAGCCGCCGTTTTCCAGCTGTTCCGCATCCACATAGGAACGCGCCTTGTCCAGCGAATCCGCACCGCTTGTGTTTTTCCACATAGGAAGCTGGAGGTTGAAATCGATGACGGTTTCCAGCTTGTCGCGATCCATAACAAAGGTGCTCACATCCAGTGCACCGATGGCGGTACTCAGTGCAACAAAGCTGTTTGCCATACCGTCTTTGCTCTTGAGAGCACTCTTGGCGGCTTTCATCGCCGCCTTCATTGCTTTGTAGCTGTCCTTGGTGTACAGCGACTTATCAATGGCGTTGGCGTTTTCGATCAAGGCGGACAGAGCGGGAGCATCACAGACGATGTACAGCCCTTCCTCGGCGTTTTGCGTGACGCTCGCACCGTCCTTAGTATCGGCAGTAAAGCCGAAGGTGGTCAGTGTGCGTTCGTTTGACTGAAGCTCCACGGTGAAACGCACATCGTCGCGGGCGCCGAAGGGTGTCTTACCGCCTGTCACGGGGGAGAACGCATACATATCGATCGTATTGCCGTTGATCAGGATCTCGCGCAGATAGCCTTCGCCGTTGCAATAGGGAACAGAGCCGATGTGGTGGAGCGGATCTTCGTGATCGGCATAGTACTCTTCGCTTTCCGCCTGCACAAACTGATAGTCTGCGACAACCTCCAGCACCTGACGTCCGTTGGCGTCTCGCCATTTGTAGCCCGCGCCGTCGTAGTGACCCGAAAGGATCATTTTGATATTGGGGTTTTGCGTGACGATCTTATCGTGAAGGATCTCAGCACGACCCTCCTGTGTCAGCGTAGTCGGCTTGAGATATTGGTGGGTGCAGAGGATGGCGTTGCGGTGGGGGTACATCGCAAGCACGTTATTTGCCCATTCCAGCACAGCGGAATCGCCGCCCAGACCGTAGCCGATGTACAGAAGCAGGAAGTCGTAGTTACCGACGGTCACAAGATCGTAATGGCACTTGTTGTCATCCGCAGTGCCGCCGAACCACGGATTGTCCTCATATCGTTCCGCGCTGAAATGCTGCAGATAACGCACGTAGTTGTTGGCGGGGAAATCGCCGACATCGTGGTTGCCCGTTTCAATGCCGTAGGGAACACCTGCGTCGTCAAGAAGCTTGAAGGCATCGCTTGCCAATTGCCATTGCTTGGGGGAGTTGGGCAGGTTGGGGGTGTCGTCCACGATATCGCCTGTGTTGATGACATAGGCGACGGTATCCTTTTGGTATTCGCTCACCATATATTCGTGGATCTTATAGTAGGTCTCGTTGAGGTCATCGTTTTTGGTATAGTGCTGTTGGTCGGTGCTCCAGATGAAGCGGTTGGAGCCGTTGGCGACAAAATCAAGTGTCACCATTGCTTTGAGCTTGCCGTCGGCAACGTGATCGGCAAGCGGCACGGTTGCTTTGAGGTCACCGGCCGTAACAACGGTGCTGACGGTTTCCCAGGCGTTGGCGGCGGTGTTGAATACCTTGAGTGCCACGCGCTCGTTTTCAACAGTCGATGCACCGACGGTCAGGACAACGCTGTCCGTAACGCCGCTGACATCCACCTCGAACACCTGGCAGGGGATGCCTGTCGAGGAATTCAGCGTAAAACCGCGGTCATCCGCGTAACCGGCGGCTTGCTCGGCGTTCAGGGCGGTCAGCTCTGACAGCGTCTTACCGTCGGTGGTGCCGTAGGACAGCGTGTAAAACAGACCGTCAGCAGGTGCTGTGTCGGATTCTGCCAACGCCGTCGGGGAGACCGACAGCAACATCGACAGACACAGCAACAGGGCAAATAAACGTTTTTTCATCCAAAACAACTCCTTTGTGAGGATCGTATACACATATTTTATCAAATTATAGGAGCGGTGTCAAATCAAAATACAAAAAGCACCCGTAAATCGGAACATTTACGGGTGCTTGTGTTTTGTGAAAAATCAGATAGAGATTTCGTGCGCCATCTCGTAGAGGTCAAGATCAAAGGGCTTCTTCATCGCCAGCGCTTCTTCGATATCGTAATCGAGGATGTGATCGTTCTGGATGGTCACCACGCGGTTGCTCTTGCCTTCGAGCAGGAGATCCACCGCTTTGTTGCCCATCTGGCTTGCCAGCACACGGTCGCGCAGGGTGGGCGAACCGCCGCGTTGCACGTGACCGAGGATGGTAGCGCGGGTCTCGATACCCGTGCGCTCCTCAATGGACTTTGCCATTTCCAGAACACCGCCGACGCCTTCTGCGACGATGATGATGAAATGCTTCTTCTGGGTTTTGGCGGTTGCCGCCATACGCTCCAAAATATCGGTTTCGAAATCAAACGGCACTTCGGGAACCAGGATGCTCGTTGCGCCGCAGGCGATGCCGACGTTCAGCGCCAGATAACCGGCACGGCGACCCATAACCTCCACAACACTGCAACGGTCGTGCGACTGAGCGGTGTCACGAAGCTTGTCGATCATATCCATACAGGTGTTGAGAGCCGTATCGTAACCGATGGTGTGCTCACAGCAGGAGATATCGTTGTCGATGGTGCCGGGGATACCGATGCAGGGAAGACCTCTGCGGGTCAGATCCTGTGCGCCGCGGAACGAACCGTCGCCGCCGATGACCACCACGCCGTCGATACCGCGTTTACGGCAGTTTTCGATTGCCTTTTGCATACCCTCTTCCGTGCGGAATTCAGGGCTGCGAGCGGTGTAAAGCATTGTGCCGCCACGGTGGATGATATCCGACACACTGCGCAGATTCATCTCGAACATATCGTCGTGGATAAGACCGTTATAACCGCGATAGACACCGTACACCTCAAGACCGCGATTGATCGCCGTACGGGCAACAGCGCGGATTGCCGCGTTCATACCGGGGGCATCGCCGCCGCTGGTCAGGACAGCAATACGTTTGACAGACATTGCAATACAACTCCTTTTATGTGAAAAAAACAAATCAAACTTCAAAGTCCCATCTATTATACAAGACCTTTGAGGGAAAAGCAAGTATTATTTCTGTTTTTAACGCAAATTATCCGTTTTTTGCAAAAAAATCAGTCGATAACCGCGATATTGGCTTCGGAAAGAAGCTTCTGCAGTTTGAAAATCAGTGCCTTATCCGCGCGGACCGACAATCCCGCCGCTTTGACAAGCTTGCCCGTATCCGCAAAGCGGATAAATACAGGGCGATCTCCCTTTGAACGCGTCAACAGAGCTTTGACAGCCTCCCAGGCGGGATCCTGTGCGCTCATCAGCCGCAGATACAAGCCGTATTTGGCGGATCTCGACGGCGGCTTGGGCAGATCGGCAGGGGAACTGATCATCGTCAGTCGATCCGCAATGACGGAGGGCGGCTGATCCTCCCGCAGGCTGAGCCGTCCGTTGACAACGGCGACCTGTCCTTCGGAAAGAGAGGCGGTCAGTGCGGCGAGCGTTTTGGGGAACAGCACCAGCTCGACGGTGCCCGTCAGATCCTCCAGCACGGCGTACGCCATCGTGCCGCCGCTTTTGGTGGCTTTGGTGCGGATGTCCGAAAGAGAACCGAAGAGCTTGACTGCTTCGCCGTCGGCTTTGTCGGCATTCTCTTCGGCACGCTCCAGTAAGGTATTGAGCGGCGTGACACGCAGATGGGCAAGATACGGCTCGTATTCTTTAAGAGGATGTCCCGAAAGGTACAGTCCCGTCACCGCTTTTTCCATCGCCAAAAGCTCTGCGCTCGGGAGCTCTGCAAGCGGCGCAAGCTCTTCCTCGGGTGTGTCGGCATCGAACAAAGCGGGATCGTCAAACAGGCCGAGCTGTCCCTCTAACTGCCGTCTGCCCGCCGAATCCATCCGCTCAAGAAGAACGGGGAGATTGTCCAGCATCTGGTGGCGG